>SUVK01000079.1 GCA_015062055.1 Akkermansiaceae bacterium
TTCACCGTGACGGTGTGCCGAGAATCTTACCAGAAACGAGACCGAACGTCAAGCCGATTTTTCTAAAAATTTTCACTTTTTTATCACATTTTTCATAAACCCTTGAAAATACAACGCAAGAAAATTTTATTTTTCTGCACAAAAAAGCGCATTTTCTGAAAACAAGCAGAAAATGCGCAAGAAAAGTGAAAGAAAAACGGCTCACTTTTGCTTTCTCAGTCGAGCAACCGTATAATAGCAGAAAGGGATAAAGAACACCCCGATAAAAGTGGCCACACACATACCACCGATAACCGTAATACCGACGGACTGACGGGCTACTGCGCCGGGGCCGGAGGCGAGAGCCAGCGGGATACAGCCCAAGATAAAGGCAAGTGAGGTCATGAGAATGGGGCGCAAACGCGCTTCGGCCCCGGCGAGAGTAGCTTGCAACAACGGCATGCCCTCCGCCAAGCGGTCTTGAGCAAACTCTACGACCAAAATGGCGTTTTTCGCCGCAAGGCCAATGAGCATGATAAGGCCGATTTCGGCATACAAATCGAGCTCTGCCCCACAGAGCCACAATGTAGCAAAGGCCCCCAAAATGGCAATAGGCACCGAAAGAACAATGGAAAGCGGGAGAGACCAGCTCTCGTACAACGAAGCCAGCAGCAGGAAGACAAAGATACCCGACAAGGCAAAAATACCGGCCGGGCTCACGCCTTGCGAGGCCTTTTTCTCTTGATAACTCATACCGGAGTATGAGAACCCCATACCGTTGGGCATGGAGCGGGCAAAGGTTTCTTCCAGCGCAGACATCACCTGCTCTGCCGTATAGCCCGGGGCAGCAGACACATTAAGCATGGAGGCATTGTACATATTTTGACGCATCAGGAACTCCGGGCCGTAAGAGAGCTGCACATCGACCAAGGAATTGAGCGGCACTTGAGCACCACCGGCCCCGGGGAGATAAAACGCAGCCATATCTTGAATATTCATGCGACTTTCGGCATCGGCCTGCATGAAAACTTGGTATTGGTAACCGAAACGGTTGAAATAATTAACAAAGGCACTGCCGAGGAAGGTTTGCAGCGTGGACAACGCAGCATCGGGGTCCACCCCTTGCGAGAGCGCTTTTTTCACATTGAAACGCAGCAGATATTGCGGCGTATCGGCAGCCATGAGATTTTGCACGGCGGCAATTTCGGGGCGAGACGAAGCAGCCGCGACAAAGGAGGCGGTTTGCGCAGCCAGGTATTCGGGGCCATTGCCGGCGCGGTCTTCGAGCATAAAGGTAACATCGGAGGACGCGCCCACACCGGGGATGGGAGGCGGGGTAGTGGTAAATGCGATACCGCCGGTATCGAGAGCATTCAACTGTTGATTCAAGCGTGCAGAGAGAGCAGCGCCGCTTTGCGAGGCAGCCGCGCGCTCATGCCAGGGTTTGAGCGCTACGAAGAAAAAGGCATTGTTAGAGCTTTGCACACCGGTAAGCAGATTAAACCCGTTGACCATCAGCACGCCTTCAACAGACGGCTCGCGTTTCAGCAACTCAACGATGCGGGCACTCCCCTGCTCTGTCGCCTCCAGCGAAGAAGCATAAGGCATTTGCAAAGAGCCATAAAAATAACCTTCGTCTTCATTGGGCAAGAACGCCCCCGGCACCTTCTTTGCAACCGGGTAAATACACAGAGTCGCCCCCAACAATAAGAGCCCGGTAAGCGCCCCGCGCCGAATCAAGGTGCGAGATACGCCCCCAAACCATTCGCGCACTTTTGCCAGCGCCCGGTTAAACACCGAGCCGGCACGCACCACCGCCCCGCCGCCCGCAGCGCGAGGCCGCAGCAACAACGCCGCCAACGCCGGGCTCAAACTCAAAGCCGTAAACGCCGATATAAGAATAGACACCCCGATAGTTACAGAAAATTGCGCAAACAATCGCCCGGTAATCCCCGGCAGCAACATACACGGAAAAAACACCGCCGCAAGCACCAAAGCCGTAGCAACCACCGGCCCCGACACCTCTTTCATGGCAGCGAAAGTCGCCCCGCGAGGAGACTCCCCGGCATCTATATGAGACTGCACCGCCTCTACCACCACAATGGCATCGTCTACCACCAAGCCGATGGCAAGCACCAGCCCCATGAGACAAATGGTGTTCACCTCCATCCCGAAAAGCGGGAAAAAGACAAAGGTACCCACCACACTCACCGGCACGGCGGTAAGCGGTATCAGTGTAGCACGCCAACCTTGCAAAAAGACGAACACCACAAAAATCGCCAGAGCAAGCGCCACGCCCAGAGTCACCAAAATATCTTTAATCCCCAAGCTGACCCCGGCCGTGGTATTCAGCGCCTGCTGCAGCTCCAGACCGGGGGCCAACGAAAGCCCCTGCAAGGTGGTCTCAACCGCCTGCACCGTTTTGAGCGCATTACTGCCGGGGCTCTGCGAGATGGCAATAATGGCACAGGGCTCGCCATTGAAAGACGAGCTCATGTTATAAGATTGGCAGCCCAACTCAACCCTCGCCACATCCTTAAGGTACACCAAAGAGTCGGCATCTGCCCGCAGAATGACATTTTGGAAATCCTCTACCGTTTGCAAGCGGCCATGCGTGCGCACCGTATACGTGAGCTGTTGGCCGGGCAGCGCTGGCTGAGCACCGATTTTACCAATCGGGTTCACACGGTTCTGCTGTTGCAGTGCATTTTGGACCTGTTGTACCGTGATACCGAGTGCTGCCATTTTTTGCGGATGCAGCCAAATGCGCATGGCATACTCCCCGGCACCGAACACCTGCACATTGCCCACCCCGGGGGTGCGCAGCAGCGGATTCACAAAGTTAATGTAGGCATAATTGCTCAACCACACCGCATCGTAATCGCCCTGCGGGGCGCGCAATACGTACAACAGCATGGGAGGCCCGCTGAGCGTCCTCATGGTAACGCCCATTTGCTGCACCTCGGCCGGTAATTGAGATGAAGATTGAGCATAGCGCAAGTAGGCCAACACTTGGTCCATATCTGCCGAGCTACCGACATCGAACACCACCGAAAGGCTCATGCTGCCATCGTTGGCAGAGGTAGATGTCATGTACTCCAGGCCCTCCACCCCGCTCATTTGCTGCTCGATGGGAGAAGCAACCGAGTCTACCACCGTTTGGCAATCTGCCCCGGGAAATGACGTGCTGATACTTATCTCTGCCGGCACGATATCGGGGTACTGCGCCACCGGCAGCGATAGCGCCGTTATCAAACCGCCCAACACCAGCATGAGCGCCACACATATCGCCACCACAGGTCTGCGTATAAAAAAGGAGTACATCTCATCGGCATCTGACGCCCCCTCACTGAGGCTCGCTCAAAAACGGTTGTATCGACAACTGCAAACCGTTTTATCCATCCGTTGTTATAAACTCAGCAAGGGTGGAAAAAGCATGCTTTTTTCTTGACGAGAGGCGTGCGTTATTTTAGAATGGAAGGACGTAAATGGCAACAAGAGAGCACACATCCGTATATAGACCGGGCATCAACGCCGTACTGCATGAGCACGAGCAAATGAGTGCGTGGTTGTTTTTTGCTGTCATGAGCTATCTGGTGATGCGGTTTACACCGGAGTGCGGTTGCACGGCAGACGCATGCGGGGGCATCTTGTGGTATGCCGAGATATGGCTGGGGGCAAGTTTGAGTTGGGGGCATGCGGCGGGGGTGTTGATATTGCACAGTGTGGCCATCGGCATATGGCTGTTGTATTGTTTGAAGACCGCCTCGCTTTTTGTGCGGCGCAGCACGGCATGGGCCATCACGGGACTCATGTTTGTCTATTGCTCGGATTTATGGGCGGGGCCGAGCGAGCTGAATTTGGTGTTGCAAACTATCAGCATGTATCATCTGTTGGTATGGGCGAGGGGCAAGAAAGATTACTTCCCGCCACGGCACCTTTTCCTTGCCGGGTTGGGTGTTACCGTGGCCCTAATGACCACCCCCATGGTTGTTGTGTACTGGCTGCCGGTCATAGGGCACATGCTGTGGGTAAACCAAGGGAAACGCCTGACAAGTGCAACCTATTGCACAGGCGGCATAACAGCCCCTTGGGTAGTGATAATGCTGGTCACAGGCTTTAACCCGTCATGCGCCGCTTTGATACAACCGGTTTTTGAGAGCAATTGGGGAGGATGGCATAACAGTCTTTTGTATACGGAGCCCTTGCACATATTTGTGGGCATCTTACCGGGCTTCTGCCAAAGTTGGGTACCGCCCATGGTGGCGCTCATACCCGGTCTTTTGTTGTTGTTTATGTGGTTGCGACCCTTCCGCAAAATACGCCGCAGCAGAAAGGTCAGCATTAACACAAGCTTGAGCATAGCCTTTGTTCTTGTTTTTGTGGTGTCATTCTGCATAATGAAGCAACCGCATTTCACGGCGTTTTATCCCTTCATGCTCATCAGCCTAATCGGCATTATTCTTAGCATACGGCGGCGCATACGCAACCGCTCTGCCAAGCGAGTGTTGCGAGGCATCGGGTTGATGGTGCCGTTTATTACCCTGCTTGTGCTACTGATTATACCGGTATTGCATACCGCCATGGGCAAACAAAGCAACCCGGCATCCCCACGCAGCACGGCCATAGAACACATCATCCACTCATGGCAATGGTGAACACAGGGGGACGAAAAAAGCGGGTAGAACACCCGCCTTTTTTGTTTGAATGGTTGGAAACCGTATTATCTTACGGAAGAGAAATGTACTTAGCCTTGGGCATGTTGCACAGCGGGCACTTGTCTGGGGCGGTCTCTACCGGGAAGGTGTCGCCACACAACGGGCAAATGACATAGCCGGCGGGCAGGTTGAGCGGCTCGCCGCTCTCCAGCTGTCGAATAGCCTCTGCGTACATGGCAGCGTGCACTTTCTCGGCCTCCAGAGCCCAGTTGAAGCTGCGCAGGGCATCTTTGGCGCCCTCGGCCTCTGCCTGAGCCACCATGGGCGGATACATCTCGCTGTACTCGTAGGTCTCACCCTTGAAAGCCTCTTTGAGGTTCTCAAGCGTGGTACCCACATGCCAGCTCATATCGTATTCGATAGGCTGCTCGCCCATCTTCACCAAAGCCTTGGTGTGGTTGGCAGCGTGAATGCGCTCTGTAGCAGAGGTGGCTTCAAACAATTTGGCAATTTGCGGGTAGCCCTCTTGCAAGGCTTTGCTGGCAAAAGAAGCATACATGGCGCAAGCCGTACTCTCGCCGATAATGGCGGTCTTCAAATTTTCTATGGTTGTAGGCATACGCTACTCTTCTACTCCCATTACCGCGCCAATGCAAGCAAAAAACGCGACAATAACTTTTTTCTGCCAAAATAGTCAGAAACAAGCTGAAAAAAAGCAAGAAAAACGACAGGAATTACCCCCGCGTTGCAATTTTTGACTTGCTGAATTGCAAGACCAAATGCGACAGTAAGTGATTTTTCTTCAATTTACGCTGCAATTTTGAGAAAATGGAGCTTTTCTGTTCGTGCCATGTGGCGTGCTGATTTGCCTTTAAAGATGCGTC
>SUVK01000080.1 GCA_015062055.1 Akkermansiaceae bacterium
TTGCATAGCTTCTTTTTGTAAGTACGTGTTTTAGCTTATTTATTGTACTACAAATAAACAAGTTATGCAATCACAATCTCGTTATATGATAAAGTTTAGTTTCTAATTTTTAATTATACCAACGCGTTAAATAATAAATCTCAAAATCAAAAATCTCAAAATCAAATATGATAACCCTCGTAGGTCTCGGATACGACATACATCAATTCTCTGCCACGCCGCGGCCGCTTTGGCTGGGCGGGGTGAAGGTGCACGAAACCAAAGGCTTAGCCGGCCACAGCGATGCCGATGTACTATGCCACGCGCTGGCAGATGCTATATTGGGCGCCATCGGCGAGCCGGATATCGGCTACTGGTTTCCGCCGAATGATGACAACTGCCTCAACATATGCTCGCTGCGCATAGTGGAGAAAGCCGTAGAGCTGCTGCATGCACAAGGGGGCAAAATGGTGAACGCCGACTGCGCGCTTATTGCCGAGGCGCCCAAGATAATGCCCTTTGTGGCGCAAATGAAAGAGACGCTCGCGCCCATACTCGGCATCTCTCCCAAGCGAGTGGGGGTAAAGGCCACCACCAACGAGAAGCTGGGGGCACTGGGCCGCAGAGAAGGCATGGCCGCCTTTGCTACCGTTGCCATTCAAATGCCCGAATAAATTCAAAATCTCAAAATTCATCATGGATACGAATCTTGAATTGATGGCCTTTGCCGCCGTTAAAAACCTGCAAGCAGCAGGGCTCACAGTTGCCACAGCCGAAAGCTGCACCGGCGGCCTCATTGCCGCTGCCATCACAGGGGTACCGGGGGCATCTGCCGCATTTCGCTACGGCTGGGTAACCTATTGCAACGAGGCAAAAGAACGCGAGCTGGGCATACCGCCCGCGCTTATCGAAGAACACACCGTTGTCAGCGAGCCGGTAGCAGCAGCCATGGCTCAAGGTGCCATGCGCAAGGCCGGGGCCGACATCGGTATTGCGGTGACGGGCAATGCCGGGCCCACCGCAGCAGAGGGCGAGCCCCCCGTGGGCACCATTTGCATTGCCCTTGCCCGCCGGGGTGCCCCCCGCCCCGTGCATACCGAAACCCTGCACCTGCCCGGCCTGCCCCGCAACGCCATACGCAACCACATTGCCGCCAAGTTGCTGCAAATGCTGGCAACAATTTCGTGAATCGAATCTAAGCTCAACAACCGAAACACATTTTACCTAATCCTCACCTAATCCCCCCCCTCATATCATGTCACGTCTCACCACCTATACCGCCGCCGCGCTTTGTGCCGTACCCGTCATCGCTACGATTATACCCGCACAGGCAAATCAAACAGATAGCACCGAGTTGGTACTGCAATATGTTGAACTCGAGAAAATGGCCCACAGACACCTCGAGCAGTTAAGCCTTCATGCTACCGAACCGCTTGCAGATTATATCGCTATTATGCTGGGCTCATATATTATCCAAAAAAGGAATATCTTAATCGAGCTGAGCGAAATTTCCGATTTACCGGAAGATGCTCATGAGCTGCTGGCAAGCACAATACATGAATATTACACCAAAAACACAGCCATACTCGAAGAACTGGTAAAAAACGCGAACGATAAGACGAGAGTATCCGTTAAAGCCGTAATCAATCATATGGCTATCAGCTACGGCCTATGTAAGGAGAATGAGTCGCATGAAATGGCCCTATATGCCGATGCAGGCCTGCTTTATGCCGCGCTCA
The DNA here is from genome assembly GCA_015062055.1 of Akkermansiaceae bacterium. Taxonomy (GTDB): domain Bacteria; phylum Verrucomicrobiota; class Verrucomicrobiia; order Verrucomicrobiales; family Akkermansiaceae; genus Akkermansia. The sequence continues at coordinate 1,719 of SUVK01000080.1, forward strand.
ACTTGTCTGTCGGCGTTTTACAGTGTATTCATGACAACGAAAGTGCTGAAAATGCAGCTTTACTTCTCAACAAAATAAACCCTCAAGTTACGGTAATATCTACCCACATGGCAGGCCTGGATAGAGAAGCCTACGAAAAAGTCGCCAAAACAATGCAGAAGGATTTTGTTAAGATGAAAGAAGCCATTCTCCGATTAAAAAAACAAAATTACTACGGCTGCGATAATTTGCGCGCTTACTGTGAACATCTTTTATACTGACACTCGAGTCCATACTGAAAAATTTCGCAAAATCACATAGGGCCGCACATTTTTCCTATTTCTCGCTTGTATTACCCGAATAATGGTATATACTGTCAGCTGAGAATACCGTGCATGTAACAGCGTGATTTTTTCTCTCTCATCCCCTAAATAACAACATATACAACACTTAAAAATATGTCTCGTATTACAAACTATGCAGCCGCAGCCTTGTGCGCCGTACCCGCACTTGCTATGATTCAACCGGCACAAGCCGGTGCAAAAGAAAGCCACGAGCTGGCTATGCAATACATTGAAATGACAGATATTGTCAGCAAAAAAATCGAGCAGCTCGAAGACTCCATGGGCGAGCCTTTTGCCGAATTTGCAGCTATCGAGCTGGCCTCTGTTTATATTATGCGCAGTCAGATTCTGCATGAGTTAAGCCAAGAAAGCGGGCTGACCGATGCAGACATCGATAAAATGAAAGCTAAAGTTGCGGCCAATGAGAAGCGTGACAGCGCCAACATTGCCGCTATTATGCAAACAGAAGTCGAAGATATGCCCTTAACAGTTAAGGCAGCATTGATGATACTGAAAGTCGGCACAGAGCCAACGGACGCAGAAGAAATCGAGCTTGTATCCATGAGCTGCGTGGCACTTATTTTGAAAGACTTTGAGGTGACCGGCGTTTTATTGCAATCCATCAAAGATGCGCAGAGTGCAAAAGATGTGGCCGAAATCATAGATCTGTTAGACACGCATGCTTCCGTCTTGGTCAGATACTTAAGAAAAATCGACCCGGATAAATACGATGAGCTGAGCGAAATCGCCTCTGAGGAGATTCAAACGATTCTCAGTACTCTGAAATCCTTGAAAAAGGCCAAATACTACGGCAACGCCACGTTGCGCGAGTATGGCGAAAGAAAGTCGGACTGATTACGCCCCCTTTTTATCGTATTTACCGCCGGCAGGGAACAGCCCTGCCGGCGGATTTTTGTTACCGTTATGTCAGCCCTTGAGAGGGAGGGGAGGAAATTATGGCATCAGAAGGAGCATTGATACCCAAGCACACCGGTAACGGAGGTTTGCTCGGAGTAGAACTCGGCAGAGCAGTCCATAATCAGCGAACCGCAATCTTTACCCAGAGGAATGCTGAAGCCCACGCCGATTTCGACACCGAAATTACCGGGGTCGGCCCCGTGGATGGAGGCAGACTCGGCAAGGCCGGGTATGGCGACATCGGCAGAGCCCTCGGTTCGCCCGGCAATGGCCTTACCAAGCACGCGGGCCTCCATAATGGCGGGAGTATTGAGCCAGTCTTGGCCGACAATACCCTGCATACGGGCACCGAGGCCGAAGATAACATTATTGCTCTCTTGCTTACCGACGGAGAGGGCGGCATCGGAGCCGGACTCCGTATAGCCATCTACCTGACTGTGAATGTAAGAGATATTAAATACGGGCTGCCACCAGGCCTCTGCTATTGAGTCGGAGTTAAGCTTGTAGCTGCGAGCCACCTCGTACATGATACCGAAGCTGAGGCCATCTGCACTGCCATGGGTAGTATAGCCGCCACCGGGGAAGGCGACACGGCGGTCGAGCGAGATATCGGCAAAGCCGACCGAGCCGATAAGCGAGTGAGACCAGCAACCGCTATCCATGCGGGCAAAGAAGGAGCCGTAGTAGGCATCCAAATCGCCCGAGGCATCGCTGCCATAGCCTTTTACCCCGAGTCGGCCGTGCATACCGGTAAAGGCAGCACCAACGGCGAGGTCCTCGTTCACATGCATCACCATGCCGGCAGTACCACCTATGCTGTTGAGGGAGTAACCGGGGTCTGAACCGCCGGAGAGCTTGGTGTGGTCTATCTCTGCATTAGCCCAGAAGGTGTATTGTGTGGCGGGTTCGGTTTCACAGGGCATACCACTCTTGGGGTCGTAGGTGGCAGCCACGCGGGTGGGGCAACCGATACCGCCGTTGAGGGTGCTCACACGGTTGCGAATGCTGCGCAGTTGGCGCTCCATCTGCCCGCGCCAAGCCACATTAAGATTGGCAATACCGGCCCCGGCAACCGAGGCAGCCAAAGCATCTGCCGCGCCGGCGTTTTCGTCAGCTATGTAAGCATCCATCGCGTTGAGGGCACCGGCAAGGTCGGGGTAGCGGTCGGCATCGGCCTGCGGGTCGAGCGTGCCGAAGGCTTCATCTAACAAAGCCGCGCCTGCTTTACCGTTAGCAGAGGTTGTATGGCGCTTGTAGTAACCGCTGTTGGTGGTATCGAGGCTCAGCACCAAGCCCTCTTGTTCTTGCGTGAGCACAGCAATGAAGCCATCTTGCAAAAAGCGCTCGGCTGTGGCATCTGTAAGGGTGTAGGTGGTGGCACCCAAGTCTGTACTGCTCACCAGTGTATAATCGCCGGAGGCACGGGTAACACGGGTTATATCAATATCCATCCCCACACCGCCGGCAGCTCCTATTTGACCCGCAGTAACAACGGGAGCCTCGGCACTCAAGGTTGAGCCCAACACCAGGTTATCTGTCTTAAGGGCGGTAAAGGTGCCGCCATTATTCAAAATAAGGCGCTTAGCCGTTACAGTACCACCATTTACCACATTTTCTTCAATCAGCAAATCGGCAGCAGCAGTGACAGTACCGGCATTCTCGAAGGTACCCACCATCGAGTTCTCTGCCAAAGCCAACGTTGCGGCATCGGCCACACTGAGCGAACCGCTGCCGTTAACACCGTTGAGGGTAGAATTGCCACTCTGCAGGTTCATTTTGCCTTGCAGGGCAACATTGGTACCGGTTACCGAATCGGCAAAGGTGATATCGGCCCCCTCGGCCACGGTAAGCTCGGTACCCTCGGCCATAGAAGAAATGCCGTTGAATGTACCCGTACCGGCCAATGCCATATTACCCTCAGCCACGGCAAGCTCGGGGCCGGTCACTGTGGTATCGGCTGCATCAAGCAAGAGGAGAGCCTCACCACTCTTGGTGATGGTGCCGGCACCTGCAAACCCGGCAGCAATGCTGCTCTCGGCCGTGGTTTCGAAGGTGTAATCACCCTCTACCGTCATGGTACCGGCCTGCAGCGCTTCGCCGAGCTGAACCGTGTTGGTAACGGCACCTGCCGGGGGGGCAAAGGTGACATTATCACCGGTCGCAAAGGGCACCGCAGAGGGCGTGGTATTTTGCCACGGTGTGTTAGTGGTATCGGTATTCCATACGTTGGAGCCGGCTTGGCCGTTCCAAGTCAAATCATCGGCTTGCACCGTATAGGCACATGCCACTACAACGCCTGCCATTAATCGCAGCAGGGAGCGTGAAAGTCGAGGTTTCATATGCAGATTCAGACCCGACTGCCGGCATTTGTGCGCAATATATGGTAGTTTTTTCAAATGCTGAATTGCAAGACCAAATGCGACAGTAAGTGATTTTTCTTCAATTTACGCTGCAATTTTGAGAAAATGGAGCTTTTCTGTTCGTGCCATGTGGCGTGCTGATTTGCCTTTAAAGATGCGTC
>SUVK01000081.1 GCA_015062055.1 Akkermansiaceae bacterium
CGACGCATCTTTAAAGGCAAATCAGCACGCCACATGGCACGAACAGAAAAGCTCCATTTTCTCAAAATTGCAGCGTAAATTGAAGAAAAATCACTTACTGTCGCATTTGGTCTTGCAATTCAGCGATGCCGGTTGCAACAACAAAACTGTAATCTCAGGCGGGCAAAACATACGTATCGGCATACGGCTCAACCCCAACCCGCGTGTCACATATACCGGGCTACCACTTTTGCCGTGGTGCATACCGGCTCGGGTTGTAGCGCGGGTCCATGGCGCATCGGCAACCAGCGGAGTCCCCCCCGGGGCACAAACCTGCCCGCCGTGAGTATGCCCGGCTACCACCAAATCTGCATTCATATTATAGTGCAAAAAATAGTACGGCGAGTGCGTCGCCACCAGCAAAGGCATATCAGGTGGCAATTTTTCACGGGCAAAGCGGCGCTCCTGCCGTTTGGCATACGCCCCGTATGAGCCGGCACTCTGAGGCTCGGGCATGAAAGCCAGCCCCCGCAATTTTACTTTTTGCCCATTCGAAAAAGTCAGCACATGCTCAGCGTTTTCCAGCGGCACAAAGCCCGCCTTTTTAAACTCTGCCCGCAATTGCTTACCGGCCGCGCCCATATCGTGATTACCACACACATAATACACCTTGCAATGCCGGGCCAATGGTGCCAAGTGGGCGGCTACCTGAGCGGCATACATAGCATTATCAGGCTTCAGTGCACTGAAATAGTCCCCCAACAGCAGCACAGCCTCGGGCTTTTGCTGCAGGGTACATGCCACAATCTGCGCCAAGCGCGGGCCATCGTGTACCGTGGCATGTATATCTGCCAACAACACCACGCGCACCGGGGCAGCGGTGGCTGCCCACCCCCTCAACGGCACGGGCACTTCTTCTACTGTCAACCTCTGCGGCTCCGCAAAAAATGCAAACCACACCGTCAGCAGAGAAAGCATGGCAGCTATGTAGGCCAGCACCAGCCACCTCAACGCCCGTTGCCACCATCGGCTCACCGGCTGTACTGTAGCTTGCGGCTCTCCTGTTTTTTCCCGCTGCGGCATCTCATCCCGGCGTGTTGTGCCCGCGGCTTGCGGGCTGCTCTCACCCCTTCATCGGTTTTGGCCAGCCTCAGATTACGCCTCAATTTCTATCGATACCGGGCAATGATCCGACCCCGTAATATCGGCATGTATGCTCGCGGATTTTACCTGTGGCAACATGCTCTCGCTCACGCAGAAGTAATCTATACGCCAGCCCACGTTCCTGGCACGGGCACCACCACGAAAACTCCACCAAGAATATGCATCCTTGGCATCCGGGTGCAAGCTGCGGAACGTATCGGCAAAACCCGCCCCCAACAACTGCGTGAACCCCTCGCGCTCTTCGTCCGAAAAACCGGCGCTGAAATGGTTAGCATCCGGCCGCGCCAAATCAATCTCTTGATGAGCCACATTCAAATCGCCGCAAAACACCACCGACTTCTTCTCTGCCAACCCGCTTACATAGGCCCGGAAAGCGGCATCCCACTCTTGACGGTACGGCAAGCGGGCCAGCTCATTCTGCGAATTGGGTGTGTAGCAGTTCACCAAATAAAAGTTCTCAAACTCCATCGTCGCCACGCGCCCTTCGGTATCGTGCTCTGCTACACCTATACCCGTGCTCACACTCAACGGCGCCACGCGAGATAATATCAACACCCCCGAATACCCCGGGCGCTGCGCCGGATTCCATACCGCATGCGGCCAGCTCGCCAGCCACAAATCCGCCACCTGCTCCGGCCGTGCTTTTATCTCTTGCAGGCACAACACGTCCGGCGCAAGCTCATCCATTTTCTCCGCCAACCCCTTACCCAAAGTGGCTCGTATCCCGTTCACATTCCAGCTTACCAGTTTCATACAGCTCATTCTACTATCACCCTCCCACTCTGTCAAAACAAATCTCTTCTTGTAATAATTCTAACTTTGTCATCGCCCTCTTTCCTCTCATAAATTAAAAAAAATCAAAAAATCTCAAATTTAGTCTTGCCAAGCTCCTTCTTTTCGTGTATATTTCTCTCACGCGCTTCATGCGCAGCCAAACGGCAGGGTAGCTCAGTGGTAGAGCAGAGGACTCATAAGCCTTTGGTCGGGTGTTCAAATCACCTCCCTGCTATTATGGGAGCGGTCGTAACCAAGACAAAACGGTAACGACCGCTCCTTTTTTTTGCCTTGATTTCAGCGGGTTATAAAATCACAACTCATAACGCAAACCGGACTTCCCGGGCTGATTTTGCACCCATGTTGCCCCCGTTTTGCAGCCAAAAGGACTCGCTTAGACTCGTGCGGTTCCAGTCACATTACATGCAATTAGCTGAATATCCGTGGCTTAAATGGCAAAAAATCGGTGTCTATCAGTCAAATCACATTGCTTGCCTTGCAGATGTTGAGAATAAGCCTTTTGTGCCGATTCTTCTCATAACGGAAAAAGTCATCCAATTTTGATTCACAGTCACAAAAGAAAAAGTAAGAAAAACCTTTCGTATTTATACTAAATAGCTTATACTATACAAAGGAACTTTTTACCCCCCTGTTTTTATGAATAAGAAGACAAGCAAAGTCGGTAAGCGCAGACATCGAAGTTCGCGTAAAGAGCGCCAGCGGAACCACCTACCGCGCCCTCGTGGAGAAGCGAAACAAGAAAGTCACCTACCTGTGCCAGCACATGCGCGGGGCATTCACCAAAGACCGTAAGATTGCCAAGCCGCTCACAGAGCTGGTCATATCCGGCGAATACGAGCTACCCCATACCAAACACCGGGAAATGGTAGAAAAGCTGTTCAAGGTCACGCTGAGCGCCCCTGAGCGCAAACCTCGCCGCAGGTCAACCAACGATGCGATTCAACGCGTAGAGGTCATTCCCCCGTGGCTGATGGACGATGAAGAGCAGCAGCCTCAAACAGAAACTCCCAGCGATGCAGAAATCGAAGCCGCCCTGTGGCAGGAAGTCGAAGAAGCCCGCGAAGCCGAGCTTGCAGAAGAATTAAACGAGGCCGTGACGGACGTGGAGCCGACCGCCGAAGCCCCGGTACAGGAATCCGGCGTTGAGCCTACTAAACCGGAAGCTGCCGAGGTGGTCGAAATCAAGCTGACCACTTACAATCTGAAAAAGGCTGGCCAAGCCCCGGTAAGCATCACTCCCAAGAGTAAAGATATCAAACTGGAACCCGGCGACCAGCTGATACGCATCTACAAAGGCACGATGATTGAGGTAGACGTACTCGATAGCGGATACAAGTGGAATGGCGAGGTTTACCCCACCCTCACCCACATCAGCTGGAAAGCCACTGGCTACCAAATCGGAGGCAATAACTTCTTCGGGCTTCCTACCAAGCGCCGGGGTGAATAAACCTCCTCTTTCAGCCGGTTCTACACCGGCTTTTTCTCGGTGTAACAACATTTATTTAATCACCCAATTAGATAATCGAGGGATGGCGGTAACACCAAGCGTTTATCCTTTAGTTTATCAATTTTCTGGACGAGACTATCTATAATTAAACCTCGGATAAAGTCAAAACGCTGTAAGTCTTGTTTAAATCTCTCAATTCCAAGCTCACAGAAATTGGCTGGCAATTTGCAAGTTGATTTGTCGGAAATAAATCCATGAGGATAATTTGAGTTGATAGAAACGTCGACGTTAAATAAATGTCGAGCCACTTCTTCCGTTAGTTGAACGAAATATGGGATTCTTACAACTTTATATCCATTTTGGGTAAACAAGATATTCTTTCTTTCATCGCGCAAAATGGAGTTGACATCTGTATAATGCAAATAGCCGTCAAACTCAACAACCAATTTTAGCGAATGACTGCAATAATCAGGTTTAAATTTCCCAAGCACAGCCTTATTGCGAACCCAGTCTTTCGTTTCTGGGAACAAAATATTTAAGGGATTTTCCAATTGCTCTTCAGTTAGATACGGTTCCATTAGAACTATTTGTACACTTACTTGTGGAGCTTTGCAAGTGGTAAGTTATATTCTGTGCTTTTTTTCGGCGTGGCATTATTCCATCCTGACTCCGGCAGCTTGCCATAATGCCGCAGCGTCCTTTTTCAATGCCGGGGCCATGTAGCGTTCTTTTTTGATACGTACTGCAAATTGCCCCAAAGCAATAACGCAGTCATTAAGACAAAAGAAAAGCACCCATCTGCCGTCAGGCTGGATGGATGCGATGGGTTGCGCTTTACTCCTCAGCTTCTCTTGCGAAGTGGAAGCTCAGCCCGGAGATTTCACCGTAGCGGCGGGTCAGGAACTTGGCCACGCCGAATGGAATGAGGTCTTCGTTAATCTTGACTTCTATCGTCTTGTGCTCACCCGTGCTTTTGACTGTGAAGCTTGCTTCGATGTATACGTTCATGCCTGATGGTATTTGTTCGGGTTCATATTTGGGATAGGCTCGTCCGCAGTATAGGAGACTGTTGATGTCTACGGTGTTTACCGGGGGTAATGGCAGACCTGTGTCGAGGGCTCGGATAAGTACGCGATTATTGCCGTAGTCTTGCAGAACCACATACTTCTGCTCTCCGTTCTCCCCCACTTCAAGCCATTCCGGCTTTATTCGGACGATGTCTCCTCTTTCGATTGATGTACTGCTCATGGTTGTAAAAGGTTAATGCCCACCTCCCTTAGCGGGAGGCGGGTTCCCAGCCCTCGATTTTGATGTTGGTCACGATGCCGTAATTTTCATACAGGCTGATGATTTCGCGGTCGGCCATCCCCTGTAGGAACTCGTGGTAGCTTTTGTCTGATTCTGCCCCGGCTTCCAGCTCCTTGCGGTAGCTGTCGGCGTATGCCTTGTTTTCCTCGTAGGTGTTCAGGGTGTCGGCGATTTCCTCCAGCTCGAACTCATCGTAGTCGGCGGGGTTGATGCCGTAGGCTTTCAGCTTGTGTATATGCTCGTTATTCATTGCTACTTAGTGCTTTGTTCTATGGTTACAGTATAGCACATTAAGCACAAGATGCAAGAACTTTTTTACTTTTTCTTGCATCTTTTTGTGCTTATTTTCAATGCTTAACGATGTCATTTTTGCTCATCAACTCGCTTATCCATAAACTCCTCGTGCGCGCGTTTCACGAACGGACAATTCGCACACTTGTTCTCGGCTTCGAGTCGCAGCTTGCGCTCTTGGTCGTAGAGGTGTTCGTATCGTTCAGCTCGCTTCATTTCGCGCCAGAGGAAGATACCCATGATGGCACCTACTGAAGCACCATTTTGAATATACTCGATAAGCGGGTTGATTTCGGCTGATGCCAAGCTCACGACAGCTAAGGCATTGGCGACCACGATGCCGCCTGTTACAAATGAATTGGTCATGATAATATATGGGGTTAGGGGTTAATGAGAGCCAGCAAGGCAT
>SUVK01000024.1 GCA_015062055.1 Akkermansiaceae bacterium
CATTAGACTTGCATCATAGCAAATATAATGATACAAAACTTACGCGCAAAAGTGTAACCTATGTAGTTGAACTAAAGTGTTACCCATGTGAGTGGCGCGCCAAGAGGTTTCCCCCCCCCCCCGGCGTGGGGGCTTCATGGGGGGTGAACCCACACGAGTCCCGGGGAGTCCCAAGCCCCTGAAAACGGGTGAAAAATAGCACAATTTTCGGCTGATTTGGGGCAAAATCAACGCGCGTATCGTTCTTGCAACTGAATGATATTGTGGCGGTTGGGTATAAAAAGTTTTGCGCGGTTTCCTCATTGCTGAAGAAACCGCGCAGGGTCGTCAATGGGAGTCGAAAGTTTTCTTGCATTGTAAAACGTTTATAAATAACACATTAAGAAAATAAAGTTACAAATGAAAGACAAAATTCAGCTTTTTGTTTTGGGGATTAGTTGAGCGTTGATGATATGCCGATGCAGCAACCTGAGTTATTTTTGATGCGGAATAATCATTTTTGAAATTGAGTCAGATTTACTATCTCTGACTCCAAAAACAGACAAAAATACCGATGAGTTACTGCCAGCAAATCTGAAACATGCCGAAGACCCAAGAATGTCAAATTTATGACTTTTATACTTGACATTTTTTGTTTGTATTGTATTTTAGGAGTGAGCAAAATTGTATCACTATGAATTGCTATTCTTTTTTACTAGCCTTCACCCTAGTCTTCATCTGTGGGGCTGTAAATGTGCATGGAGAGACTGTTTCTGAATGTGCTAGTTCAACATCTTCGCCTAGTTATGAGATATTGGCGGCATTTTCCCCCGCTGAACAAATGTGCTTTGCTATTGTACGAGATGATGTGACTGCTATAGAACAGTTGCTAGCGGCAGGCGTTTCTCCCAATGCTAACATAGGAAATGGTTGTGGCGTGTTTAAGGAGTGCAATACACCTGTAAGATTGGCTTTAGTCTATGGTTCGGATGCTGTTGTAGCTGCGCTTTTCGAAAAGCAATGTATCTTAACCTCTTCAGATGTATATTTAGTAGCAAAAGAAACTCAGAACACCGAACGAGTGATACAAATGCTCCGGCATGGGTGCAACGTCCATGAGTTCAGAGAAGATGCACCGTACCCTCTGATACAGGGGCAAGGATTGTTGGATGCTCTCAGAATTTTAGACATGGAGTTTAAAAGTGGTATCGAATATGCTGAAGAAAGGGGGAAAACTGAGCAAGTCGAGCTTTTGAAGCAAAAGAGAGATTCTATCCTTACCATAGTTCAACTGATGATAGAAAATGGAGTGAGCGTGCACCAAAAAGACAGTTATGGATGGACAGCCTTGCATCATGCTGCTTTTAGGGGAACGGCTGAGATGGTGGCATTACTGTGCGAGCTGGGGGCTGATGTAAACGCTCGAACCAATTTCGGGCATACTCCACTTATGTTGGCGAGCGAACGGAATGTCTCCGTACTACAGCAGTATGGCGCAGAGAATCGTTCTGCGGCTCCTACGGATACCGCGTTTACACAGCTTGTGGAGCTTTGCGAGAATGAGGCTTATGATGAACACAGCGCACGAAAACTGTTGACGGATAATCCTGATGTAGTTAATAGCATTGATAGTAAAGGCAGATGTTTGCTCCTGCATGCTACATTCCGCCGCAATATTTCCATGGTAAAATTACTGTTGGAACATGGGGCTAATCCCTCTCTTGCCGTGCCGGATTACGGATTGCGTTCGCCTTTAGGCTACCAACCTGGTGAGACGCTTTTGCATGCTGCTGCACAGAATAGTGATGTTGGCCTGATGAAATTGCTTGTTACTGCTGGAGCAGATTTGAGCTCACAAGATGTTCACGGCAACATGCCGTGTGTGTATGCAGAGAATATGGAAACTCTGAGGCTGCTCACAGATAATGGAAGAATTTTCTCTTTCATAACGTCAGATCACATACAAAAGATGATTGCGGTTTTCCCGGAAGAAGCAGTGATAGAATGGGTGTTGGCTCAGGGGGTCAATCTTAACAATTCAGCCAATCCTAACGGGGGCATACTGGGGTACTATTCTAATAATCCGGAGATTACACGGATGCTGTTGCATTATGGGGCGAATCCAAATACCCCGTATGAAGGAGGTAAAACGTCTCTCATAAGCCTGATAAGTCGTGAGTTTGGCGAAGCTGAAGCCAATGTTGCAGAAGAATATCTTCGTGCCGGAGCCAATATTCATATGCAAGATGCTGATGGGAATACTGCTTTGCATCATGCCGTCAGAATCATTAACAAGGGGAGGTTGTCTGAATGGGTCGACTTTTTGTTGCAGCAAGGAGCAAATCCCTCCATTTGCAACAATAAGGGGCAAGATGTTATGAGCTACGCATTCGAATGTGCTCATAATTACGCTTTTGGTTTGCAAATCATGTTTCAAATGAGGCTAATAGACTCTGAATGTTTAGATAAAGAAATTGCAAGAATTAAAGAATTACTTGGGAATCTAGAAGGTCAAATTTGCGGTGCAAGATAAAAGTGGTTATATTTGAGGAATAGTCATCATACAGGGAACTTTCTACAGCCTTATTAAAGGAGGCCGGAGAAAAATTATTCTCCGGCCTCTGTTTTGAGTTGTTAATGAATATTTCCGTTTTTGTCTTGATTTATATTGTTATTTGAATATAAGGGGTAGCTAGGAATATTATTGTTGATTACAGATATTTGATTGTCTATTCCGTTCCTAAGTATAAGATTAAGCAGTTTGGCACTTGCGTTAATCTGTGAATCATTAATATGATCTCTTTCGGCATGCCAACCCCTTTTATTATCCTCTTCATGATAGAAAAAGAAATGCTCTACAGTTACTTCGCCATTAGTGTGTATAACCTGTGCATGAGATGCTGTGTGCAAATCTGTAAGCATATGAAGAGCCTTTCCTAAATCTTCCCATTTTTTACAACAAGAGTTATTTTTGTATCCATTTATAAAATTTTTAAGTTTGTCTTTAAAATTTTTATAAGTGTCGATGTGGCGTGTTCTTGTATTTGCTGCCATAGCATGATATTCGCTGTCATTGCCATAATGTGAGTTGTAGGTTCTATTCGCGTATCTTTGAAGTGTTTTTTTTATTAGCGTATCCATCGCATCATTTATTGTATTTTTTGCTTGTTCTGGAATCGAATTTGAAATCGATTCCTTTAAGAAGTTTATTATTTCATCAATTTTTGGATTTTGATTGCTGCTGTTTCTATTATAGTACATAAGGATAACTTCAATTATATGTTTTCGTACATCTATGTCAAATTGCGTAATGGCGAGTTCGATAGCAATATCCAAACTAAAATTTCCAGTGTTTGGGTTTTCCGCAAATTCGGTAATAATGTCAACATCTGGTAAGTCTGGCCAAATACTTCCAAATTCAAAGCATGATTTATTAGTAGCGGAGATATCCCTGTTATACAGTTCAATATATCTTCTGGCTGTTGCGATATGGTAATCTAGATGAGCGAGACCTAGTGTATCATATTTAATAATAGGATTGTTTACTACAAATTGGTAAAGATTGTTATACGGCATTTTGTCTCGAGTTGTCCAACTGCCCATATTGGGGTTATAATATCTGTAATTATAAGAAATGAGATATGTCTCATTATCGAAGAATTCACTACTCCACTGAATTGGTTGTTCAATATTGTCTGTTTTGGCGACTTTTCCAAAAGGCGAGTATGAGTAAGCTGTCGATATGAAGCCACTTGTGGAATATAGTTCGCTGATGTTTTTATTGTTATCCCATCCATAGGTATGCCACGTTCCATTGATTTGAATGGCCAAAGGGCGGGCGGCAAGCGGTTGAATCGGCTCCCAGGTGATGAGCCAAAGGCCCGGGTGGTGGCTGCGGGTGAAGTCAATGCAGGAGATTTGTAGGTAACCGCGGTACAGATAGTGCTGGTGCAGCGTGACGGTGCCGTTTACGGTTACTTGCTTGAATGCACGGCGCCCCATGGAATCGTAGGCGCAGGTGATTACGGTATTGGAGGCTTCATTGGTAAAGCTAACGGGGCGGTTTTCGACGTTGTAGACGGCAGTCCAAATGCCGGTTTCCGTTTTGATGAGTGTTTGGTTCCCATCGGCATCGAACTGAGGTACGAAGGCAGCCGCACCGTTTTCACTGATGGCGGTGTATTGGTTTAACTCATTAGCTGAGTATACTGTGAGGCTTGCCTCGCCAGAGCTCTCTTCGAGAGCGGCGGTGCGGTTGCCCACGTTGTCGTAGGTATACCCGTAATCCTTACTATTCACCGTAGCGCCAACAAGTTCGGAGCGTGTGTTATGAACGAAGGTGTCGTTCACTACTGAACCTTTTCTGGCGGTGTTGTGAGTTGTGGGACGACCGAGAACATCGTACGTGTACTCACGTTGAGCCACGAGGGTGCTTCCACGGTGGTAGGCCATGCAGGTGAGTAGGTCTCGCTGTGCCTCATAGCTCTGCGTGAGCATCACCCCCGAGAGCAAAGATATCAAACTCGAACCCGGCGACCAACTGATACGCATCTACAAGGGCAAGTTGATTGAGGTAGACGTACTCGATAGCGGCTACAAGTGGAATGGCGAGGTTTACCCCACCCTCACCCATATCAGTTGGAAAGCCACCGGCTACCAAATCGGAGGCAATAATTTCTTCGGGCTACCTACCAAGCGCCGGGGCGAGTAAGGCATGCCCACTCCTCCCAATGGGCTTGTTCTTTAAGGGGCGTCAATGGGAGTCGAAAGTTTTCTTGAGTTGTAAACGCTTACGAATAACGTATTACAAAAACAAAGTTGCAAACGAAAGACAAAATTCAGCTTTTTGTTTTGGGGATTAAGTCGGTAGACGACGAAATACAGATGCCTCAACCGGAATTAGTTAGCGTTGCAGAAATCGAATTCGCCCTGCGGCAGAAATTTTCTGTTCACTCTTGTGTTACAAAAACTGAATGCATTTGCCCTCTTTTTTATTTCATCGCTTCCACGAGGGGGAAGGACTCATTGCGTCATTTCCCCTATCCCTCATCCTGCTAGGGCAGGTTGGGCTCCTTTGGAGACTTTTTTGATGACCTCTCAGGTGTCGCATTTGTTTTTACACTTTCCACCCTCGCCTCCCCACGCCTCCGCTTCAAAATCGCCAAAAAATTAGGATTGACAATCAATGCAAAAAACAGTAACTTAGCCACAGCTCCAAGCATCGGCTCAAAAATTCCTTAAACGACATTGCTGGTGGTCAGAAAACGGGGCGCACCTCACTCGGTTAATTATACCCACGCGTAAACGTATGCATATATTTATTCATGCTCAAAATAGAGAATTACCCAAACTATTAATGCTTGTTGTTTTTTGTTTTATTCTTGTAGCATGTACTACAACAGGGTACAATAAAAATCTACAAGCTCAATCGTCATGTAAGGGTGATGAAAATTTAGATATAGCGCCATGTGCTGAAAATAAGAGTACTAGTGAAAAGTTTACTATAGTTTGTGATGAAAAATCGGCTTCTCCTATAATCCGAAATTACTATTTGGCTGACACAGATAGTAAGTTGTTAATTGGTTCATATAAGCAAGAACCGATATTATATGATTTTGGCTCTGTTTGTTTATTGGTTTGCGGAAATCGAAGCAATGAATTATTCATAGTGAACAAAGAAGAAACCAAAATAAAATTACAGGATGTTATTTCGATTATTCGTTCTGAATATCCAAAATTAATGAGTGCTGTTTTTTCTGTAGATAAAGTTTATCAAAATAAAAATGGGGAAATTACTGTTGAATTATTTTCTCTTTCGCATTTAGAAAATGATATTATTACCTCTGCCGCGTATACAGAAAAAACACTGGTGCTTATTATTGATGAAAATAGTGATGTGAGAATACAAGAGCTACGCATCTTGTATGAATGTGAATAATACATTGCAAGATGAAATTGATATATGTGAATGTTGAGCAGGAGCTGTATATCTCCTGCTCAACATATTAATATTTAATATACAATATGTTGCTAATAGCGAATTTTTGCAGCTACAAGCATAATAAATGTTCGTCTCTGAATATCTTCATTGCTTATACCTCCCCATCGAGGATTATTTCTGCTATTGGCAAGGAGTATGAAAGTAAATTTCTTTTTACTACAACCTCCGTTTTTGGGTGATGAGTTTATTCCCAACATTTCAGCCATTTTTATGGATACTTCTCCTTTCGAGTTTGCATTATAATCGGCAACAATACCATAGGCTACGCGAACCTTCTTATTATTGTCTGTATAGAGCACTGCTGCCATATCGCCTGTTCGGACCCCTTGTTCCTTATCTCTTCTATTGTAAACTACGTAGGGTACTTTTTCTGCATCAACATAGCGGTGTGGATCTTGTATCTTTTTCGTAGAATCTACTAATGAAGTCGTGGATACATAATAGCCAGGATATGGATCATTTTCTGTTTGTATATATCCATCCTTTCCATTATGCGCAATTCCATATGGCATTGTATTCCATGGTTTTTGTTTTGGAATACCAGCATTTCCATTATAATCTATTCCAATATTGTTAGGATGATATGCCCTTGGACATCCATCTGCATCAATAGTTAAAGTTTGATTGTATCTTACAATAGGTTTGATTTGTCTGCCGTCGATAAATGCGTCATACATATCACCCCATAGTTTTTCGTCTTCTTCGCTTTTGCTCTTTCGCCGTATATATTCCTCTTTACTTTCTACTAATCCTAAAAAATCAAAATAACTAATAGGTTTTTTAGTAAATGAGTATGCATTTTTATTCAATATTAAATCCAACGACAACCAACGCTCACTTACATAATTGTAATAACGATAACTGTAATAGGTTAATCCCGTTTCTGATTCTTTAAACTCACTATTCCACTGAATCGGCTGGGTAACGCTTCCGGTGATAGTTACTTCTCCGAATGGAGTGTAAGCGTAAGCGGTAGCGATGTAGCCGGTGGAGCCGAATACTTCGCACACGTTCTTGGTGAGGTCGAGGCCGTACGTGTACCATGTGCCGTCTTTTTGGAGGGCCAAGGGACGGGTGGCGATGGGCTGAGAAGGGTCCCATGTAAGTAGCCACAAGCAGGGGTGGTGGGAACGTGTGAGGTCGATGCAGGCGATTTGCAAATAACCTCGGTAAATGAACCTTTGATGGAGGGTTACTGTGCCGTTGACGGTTACTTTCTTGAAGCTGCGGCGCCCCATAGAATCGTATGCGCAGGTGATTACGGTACTGGTGTCAGCATTCGTGAAGCACACGGGGCGGTTTTCGACGTTGTAGATGGCAGTCCAGATGCCTGTTTCGGTTTTGATGAGTGTCTGATTTCCATCGGCATCGAACTGGGGTACGAAGGCGGAGTCGCCATTTTCCGATATGGAGGTGTACTGGTTTAGAGCATTAGTAGTGTACTCAGTGCTGCTTGCCACACTGGAGCTCTCTTCGAGAGCGGCGGTGCGGTTACCAACGTTATCGTAGGCGTACTCATAATCCTTGCCATTGACCTGAGCTTCCACCAATTCCGAACGAGTATTGTGCGTGAATGAATCGTTCACGATAGCTCCCTGTCGCGCGGTATTGCGAGCGGAGGGACGACCGAGGATGTCGTATGTGTACTCACGCTGCACCACCAAAGTAGTGCCACGGTGGTAGGCCATGTCGGAGAGCAGGTCACGCTTTGCTTCATAGCTCTGCGTGAGCGTCATGCCGTTGGGCTTAACAAGCTTGTGCAGCAGGTTAGTACCTTGCAAGTACTCATAGCCGAACTGCTTCATTTCTCCTCCGTGCAAGAAGCCTGCGCTGTTGATGCGTCCATCCATACCGTAACCGGTGCTGACAGTCTGCTGCACGCTGCCGTTCTTGGCGTAGGTGTAGCCAGCGGAGCGACCGAAGGCATCTCGCAACTCGGTGACGAGGTGGGTATCACCATCCACCGCAAGAGAATCGCTTTCGCGTTCACCATAGGTGTTGTAGGAGAATGAGCGAACACCGCTATCATCCGTCAGCTGAGTCAACTGCCCGAGATGGTTGTAGGAGAAGCTGCGGGCGTTGGTGGCTGCGCCAGCCGTCGCTCCTTCGGAGCTTTGGCTTGGCAAGGTATATGTCGTGCTGAGGTGCAGACCGCGAGCGTGCTCGTACGAGTGCGTCTTGACGTTACCACGGGCATCCGTCTCCGTTGCGAGTCGGTTGTAAGCATCGTAGGTCTTCACTACGGCAGTGCCATCCGCGTAGGTTTTGCTAAGCTCCAGCCCGGTAGCGGGGTGGAATGTCCAAGCCGTCACATCTCCAGCCGCCGCGCCTTCGCCGCTTTGGCTTGGCGAGCCGTCTGTGTTCGTTTCGGGGGTTCCACGGAATGTCATCAGCATGGTCATGTTATTCTGCTCATCGTAACCGAAACAGGCGGGCTGAATCGCCGTGCCCCACTCGGCAATCTTTCGGCCACGGTGGTCGTACTTGTAGCAAGCGGTGTTGCCCATGGCGTCTGTTACCACGGAGGGAAGGTCGTGAGCAGCGTCGTAGACCGTCGTTGTCTCTGCACCTGTGGCATCTGTCACGCTGATGGTGCGCCCGGCAAGGTCTGTGTGGGAGGTGGTGGCATTACCACGACCATCCACATGTACCAGGGTAATGTCCGTGGCGGTGTAGCTGCGGGAGGCTGAGGTCGTGATGCCTGCATAGTCCTTCTGAGAGAGCGTGAAGCCATCTACAGAAACCGCCTCTGCTACAATCTCCGAGGTGGGGATGGTGCTGTAGCTCGTCACTGTGGCGGGATCGGTGAACTCACTCCATTCGGTCGAGCTGTTGCCACGCACATCGATGCTGATGCTCTTGCTTGCTAGAGTTGTGGAAAGTTGAGAAATCAGCTGCTTTTGCACTGCACTCAGCGGCTCACCTGCTGCATTGTAGCGAGTTTGCGTGGTGACGCTGAACACGCCATCCTCAGCAGATTCTACACTGTAGCTCATTTCTACCACAGGGGAGTTATCCTTGGTGGGAGAATCGGTTAGGGTAAGCGTCTTTTTGCTCACGTTGCCGAAGCTATCGTACTCAAAAAGCGTGGGTGCGGTCTTTTCCGTATTCCAGCCTGTGTCCTGATACTGCTTGGTCATCTGCCCCTTGGCATTGAACTCGCTGCGGGTATAGATGAAGCCCGAGGTACTTGCCTGAGCCTCCACGGTAGTCTGCCCGAAGGCGTTGACGATGCTCTGGGCGATGGTTGTACCATCCTCCAGCTTCGTGGTGGTGCGGAGCGAATTACCGTTGAGGTCGTATACATACACCAGAGCTCGTTGCGCTGTACCACTGACGGAGGCGGTGGAGCCACCTGTATTGCGGGTGGTGACGGTGGTAGCACCTGCGGGAGTGGTGACGGTGGTGGTGAGGCCATCTGCACTGTAGGCGGTGGTGGTGATGCGTCCCAGTACATCCGTTTGCTGGGTCACACGCCCGAGGACATCGTACTCCGTGGATTCGGTCGTCTCCATCGGGCCGACACGGCGGGTGGTGGAGAGCACGCGCCCGGCTGCATCGCGAGTGTATTCCGTGATGGTCTCGGGGGTGATGCAGGTTTCACCGTCGTACACGGCAGCGCGGGAGATTTCCTTAAGCTGACGGGTAGAATCGTAGGCGTAGGTGGTGGTGATGCCGTCCTCATCCGTTTCACTTAGGCGTCCGCAGCACATCCACGTGGTTGTACTGAATCGACCATTGCCACGCGTGGTCTTGGTTACACGCTGATGCTCGTCGTACTCATAAGCCGTGGTATCCAGCAGCAACCACTGCGAGCCGTCCCAGATGCTCTCCTGCTCAAAGGTGGTGGTATCATCCGCTGCGATAAAGCTCTCGCTCTTGCTGCTCTGGGCTGCCACCAACTCACCGTTGGCCTTGGTGACGGTAGTGTGCTTGTGGATTGCTCCGTGTTCGGTTGTCGCCTCGTACTCGTGAACAGTCTGCACGCCTGTGATATCTTGGGAGAACTTGGGCTTACCGGCAGCGTAAGCATAGGCGGGGGTGGTGTAGGTTTCCTCAATGCTTACCTGCTGCTGCGAACTGCCACCTGCCGTTACCGTGGCGGTTACACGCTCCAGCTCGGCGGATTCCTCGTAGGTGTAGGAGGTATTGCGGAACAGCACTTCCGTGCCGGAAGCATTCACATGATACTCTGTCACAGAAGCGGGTCGGACATCGAAGAAACGAGCCGTAGCGTAAGTGGTGCGAGTTACCTTGGCAAGACTTGCTCCCCAAGGGGATTTCTCTGTGGTGACACGCCCGAGAGTGTCATTCTCATATTCGGTATAGCCTCCATCATAGCGTTGAACCTTGGTAAGGCGGTTGTCCTCGTTGTAGATGTAGCTAGTGCTGCGAGCAAGGTCGGAGCCAAAGCCCTCCGTCACGGAGTAAAGCTGCCAACCAGCTGCGGAATAGTTATACACGGAACGCGTGCAGGTAGCCACATTGTCGGGAGTAGAGTCAAAGTAAACCGACTCCGTGCGCACCATGAGGCCATTCATGGGGTAGGCAGTCTCATAGCGGTGAACGATGGCTTCATCGTCCTCGCCCTTGGTGATGGTGACAACACCGTTGGATTTCGAACGCACAAGGCTGTGCGGGTCGCGCCCTGTCTGCTGACGGGTGAGCGTGGTGTCGTTGCCGTTGCGCTGAATCGTCTCTTGCTTGAACGGTGTAGCATTCTCCGCAGCATCGGGCGTGAACCAAGTGAGCTGCAAGTCGCCATTATCGGCTGTGGAGCAAACCAGCTTAGCTTCAGCGGAAGCGCAGGAAAGCAGGTTGCCATCGCCGTCAAACTGCGTCTGCACATGCAGAGCACGGTCGGTAGCCGTTACCTTGCGACCCTCGGGGGAGGTGATGCTGTACACGGAACCGTTGCTCATGTCGAAGGTCATGCAAAGGCCGGTTGGGTCTTTCATCATGATGTAAGCGGGTGTGCGGGAGGTGGTGGCATTGAAAGCGGCATCCTGATATTGAATGCGGTTGATTGCCATGCCGGAAGCACCGGCGGTACCGGCTTCGGACGCATCCTCAGCGGGGATGTCAAAGAGCAGCGCATCCCCCACAGGCGGCGTGATAACTACCTGAGAGCCTACAATGGCAGCCGTCCATCGCCAGGGGGAATCGTACAGAGCCTTGCCGTTCTGGGGATGGAGCGTGACAAAGCTCGGGCAAGCATCACCCTCCCAACCGGGAGCCTGAGTGGCAGCGTGGCGGTCTGCATCGCCATCGGTGGTGTTACCGCAGCCGCAGGAATTGCAGACCTGCGGGACTCCGCCCTTGTATTTTACCTCTCCACATGCCTGTTTGGCTTGGATAGCGTAGCGGAAAAGCTTACGGTTATTGGCATTGCCACCGTTCATCGGGTCGTTGGTCACTCGTCCATAGATGAAATAATCACCTGCGGGCAGAACGAGGGTGCGCACGGAGCGTTTCCAAGCAGAGGCTCCACTGTTGAAATTCTGCCACTCCGTACCTTGCAAATCCATATGGAAACAAACAGAACCTGCAAAGTTCAAGATGTCTGCTTCATGGTTACTGAGTTTGGGAGCCGAATCAAAAGCGGACTGAATGGCATCATCTGCCAATTCCGTGTTGGAAATCAGCAAATCGCCGTGGTCATCCACCGTCATGCAGACGGAGAGCTGCGTGGGGCGGGTAAGCACAAGCTTATCACCTTTGAGAACAAGCTGATTGGTGACTTCGCCCTGATTCATCAGGTCCACACAAACACCGGAGTACACCGTATCCCAGTCGCTACCGGGCTTCTGCGGTTCGGTGAATGTGGTGCGAGTGAACCCAATGGGGCTGACTTCGCTCGGGGTGAACGTAAAATCGGGAGACACGCCCTCGGAAACGGGGGCAACTACATTGTTGGTGTGTGATGTCGTATTCATTTTTATATTGGTTGAAAGCGCTCAAAAGAGCCATCAACGCGAATATATAAAGCAATATCACACGGTTTGCAAAACCTCCGTAGCATCTGTTGTCACTTTTCATGCCGTCAATAGACTCACAACATGAAACGACAGAGGCCGGATAGAAAAGATGAGCAATGATGAGAGAGGAGATGGGTAGGTGGCAAGCCCCCGTTCTCAGGAGGAATGAGAACGGGGGCGAGAGAGGTTAGTCAAAGCAGATGCGGCCATCTACGGCGTCGATGCGGATAGTGGAGCCCTCGGGGTATTTGCCGGCGAGGATGGCCATGCTAAGCGGGTCGAGCAGGTCATGCTGAATGGCACGTTTGAGGGGGCGGGCACCGTATATGGGGTCGTAGCCGTGGGTGGCCACCAGCTCGGCAGCGGCATCGCTGAGCTGCATCTTGAGACCGCGGGCGGCCAGTCGCTTGCTGACGCGTTGCAGTTGAATGCGGATAATGTGCTTGAGGTCGTCTGCCTGCAGGCGGTCGAAAATGATGATATCGTCCACACGGTTGAGGAACTCGGGGCGGAAGTGCCCGCGCAGGGCGTCGAGAGCTTTTTCATTGCGGGCAACGGCATCTTGCTCGTTCAGGATGAATTGAGACCCGATGTTGCTGGTCATGATGAGCACGGTGTTGGTAAAGTCTACCGTGCGGCCTTGACCATCGGTGATTCGCCCGTCATCCAACACTTGCAGCAGCACGTTGAAGACATCGGGGTGGGCTTTCTCGATTTCATCGAAGAGCACCACGCTGTACGGGCGGCGGCGCACGGCCTCCGTAAGCTGCCCACCCTCATCATAGCCCACGTATCCCGGGGGTGCGCCTATGAGGCGCGAGACGCTGTGCTTCTCCATGTACTCCGACATGTCGATGCGTACCATGGCGGCCTCGTCATCAAACAAGAACTCTGCCAGGGCTTTAGCCAGCTCGGTCTTACCTACGCCGGTGGGGCCCAGGAAGATGAAGGAGCCCAGCGGGCGGTTTTCATCTTGCAACCCGGCGCGGGAGCGGCGTACGGCATCTGCCACGGCCTTGACGGCATCTTTTTGGCCGATGAGGCGTGCGCCGATGCGCTCCTCCATGTGCAAGAGCTTTTCACGTTCTCCCTCTGCCAGACGCGCGGCGGGGATGCCGGTCCACGTGGAGACGACTTTAGCGATATCAGCCTCTGTAACCTCCTCTTTCAGCAGGCCATCACCACTGCTTTGCAGGCGGGAGAGGGCAGCGCGGGCTTCTTTGGCGGCGTTTTCAGCGGCGGGGATTTCTCCGTAGAGAATCTCAGAGGCACGGCCTAAGTCGCCACGGCGCTGGGCTTGCTCAGCCTCGGTGCGCAGGGCGTCAATTTTCTGCTGGGCGTCTCGGGCGCGGGTGACGACCTCTTGCTCGCTCTTCCACTGCGCTTTCATAGCATCTACCTTTTCTTTGGTATCTGCCAGCTCGTGGGTGATTTTTTCGAGGCGTTGTTTGGAGTCGTTGTCCTTTTCTTTGGCGAGGGCTTGGCGCTCCATCTCCAGCTGCATGGCGGCGCGGTTGAGCTCGTCAATTTCTGCGGGCATGCTGTCCAGCTCAATCTTGAGGCGTGCAGCGGCTTCATCTACCAAGTCAACGGCTTTATCGGGCAAAAAGCGGTCCGTAATATAACGGTTGCTCAGGGTTGCGGCTGCTACCAGGGCGCTGTCTGTAATGTGTACGCCGTGGTGTACCTCGTAGCGCTCTTTGAGGCCACGCAGAATGGCGATGGTGTCCTCCACGCTCGGCTCTGCCACGTAAACGGGCTGGAACCGACGCTCCAACGCGGCGTCCTTCTCGATGTACTTGCGGTATTCATCCAGCGTGGTGGCGCCGATGGTGCGCAGCTCGCCACGTGCAAGTGCGGGCTTGAGCAGGTTGGCGGCATCCA
Organism: Akkermansiaceae bacterium; assembly: GCA_015062055.1. Taxonomy (GTDB): domain Bacteria; phylum Verrucomicrobiota; class Verrucomicrobiia; order Verrucomicrobiales; family Akkermansiaceae; genus Akkermansia. The sequence goes on from SUVK01000024.1 coordinate 13,843, forward strand.
TGCCCCCCTCGCCACCGGCGCCGGCGCCTACAAGGGTGTGCAGCTCGTCAATAAAGAGAATGATTTCACCGTTGGAGGAGGTAACCTCTTTGATGAAGGCTTTGAGACGCTCCTCGAACTCGCCGCGGTACTTGGCACCGGCCAGCATGGAGCCGATGTTGAGGCTTACCAGGCGCTTGCCTTTCATGCTCTCGGGCACATCGCCATCCACAATACGGCGGGCCAGCCCCTCAGCAATGGCGGTTTTACCCACACCGGGCTCGCCGATGAGCACCGGGTTGTTCTTGGTGCGGCGGGAGAGTATTTGCAGTACGCGCCGAATCTCGCCGTCTCTGCCGATGACGGGGTCTATCTTGCCTTGTCGGGCCAGGGTGGTGAGGTCTGTGCCGTATTTCTCCAACGTCTCAAACTTGCCTTCGGGGTCTTGGTCCGTCACGCGCTGGTTGCCTCGCACCTCTTTGAGGGCTTGCAGGTATTTTGCCTGTGTGAGCCCGCAGGACTCCAGGGTGCGGCGCAGCTCTTTGTCGGCCTCAAATATGCCCAGCACCACGTGCTCTACGCTCAGGTAGTCGTCTTTCATGCGGGTGCGCTGCTTTTCTGCCTCGGTAAGGCAGGCATCCAGCTCCGGCCCTATGCCGGGGCTTTGTGCTACGGCTCCCGTTTGCCGGGGCTTCTTCGCCAGCTCGCTTTGCAACGCAGTGCTCAGCCGTGCCGGGTCTACTCCCGCTTTGTTGAGTACGGACGCCAGTACGCCTCCTTGCTGCTCTACCAGCGCCAGCAAAAGCTCCGCAGGGTAAATTTGCGCTCTCCCCCCGCTTTGGGCTTTCTTTTGCGCCGCTTGCAGCGCTTCCATCAGTTTTGTGGTAAGATTATTGTTCATTATGCAGGTAGGACACTCGTGTTATGCGAAGTGTTCAAAAATAATTATGCGAAGTTGTAAAGCGGGGAGAAAAAGGTAAAGTTTTCGGGGGGGGAGTTACTGATGCTGCGGGGTAGGGGAAACCGTGTTGAGCGGGTAATAGGTGTTGAGAAACTGCTCCGCCTGAGCCGGGGGGCGGATGCCGGCACGCAGGTACATGTCGATATAAGGTTTTGCGGATTCTCGGTTGTTGGTAAGATTGGAAAGGCTGCGTAGGGGGATATTACGGCAGACCCCGTTGTTGAGCATGTATTCGAGCACGGCTGCGGAGCGGGCATTGCACGTGTTGGGGTAGAACTCGTCATCGCAGGTGTATTCACCCTCGTGCAGGTTGCCACCGGCGGCGTGCAGGAGCTTGAGGCAATCGAGGAGGTCATAGTCGATGGCCTTTTCTACCCCATACGGGTGTGCCGTTTTGCGATACGCAGGCACACAGCATCAATAGTGCTGCTAATAGAGCTTGTTTGTTCATGCTTTTAGGTTAAGCGTCACCAGTCAAGCTTCCAATCCACATCCACGCGTATAGTGTTGCCTTTTTTGTCAACATAGTTCACGTACCCATTTTCTGCACCGAACTTGAAGACCTCCATGGTGACTTTGACATCGAAGCAGCAGTAGCGGGCGATGTCGAGCATCTTTTGCGGGTCTCCGTCTTTTTCATACTCAGCCCACCATTTGAGGGCATCGAGACCCTCTGCGGTTTTTGAGTTACCGAGGGTAACGGATGCCACCGAATCGAGCTTGAGGCGGTGGCCGATGCGAGAGGTGAGGTCAGCGCAGATGTCGAGGTTGTTGGTAACATCGGCAAGAGTCCAAAAGGTGAAAGCCTGCAACACTTGGTAATCAAAGCCGATGTGGTTGTAGCCTACCACCATATCTGCCATGCGCAACTCTTCAATGAGCTGCTCAACTTGGTCCTCCGTATAAATATGGTAGGCGTTATCTTTGGTGGAGTAGGTAACCCCCACCGACATGCCCATTTTTGCGGCCTCATGCCAGCCGCCCACTTGAGCGGCAGAGCGGCGGGTCTCCAAATCAAAGTAAACGATGTTTTTCATAATGCGTCGGGGGGTAATGTGCGGCGCAGCCCTTCATACAGCATAATGGCTACGCTGGTTGAAAGATTCAGCGAGCGAGCATGTTCACCCGGCATGGGGATGCGCAGCGCGGTGTCGGGGTGCGCGTCTATCCAGCGCTCGGGCAGTCCTTTGGACTCCGGCCCGAATACCAAGTAATCGCCATCTTGCAGGGGGAGCGTAGGCTCCCAAATAGAGTGGGTGGCTTTGGTGGACATGTACCAAAACCTGGCCCCCGGTGTGGCGGTGGCTTCCAGCTCATCCAAGCTGTCCCACAGGTGCAGGTCTACATGGGGCCAGTAGTCCAGCCCGGTACGGCGCACATGTTTTTCATCCAAACTGAAGCCCAACGGTTTGATGAGGTGAAGCCGCGAGTTTGTGGCAACGGCGAGCCTGCCTGCGGCGCCGGTGTTGTGCGGTATCTCGGGGTGAAAGAGGACAATGTGAAACATGGCGGGGTGGTTGATATTATTTTGCGCCTCTGCCGAACAGAACGGCCGGGATGGTGCGCAGTATGAGCTTAAAATCCACCCACAGGCTCCAGTTGTCGATGTATTTGAGATCTTTGTTGACCATAAAGTCAAAACTCTCTGTGTTGCTGCGCCCCTCTACCTGCCAGTAGCAGGTAAGCCCCGGCTTTACACTCAGACGACGGCGCTGAGAATACTCCGGAAATTCCTTGGTCTCGTACACCGGCAGGGGGCGTGGCCCTACTATACTCATGTCGCCCAGCAATATGTTGAGCAGCTGGGGCAATTCGTCGATGGAAAACTTGCGGATGAAATGCCCGAACTTGAAGATGCGAGGGTCGTTCGTCAGCTTGAAAATGGGGCCATCCATCTCGTTGCCGTATTTCTCTTTTACCTCTGCCAAACGGGCTTCGGCATCGCTGTACATGGAGCGGAACTTCCACATGGCAAAGGGTTTGCCATATAAGCCCGAGCGCATCTGTTTGAAGAAAATGGGCCCCTTGGGGTCGCTGAGTTTGATGCCGATAGCGGCCAACAACCACAAGGGCGAACTCAAAATAATGGCTATGGCGGCCATCACGCGGTCAAATATGCTCTTGAACAAGCGAGCCCAAGAATAGATCGGCGTAGAGGTGAGGATGAGCACGCGGCTCTCGCCGATATCGCTCACATCTGCTCGCATGCTCACGGGGTGACTGTCCTTGAGGTGTACGTAGATATCGATGCCTTGCAATTCACAACGCGTGATGGTTTCTTCGTTATCGTGATAGGCTGCCATACCACCCATCAAAATAATGCGGTCCACGTGTTTTTCTTCGATGATTTGTTGTACTTCGTTCTGTGGCGTTTCCGGGGTTATCTTGGCTACAACGGTGAGACTGCGTTTCCAGAACTCGGGCAGACTTTGCCAATCGCGCTCCATAGCATCGGGCTTGCCTACAATCATGACGCGGCGCAGGTGGCGTTGCCCGGCAGAGGTGTTAATTTGCAGCTTTTGTAATACGTAATAGCGTATAAAAGTTACCACCGGTATAAGGATGATACATACCAAGATGATATGATTCATGAAAATCGATATACCCTCGTTAAACAAAAGCTGGTAAATACCCAACATGCACAGGTAGTAAACCATGAAGGTAAACAGCTGGCGCAAGGCTGTTGATACGCGCTGCAGGTTGCTGCGATGGTAAAAACCGACCATGCGCAACAGGATTGGTACTGCCGCTACGGCTGCCCCCGCCATGAATGGGCTCGCTGTAAAGGCGTTGAAGTCCGGTTGGCTCGCCCACCCCACCATGGGGGCTATGGCATTGGTGATGAAGGGTGCACAATAGGCACACGCCAATGCTATCATTAAATCTACAAGCGGTAACGCTAACTTGATGATGGTTTTACTACGCGTCATGTCCATCTGATTAATCTTTCTGCGGGGTGTTCGTGTATCAGGCTGTCACTATCTTGCGAATGCGAGCACGCTCAAAATCTGCAGGGCATACGGTACACAGCACTTTATCCCCGGGGACTATTTGCGCCAACAAGGCTTCTTCTTTTTTCTGAATGAATGCAACAGTCTCTTTGCCATTCGGCATGGTTGCGTGATAGGCCGTGGGGGCAAATCGCTCCTTTATGGTGCATATGCAGTCGATATATTGAGAGGGATACGTGGTATTCATGGCGTGTCAGAGAATCGGTATTAAATCGACTCCGGTTTTAATGACGTCGGTAGCGGTGTCGGTTGCTGTTTCTATCAGGCTGTTGCCGGATTCTTCTTGCCCCGAACGAGCCGGGACGTCTTCCGATGGCTTGGGTTTATCCGTTATATCTTGCCAAATAGCAGCGCCTGCTTTGGTGAGCGTGTCAACCGGATTGAGGGAGGCCATGACTTCTTTGGCCCGTGCACTCAAATCTTGTTGGGGCTTATCTGTTGTGCCACTCAGGTTGATGTTAATCCAATGGAAACCTTCTTCTCCCGATGCATTAAAAAGCTTGGGTATCGCCATATTGAAAAGGCTGTGGAAAGGTTCCGTTGTGAGCGATAAAAATTCGTTAACGCAGATTTTGCTGATGCCGATACGGATGGCCCCGTGCAACTTGCCATCTTGTTCTATAATGACATGCCCAACGAGTCGAATCTTGTCGTCTTGAGTACGTATATCTATCTTATCAAACAACCATGCGTTTTCGATGTTTCTCGCTTTGTCTGTGTGCGGAAAACGGATATCGCAATCTGCACTGTCTATTTTGACAATCTTGAACGTCTTTTCCAGATACTTCGACGCTTTATCTTGCCCCGGTATGTGCAGGGCCTTGTCGCCTCTGGCTTTGCTGCTGATGAATTGAGACAATGCGCTGATGGCTAGGAATTTACCCTTAGTAAGGGTAATGTGCCCTTCTGCCTTGTGTATGACCTTGCGGGTGCCGGTCATGTGCAGGTGCCCGGAAAACTCACCGGTCAGAATATCACAGAACTCTTTGCTCAGCAGAGGGCTGATGTCTGCATTGCCGGCGCTCAGTTGTATTTGCCAATCCTTGTTCTTCAGATTGAAATTTCCGGTGGCATTCATATTTCCTTTGGGCAGCGCAAGTTGGCAATCCGTCAGGGTGATGATGTTGTCTTTATATTCAAACCCGGCTTTGTTTATTTTGCTTTCGGCTAAGAAACGATGAGAAGTGTTGAACGTTCCTTTGCGTAACTCGATTTTCCAATGCTCGATATTTTTTGCTACCGGGGTGGCGGTGAAAGTGCTGCCTGATATGGTGTATTCGTTCGGCTCTTTTGACGGGTCTGTACGGCGAAGAATTAATTTAGCCCCGGCTTTGCTGCATTCTACGCGGTCTACTGCAACGGTGTTCGGTGCAAAACGAGAGAAAAAACCACCCTCTTCGGGCTCAGGGTACTCTTTGCTCTTTTCTTTCTTGTTGTCTATCGTGATATTGAATTCACCCAAGAGGACATTTTCTGCATGCAGAATCCTGTTCCACAAGGCACCGCGGTCGATGCCGGCTTGTATGCCTTTTACCTCTGCGTTTTTGATATAGCGGGTACCATGGGTGCTGACGGCTGCCAGTCTGACATTGCTGCCGTCTATCTGCAGAGGGGCGAGTACGCTGACATCCGATTGCAATTTGCTGCTCAGTTCGGTCTCCATCGTTTGCCGAAACTCATCCCCCTGTAACCAACTCATCAGCCAAAAATATCCGGCCATAATAACCACGAAAATGCCGGCAAGACCACAGAGAGACCAAATCAGAATCTTCTTCGTGCGTTTTCCTGTAACTCGCTTGCTGCGATCCAGAGAAATTGCTGTTTTTCTTCTTCTCCTTGCCATGGCGGGCAGATTATGCCATATACGTGCGCGCGTTTCAAGCAAATAGTGCGCACGCACGTGAATATGCCGGGTTTGAATGGAAAAAATGCCTGTTCGTAAAATAAAGTATTGACTATTTTGAATAAATCTGCTTTACTACGTGCGATAACTTCATACGACATTTTTTTCTTATGAAAGCCACCACTCTCATTCTTGCAATGGCCTGCGCAGTAGGTTTCAGCTCTTGCTGCTGTCAGTCTCAGTCTATGCCCCCGCTGCGCCCCATGCCCACCGGTGACTGCTGCAACCAAGACGAGGCTCCCGTGCAGGCTCCCGTCAAGCAGCTTCCGGTTGTTCCCGGTAAGTAAGTCTGTAGACAAGGCGGCGCTCCTCTTGTTGAGAGTGTCGGCCTGACGATTCTTTTTCAGGGTCGTTCCCGTGTGGAACGACCTTTTTTTCTTGTTGTCGTTCCCGGTTCGGTGTATACTGCGGGGGTAATGAAACGTCTGTTTTCTTTTTTGATATTGGCGGGTACAGTGTGCGCCGGTACGGTGGCTAAGGTGCAGACTGTCGAGAACTTACCACAACACGAAGTTGTTGAAGGAGACATCGCAGTGACTCCGGCCACTACGCCACCCCGAAACATTATCTTGATGATAGGAGATGGCATGAGTGCTGAGCATGTATGGGCCGCTTGGGTATGTAACGGTGGTAAACTGAATTTGGAGAAAATGCCCGTAACCGGGTTTTCTCGCACCTACTCTGCAAATCGTTTGATTACCGACTCCGCCGCCGGGGGGACTGCACTTGCTTGTGGGGAAAAGACCGACAACGGCATGCTGGGGCAGGCGCCCGATGGTCGCAAATTGCAATCGTTGGCTGCTCGTTTAGCAGCTTCTCCGTACCATAAAAGGACGGGTGTCATTGTCACAAAAGCCATTACTGATGCCACGCCTGCTGCCTTTTACGCCCATACCGAGAGCCGTAGGAATACGAGCGTTATTGCGCGCTGGTTGTGCGAGTCTTCGCTCAGTGTCATTGTCGGTGGCGGGGCAGGGGCTTTCTCGCCTCAGCAAAAAAAGACTTTGTCTGCCCCCCCGGACCGATACGTGTTGCTGGTTTCCGAAGGTGATGCCCCCTACGCTGCCCAACGTGGTGAGTTTTTGTCTCAACAAACCCGAAAAGCCTTGTCTCTGCTCGAGTCGGCCCCCCATGGCTTTTTCCTCATGATTGAAGGCTCTAAGATTGATACTGCTTCACACGCGGCTGATTTGCGCTTGGCTGTAGAAGAAACGCTTGATTTTGACCGCGCCCTGGGTGTGGTGTTGCAGTGGTTGCAATCTCACCCCGACACCTTGCTGGTGGTGACGGCCGATCACCAGACCGGTGGCTTGGCTATTCATGGCGGGGATATTGAAAAAGGTGTGCTAAAAGCGAGTTTTGCCACAACCGAGCATACCGGAGTGGCTGTGCCGGTATATGCAGCCGGTTGTGGCGCACTCAACTTTACCGGCGTGATGGATAACACGCTGATTCCGGCCAAGATTTTGAAAATTGTCGAGAAATAAGTCGAAAATTCACCTCTTTTTGAAAAACAAGCTTGCCAAATGGCTCTTTTTAGGTTAAATAATAAACGTTAATTCTGCATAAACCGCATTTTTACTATTATGAAATCAACGATCACTCGTTTCGGTATTCGGGCTCTCTCTTTCGGAGCTGTAGCTATGGCCTCCATGTCAACGGTATTCGCCGAAGAAGAAGCAAAAGCACCAAAATCCGCTCTTGATAAGTGGGTTATAGATGGTGGTTGGACAATGATTCCCCTCGTTGTCCTTATGGCTATTGCCATCTTCTTGGTTGTATACTGCTTGATGTCTATCAATAAGAATAAGTTCTGTCCGGATGAACTGCGCGGTCAGCTTGTTGCCCTCATGGGTGAGTGCCGTGTAAAATCTGCTATCGAGCTCGCTACCACCAGCCCCACCTATCTGGGTCGCTTGGTCGCATATGCCCTCCCCAATATCGATGCCACCCGCCCCGAAGACCTCGGTAAGGATTCCATCGAAGACGCTATTGCCGACTTTGCTAACAATGAGCGCGCTAATTACATGTTCCCGGTAGATATTTTGGCCCTCGTCGGTTCTCTCGGCCCGTCTATCGGTCTGTTCGGTACCATTCAGGGTATGGTGGGCTGCTTCGGCGTGCTCGCTGAATCCGGTCAGGCTGACCCCTCCCAGCTCGCAGGTGACATCTCCGTGGCTCTTCTTACCACCTTCTGGGGCTTGATTGTATCTATCATTTCTATCCCGGCTTTCTTCTTCATCAAGAAGCATGCCCAGAAGCTCGAGTCCGAGTCCATTAACGCCATGTCTGAAATGGTGAACACCTCCATCAACGTTATCAATGCCGAGGCTCAGCTCGCCCGCATCCCCGAAGGCCTCGGTGGTGAGGAATATGCCGAAGGCGCTGAAGGCGAATATTACGAGGAGGAAGCTCAGGCCTGAGCCTGATGTCCGGTACGGGCCTGCCGGTGTGTGCCCCTCGTGCTATCCCGGCAGGCATGAATCACTAACCATTTATTCTTCCTATGGGTAAGAAAAAAGTACAACAATCGGATGACGATTATGGCAAGTTGGACATGTCATCGATGATTGACTGCTGCTTCCTGCTGCTGATTTTCTTCATCGTGAACGCCACGGCTTTGACGGTATCCAAGGACCCCAGTGTCACCATGCCCCAGGCTACCAAGCCTACGGATTTGGAGGACGCCAAGGGTTGTATTGTGGTGAACGTTTTTGCTCCCGCCAAGATGCTTGAAACGGTTCAAAACGGTAGCACTCAAGACAAGAAAAATGAAGAAGCCCGCATCCGTAAGATGAAGGAAAGCTACAAGTGCCAAGACATCACCAAAATTATTTTCGGTGTGAAAACGTCTGCGGGCGAGATGAAATTCTTCTCCGCCGACGGCTTAAAAGACCTTGAGGCTTTCATTAAGGATGAAAAGAAAGCAATGGAAACAATGAAGGTGGAGGCCAAGCAGATTCGTATCTACGTGCGTGCTGATGCTCGCGCTGATTGGCGATACACCCACATGGTCATTGCTGCTGCCAACAACGCCGGTATCTCCGATATCGTCTTCGGTAACGTTCCTGCTAAGAAGTAACCTGTAACCATATTATTATCCGATTATGGCAAGACATAAACAGATTCAGTCCAACGATGAGGAAGATGCTAAAACGGAGATTTCCTCCATGATTGACTGCTGCTTCCTGTTGCTTATTTACTTCTTGGTAGCAACGTCTCTCGTGAGTGAGAAAAAGTTCGATATGGCTCTTCCTTCAGGCCAATCCTCTTCTTCTTCCAGCGACAGTAAGCCCTTCAATATCAAAGTCACCAGTGATAACGCCGTGTATTTTGAGGACCAAAGTGGTAAGAGAATGGGCATGGGCCCTGCAACCAGTTTGCAACTCCGCCCCGGTCAACAAGGCTACTATGAGGAGCGTGACCTCACCGAATTGGTCACGAAACTTAAGTCGCTTAATAATGACCCGGACAATCCTAAACCGCTCATCCTGACGGCAGACCCGTCCGCTAAGCACCAGCGCGTCATGGACGTAATGTCTGCGCTCACTCAGGCTAATATTAAGGCCGTTGCTGTGAAGTGTGAGACAGTTCAATAAACCGCGTCAGTATCAGCATATAACCCAACCTTAATGATATCAGGGGGGAGGCGGGGCGGCCCGGGTCGCTGCCCTCCCCCCTGTTAAATCCGACAGCTTTCCTTTTTTTTGACAAGCCGGTAGTCGCCGGTAAATCAGATTTCAACCAAAACAAAACTTATGATCAGATATTCTACAGCCTTATCCGTCATTGCACTTGCGGCCGTGAGTGCCCCGTACGTATGCCAGGCTCAAGACCCTGCCGGTAAGTTCAAGCGCATTACAGCCCTTCAACAAAACGGCAAGATTGATGAAGCCTTGAAGATGTGCGATGAGATGCTCAAGTATTTCCAAGGCAAATCTCGCACCGTACAGCAGTATGGTTTCTATGAACCCTTCTTTGTATGGAAGAAAGGTGAGCTTTTGATGGCCGCCAAGCGTTACGATGAAGCCTATGAGGCTTTCCGTACTCTTAACACGAGTGAAAAGTTCCAGGCTAAGGCCATGCGCGAGCGCGCCAAACGTAAAAAGTTGCTTAACGGCGAAGGGTATGACCCCTACTTGACAGCCAGTGGCTATTACATGGGGCTTTGCCTTTACCAAAAGGGCGTAGGTGACCCCAAGAAGAAGATTGCCCCCGATCCTTCTGCTTTCGATAAAGCAATTCCTGCCTTGGAAGATTACCTGAAGCTCTATCAGAGCGGCAAGGTATCCAAGATGGAAAAAGCACTCAAGGTTGATGGGCAGATTTGCTTCATGCTCATGCAGGCATATATATTGCAGCCGACACCCGATTTCAAGAAAGCCGGCAGCTACTTGGAGCAAGGCCGCAAGTCTAAGAGCGCCATCCCCGATGAAATGGCTATGGCCGGTCTTTCTACCGTGATTAATGTTGCGATGAAGAACCCCGAAGCCATCAGCTGGGTGCGCGATATCATCGTATCTAATCCTCAGAGCTATTGCTTGGGTCCCGTGCGCATGGCTCGTCACGGCTCTTCATTCTTCGGTCCTGCTCAAAGCTGTGAAAAAATGTTCAAGGCTGCTCTCCAAGAGGGCAACCTCAAGAAGGCCAATGATAGCGCTCGCTCTGCCATTGCATTGATGGGTATGGTGCCCAACATGGAGGAGTCCGTCACAGCCTTGGGCAAGATGATTGAGCAAATCGGCAAGACCAAGCTTGTTGTTACAGACTTGGACGGTGCCAGATATAATGGAGCTGACTGCGCTGTGGTGAAGGGCAATTATGAAAAAATGATTGCTGACAACATGCCTCTGGATGCCTTTGCCTTGCAGTTGAACTCCTCTATCGCATTAGACTATGGCTGCCACCGCATGGCTAAAGCCGGTTACAAGATTTTGGTGGAGCGCTACCCCAACCTCAGCAGTAAGGATAAAGAAGGCAAACCTCAACCCTTGTCTGATAAGTTGAAACAAGGATATGCCCAGCTGAGCCGTACTACAGGCGATGAAGCAACGGCCTTGGTGGTAGAAGCTTCTTTGAACCCCGATAACTTGGGTGATGAAGGTGCTCTTTCTCTCGAAATCAACCGCATGGTGCAGGCTCAGAAAGACAAGCGTTGGGAAGATGTGGAGAAGTTTGCCTCCAATATCATTGCTTCTCCCGTCATTAAGAAGACCTCCCCCAACTATTTGCAGGCTCACCTCTCGAGAATAGCCGCACTTAAAGAGCTGAAACGCGAGGAGGAGGCTGTTGCTGCCATTCAGAAGATGCTTGATGATAAGGTAGTAGATAATGCAACCGAGGCTTCTGAAGAAAATCGAATCAGTGCCGACCGCATGCTGCGTTTCCATCAGTGTATCGGCTATTACACACTGATGCGTAAGGGAGGTGCCATTAACTCCGAGTATCTCGACAAGGTACAGCAGACCGTTGTCGATTACGAGAACAAGTACCCCAATGTCAAAGAGGATGATGAATACTTGCCCTCCATGTACTTCTATGCTCTGCAGTCATTGATGCTGCGCAGTGATAAGGCAGACTTCGAGCCGGCTCTTGTGCTGTGTGACAAGTTTGAGGCCAAGTTCACCAAGCACGATTATTATGCCAGCATCCTGATCGTCAGAGCGAATATCAATATCTATCTTGCCAATACTCAAAAGAACAAGGCTAAGATGGTGCCTGCTGTCAAAGATTTGGAGAAAGCTTGCAAGATTGCCCTCGATCGCCCCAATGGCGCAGGTAAATCTACGGCAGGCGAAGCTCTCAACAAGCTTGCCATTAATGGCCGTGTGGTTCAAATGCCAAAAGCCGGTGGTGATGGCAAGACTCCGGAAACCTCCGAGGAGCAGCAAGCTCGCTACCGTGGCTATTTCACCACCTTCTGGGAGAAGGTGGATGCCGGCTCCGAGACGAACCGCTTTGCCTTGCAGATGTGCCGCATGGAGCTGAGTGCAGTTAAGGGGGATGCTGCAGCCTTTGATGCGGCCGTGGCTCGTACACGTTCTATCATTGAACGCGAATCTAAGTATGCCTATTCTCAGAAGAAGATTAACCCCGAAGTTGCTAAGACCATTGCCAGCTACATCAGCATACAAGCTGAGGTTAAGCAATGGAAGCTGGCTGAAATTGAAGCCTGCATTAAGGAACTTGAAGGGGTGCTTGCAAAGGGTGACAAGACCACCGGTGCTTCCCTTGCCCTGGAGCGTTTGAATGCTCTGAACGAGGCTATTGCCGGTAGCCCCGATGATGCAAGCTTGATTGCTAAGCGAGATGCCGTGCTCACCGACTTGTCGACCAATTACAAGCCCGACGAGCTGACGAACGATGTTTGCTTCACCATTGCCGAACACTTGATGAAGCTGGCCGATGTGGAAAGTGGCGATGCTGCATCCATTAACGCTACGGTGAAGGAGGCCAAGCCCTACTACACTGCTGCTGTTAAGCGTGGTGGCGAGTTGGTAGATGATAACAGATGCGGCCTTGCCGATGCCACATGTATTGCCGTTGTGGCCGCTGCTGAAAAGGTCTGGCGCGCCAATGTCGAAAGAGGTGAAGCCAAGGCTAAGGCTTCTCTCTCTGATGCGGACCGTAAGCAACTCCAAGATGCCATCGTCATGTACGATGAGGTTATTAAGGCAAACGTTGACTTCGAGCTCACCAACCGCGCCCGTTACGGCAAGGCTCGTGCCTTGCTTGTACTTGGTGAAACGAAGAACTTAAACGAGGTTGTTGCTCTGACCAAGGCATACCTTGAAATGGATAGCGACTCTGACATCGCCGTACGTATGTTCTGCATCCAGGCAGATGCCTACGAGCAGCTCGGTAAGGTCGATGAAGCCATTAAGATTCATCGCAACCTGATGCAGGACTACTTGGGTAGCATCTATATTTCTGCTCCTTCTTGTGCTGAGATGATGCGCTTGCTGTGGAATAGAAATGCCGGTCAATACAGTGAGGTTAACGGTAAAGTTACCCATACCGACCGCTGGACTGCCTGGAGCAGTGGCAACAACTACGTAACCATGATTCAAAAGGATATCATGGATAACGAAGAAAGTAAGAAGCTGATATCTGCCGCAGAACATAAGGCTTTTGCCGTGGTTCGACAGCTTGTCTCCAAGTACGGCGAAGCCGCTGAGGTCATTAACGAAACTCGCCGCGAACAGGATGATATGCGCAAATATCAATAAGCCTAACTCTTAACACTAAGTTTTACGAAAATGAAATTCAACCATATTGTTACACTTGGTCTTGCTGCATTTGTCGGGTTTTCTCTCCCGGCAGATGCCCAAGATAAAAAGATTGATGTAAAAGCTTACTACGTTAAAAAGGCTAAAGAAGAAGGTAAGAATAAATCCGGTAAATTATCAGCGGTTTCTATTGTTTCTTCTACCAAGCCCGGTACCTTCGTAGTGAAGCTCAATGAAGATGAAACTAAGGAGGTTAAGATTAAGGATGATTACTCTACCTTCTACGTGATTACCCCGAAAGAGCTTGTGGAGGCTTTGCGCCTTTATGCGGCGGAGGATTTTGCCCCGGCCGGTAAAGCCTTGCACAAGGTGCGTAAGCAGTTGGAAAACTGGCGTGGTTTGCCGGAAGGTCCCTACATGCGAGCCTATCGCGCAGAGGTAGAATGTGCCGTTCGTCAGCTTGATTTTGCCGGGGCCTTGGCCGTGGTTAATGAATTCCCGAAGGATATTGAGAAGCTACTCACCCCTCAGGATAAGGTCATGCAAAGTGCTGTGAAGCTGTTGGCCGGTGCAACCCGCGAAGGCGGGGTAGACCCTACTAAGATTGAGGACGGCATTAAGACTGTGATGGACAAGCTCGGCTCTGCCGTTACTCCTGCTCATTACGGGTGGATGTACTTTGCCTTGGGCGCCGCCTATCAGTCGACAATACCCGCAGACCAAATCAGCTCTCACAACATCGCCGCAGAGCACAAGGTAAATGCCAGCAAGGCCATCGATGCTTTCTGTGTTGCAGGTATCAGTACTCACGGTGCGCAGATGCAGCTGCCCATCGAGGCCATGAAGCGGGCTCAGCTCTTGCTGTGGTCCATGCCCGGTGTGCAGGCTGAGGTGAAGGCCTACGGGCACCCTACCCCGGCCAAGTTCAAGAAGCAGTCTCAGGATTTCCAAGACGCTGTTACCCTCGCCTACATGCTTATCAACGTATATGGCGTCGAGGCTCCGGCTGATTCTCCCCTCGCCAAAGCTGCTGAATTGTATGTAAACACCAAGGCTAAGAAATAAGCTTACTTTTTAACTCGGGCGGAGGCGCAACAACAGTGCCTCCGCCTGCTTTTTTTTCGATACATTGCTATGACAGACATGATTGTAAGGCTCTTCGAGCTGCCGGATGGTGCCCCTCTGCGCGCAGCATTGGTAGAGAAGGGCGTTAAGATACGACGTTGCAACCCTTTCGAAGCGCATATTCTCGAGGCCTGGATTGCAGAGCATTTCAGCCCTCGTTGGGTGTGCGAGAGTCGCGTTGCTATGGCGCACCAACCCTCCGGCTGTTTTATAGCCACCAAAAATTCTGCCATCCTCGGGTTCGTCTGCATCGATGCCACGGCCCGTGGCTTCATCGGCCCCATGGGGGTGAGCGAGGCGGCACGAGGCCTCGGTATCGGCAAAGCTCTCATGATTACCGGGCTGGAACAAATGCACCACCTGGGCTATGCCTATGCCATTATTGGCGGCGCCGGTCCGGTAGACCTGTACAAACGCTGGGTCAACGCCACCCCCATCGAAAACGCTACCATGGGGGTTTATGAGGATATCTTGCCTAACCCATAATTTTACCTCTACGATGATACTTGTCCGTTTGTCTTTTGTTTGCAGGGTGTGCCAAAGCCCCCGAGGCGCAGAAAGAATCACCCCGTGAGCGCGAGGATATACGCAAATATCAATAACCGTACCACCTAAAATCTCTTTTTTTTCATTATTCGGCACACTTTACCTTGACATGCGGGATAATTCCTGCTAATTTTGAATTGTAGCATATCTTATTTCCTCCATGAAACAGTTTCTCCTCATTCCGACAAGTGCTCTTGTGGCAGCGATTGCCTTGACTTCTTGCCAGCAAGAAGAGCAGTCTTGCACCCAGCTTGCAAAAGAGCTTACCGAATTGCTTAAGAATGTAACGGATCATGACTCCGCAAAAGCCGCAGCCCCTCGTGCCGCTGCTTTAATGAAGCGCTTGGTGAATGCTCTGGGACGCCCGGCCGACCTCTCAGGTTCGGCTCTTCATGCCAGCTCGGCAGATGAAGGTGCTGCTCTGCAGAAAGCTCTCGAAGAACTCACCGAGCAGATTGCCCGAGTATACGTCTCTTATCCGTCTGCAACCTTTGATGGTGACATCGATGCTAAGATTCTCAAGCGCTGCGTCGGTACCGGTGGTAAGATTGAGCGTGCCAATGCCTCTGATGAGCTCAAAGCCGGCGAAGCTTATCTCACTAAGTATAACAAGAAAGGCAAATATACAGACGACACCAACAACACAGTACAGCCTTTCTCTCCCTGTTTCGGTTGCGCGGAACTTGCGGAAGCTCTCAAGCCCCAAACGCTTTCCGATGCTAAGCCCGTTGCTGATATTTTCAAGTTCGACGGTGCTGCAGATGCCATCGAGACTCCTAAGTATGAAGAACCTGCCGCTGTTGAAGCCTCTGAAACCAAGGACGAGTCCGGTGAGACAGAATCATCTTCTGAAGAGGTGACCACAGATGAGGATTCTGCTGACGAAGAAACCACCGATGAGGAACCGGCCGAGGAGGAAGAAACTACGGACGATGAATCCGGCACAGACCTTGATGTCGATGTAGACGTCGATGTTGACGTGGATGTTTCTGATGAGGAAGAAACTACAGAGGAAGAGCCCGCTGAAGAGGAAACTGCTGACGAAGAGCCTGCAGAGGAGGAACCCGCCGAAGAGGAAACTTCAGAGGAAGAAGAAACTGTTGAGGAGGAGCCCGAGGAAGAGACTTCTGAGGAAGAAGAGCTTGACTTGGATGTCGATTTGGATATCTGAAGCTCGCGGAGTGTCTCCCGATATTAATTTTAACGAGCCGCAACACCGTGAGGGTTGCGGCTCGTTACTATAAAGAAGACGATGCCCAGATTACATTTTACATGCGCGTATGACGGCACACCTTGGCAAGGGTGGCAAAGCCAAGCCGGGGGCTGCACGATACAAGATACGATAGAAAGCGCATTCCGTACCATCTTGTGTGAACCTCTGCGTATTGCTGCCTCCGGCCGTACAGATGCCGGGGTGCATGCACATGCTCAGCATTTTCATGCCGATATACCCGATACCTGCCGCATGACAACGCAAAACTGGGTAGCTGCACTCAATGCGCATTTGCCGGCGAGTATACGTGTAATGAGCGCATGTGAGGCAGAGGCCGAGTTTCATTCACGTTTCAGTGCGACAGGCAAGGTATACGAGTACCTTATCTCAACCGCCCCGGTGTTAAGTCCGTTTGCGCATCAACGCGTGTGGCATTGCCCGCATGGTGTGGATACCGAGCTGCTGTCTGCGGCTCTTAAAGTATACGAAGGCGAGCACGATTTTCGGCGTTTTGCTGCTAAGCGTGGCAATGAGCCCTCCGTGCCCCCCGCAGATTACTTTGTGCGTACGATATATAGTGCAACCGTAGGGATAGAGCAGGGGGGCTCCTTGTTACGTTTGCGTTTTCACGGCAATGGTTTCATGTACCGTATGGTACGTTTGTTGGTCGGTACGGCTCATAAGGTGGCAGTCGGTAAACTTCCCCTTGCCCAATTGCAGCAAATGCTCGCAGACCCCGACGGGGAGAAAACCCGCCATTGTGCGCCGGCAGAGGGCTTATACCTGCAATCCGTCGAATACGGCAAGTGCTTGTCGTAACACACAAAAGCACGCGCCACGGTGGGCCGCGACGCGTGCTGCTTGGTGTATTGCCGTTTATAAATGACGACAAATTATCGGCAGAGTCTGTATCTGCCTTATTTCTTTTGCTCCTTTTGAGCTTTAATCAGCTCTTTGCAACGCTGCATCAACTCCTTGGCCTTAGCCTCATCTTTTTCTACCCCTTTGCCGTTGGCGTACATATTGGCCAAGGCGCAGCATGCAGCAGGGTCACCCGCAGCGGCGGCTTTCTCCAAGCCGGGCAGGGCTTCGGCATACATGCCTTTAGCCTTTTCGGTGTCCTGTTGCACGTTGTTCATGCCCGTATCGGTCAACCATGCAATCGTGTACTGGGCAATGGGGTCGCCGTTAGCTGCTTCTACGGTAATTGTTTCCACATCTAACCAGCACTCATCATCGGCTGCGTCCTTATCGGCTGCACAGCAAGGAGCGTTTTGCTTAGCTGCACTCGGCTCGCTGCTGTTTTCTTCTGCACCGATTGCTACTGCGCTGCTCAGTGCTACTACGCTGAATAATGCTATTTTTTTCATAGGCACTTACTCTGCATCTACCATTTGACTTTTGCAATTAAAAAATCTATCTTTTAGAACAGCTGAAAATCAGCATGTTATAAAAAAATAAGAAAAAAATATAAAAAAATCACGAATAAAGCTTGACTCGAGAGCTCAAATTTAGTAAACTGTCCTTGCTTTACGCCCCCTTGCGGGGGTATCTGGAGCCCAAAACGCTTCTGTAGCTCAGGGGTAGAGCGCATCCTTGGTAAGGATGAGGTCGCGGGTTCAAATCCCGCCAGAAGCTTGTTTCCGGCTCATGCAAGAATAAGCAGCCCAAACTAATCATTATTTTTTATTATGGCCAAAGAATCATTCCAGCGCACCAAACCCCACGTGAACGTGGGTACTATCGGTCACGTTGACCATGGCAAGACCTCCCTTACCGCTGCAATTACCAAAGTTCTTGCAGAGCAGGGTAAGGCCGAGTTCAAGGCTTACGATCAGATTGACGGCGCTCCCGAGGAGCGCGAGCGTGGTATCACGATTTCTACCGCTCACGTTGAGTACGAGACCGAGAATCGTCACTATGCTCACGTTGACTGCCCCGGTCACGCCGACTATGTTAAGAACATGATCACCGGTGCCGCTCAGATGGACGGTGCTATCCTTGTAGTTTCCGCCGCTGACGGCCCCATGCCGCAGACTCGCGAGCACATCCTTCTTGCTCGTCAGGTAGGCGTTCCCTACATCGTTGTGTTCATGAACAAGATGGACCTCGCTGACCCCGAGCTTGCTGAGCTTGTGGAGATGGAGATTCGTGAGCTTCTTAGCTCCTACGAGTTCCCCGGCGATGATCTGCCCATCGTTACAGGTTCTGCCGTTAAGGCTCTTGAGGGCGACCCTGAGTACAGCGCCAAGATCCTTGAGCTCATGGCTGCCGTTGACGAGTACATCCCCACCCCCGAGCGTCCCACCGAGAAGCCCTTCCTCATGCCTGTTGAGGACGTGTTCTCCATCTCCGGTCGTGGTACCGTTGCTACCGGCCGTATCGAGCGTGGTATCATCAACAAGATGGAAGAAGTTGAGATCGTTGGTATCCGCCCGACTCAGAAGACTTCCGTGACCGACATCGAAATGTTCCGCAAGCTCCTCGACAAGGGTGAAGCCGGTGACAACGTAGGTCTGCTCCTTCGCGGTATCAAGAAGGAAGACATCGTTCGCGGTCAGGTTATCGCCAAGCCGGGTTCTGTAACTCCCCACACCGAGTTCGAGGCTGCCGTATACGTGCTGTCCAAGGAGGAAGGTG
>SUVK01000025.1 GCA_015062055.1 Akkermansiaceae bacterium
TCGACGCATCTTTAAAGGCAAATCAGCACGCCACATGGCACGAACAGAAAAGCTCCATTTTCTCAAAATTGCAGCGTAAATTGAAGAAAAATCACTTACTGTCGCATTTGGTCTTGCAATTCAGCAGCGATTTTGAAGCGTAGGCATCGCGTCCCGAGCGAAGCGAGGGCGCGGCGCGTAGCGACGCGAGCGATGCCGAAGCGGAAAAATCGCTAAAAAAATTCGCCGGATGGGGGGTGGGAACTCCTTGCCCTCTTCGATATTCGGCCGCTGTTTGATTTTTGAGTGTTGCATGCGGACGCTTGTTATTGTAATAATCAATCCATTTATCCGTAATGATTTGCAGTTCGATTATGTTTGCGGGCTCGTGAATGAAAAAGAACTCATACTTGTAGGTGCGCCAAAGGCGCTCCATGACAATATTATCCGCCCAGCGTCCTTTGCCGTCTTGGCTGATAATTATACCATTCTCTTCCATGCATTCCTGCCAGTCTCTTGAGGTGTACTGGCTGCCTTGGTCTGTGTTAAAGTATTTAGGAAGCCGTCCTCGGCTCAGAGCCATCTCCAATGCACTCAAACAAAGGCTTATATCCATCTTCTCTGCTATACTCCAACCTAAAACATAACGACTCGCCCAATCCATTACTACGCATAAATAGTAATTTTTGGCTCCTATCTGTAGGTATGTTATATCGCTGGTCCATACATCATCCACTCGTATTTTTTCCAGCGCTCTAATCTTGTAGGAATGTTTGCCTTCTTTTCCGCATTTCCCGGGACGTGATGCCTTAGGATGTTGATAAATTGTGCGTAAGCCCATGGATTTCTTTACTCGAAGAACTCGTTTTCTGCTAATGTTTATACCATATTCTTTCTTTAGATAGGCAGGAAGTCGTCGCGCCCCAAGACATGGATCTATCTGATACGCCTTTTCTATAGCCTTTCTGATTTCTATTTCATCAGTTGCCGGGCGGGAGTGGTAATCGGTTCCGCTGCGCTGTAAACCTAATAACTCACATTGTTTGCTTCGACTCGGCACCTTTTCTTGTGCAGCTTCAATATCCAGAAGCTGGCGACGCTGCGTTACAGTCCCAGCTCCTTGGATTTTTTTGTGAGCCAGTCCAACTCAAATTCCCGTTGCCCTAATAATATCTCCAGATGCCCAATCTTCGCTTCAAGCTCTGCCTCCTTAGTCTTTTTCTTTCCTTTACGCTTGAATCCTTCTTCCATCATCTCTCGGGCTTGTTTCTTCCATCCTTTGACCACATCAGAACTTATTTTGTAATCCGATGCTATTTTGTTGAATGGTCTTTGTGCCTTTGAGTGCTTCTATGGCTACCTCCTGCTTAAATGCGGCGCTGTAGCGCCCCCCTCTTGTTAATGCTATGTTCCATTTTGGTGTGTGTGTTTGTTTGATTTTACACGCACATGCGACAATGCTCAAGCCTCTATTACGAGACCAACTAAATTGTCTTAATGGTGGGTAACTTGTTGTCCTAAAATCGGGGGCCAGCATAGTTTGCTTTTCTAAATATCTGAAATATCATCATGATTTTCTTGACATCAGAGGAATATATTGTTATAAACAGGTAGAAAGCTTAAAGCTGGTGTTTTTCTTGAGTAAAAACGAGGTAATATGTCTATTGTTCTATTGGAAAATTAAAATAGCTGTATTTTTTTATGCAAGCAATTATACTCGCCGCAGGTATGGGGAAAAGACTGGGTGAACTGACTCAGAATAACACCAAGTGTATGGTGAAGGTGAATGGGGTAACTCTCATCGAGCGGTTACTTAGTCAGCTGGATAATGTAAAAAGCTGTCATCTCAAGAGAATTGTTATTGTTACGGGGTACGAAGGGAAAAAGCTTCGTGAATATATTGCCTCGTGCACGGTGAATACTCCTGTTGTGTATGTTGAAAATCCCATATACGCTACTACGAACAATATTTATTCTCTCTGGTTAGCAAAAGAGTATCTCATGCAAGATGATACTCTCTTGTTTGAGTCTGACCTCATTTTTGAAGATGCTGTGGTAGAAAAATTGTTGGATAATCCATATCCCAGCTTGGCTCTGGTTTCAAAGTACGAGAGTTGGATGGATGGTACGGTGGTGAAGTTGGGCGCGGATTGTGAGATTGATAAGTTCATACCCGGCACTGAGTTTCGCTATGAAGAATGCCATTCATATTACAAAACGGTCAATATTTATAAATTCAGTAAGGAATTTTCAGCAACTCATTATGTTCCCTTTCTCGAGGCTTACAGTAAAGCACTTGGAAATAATGAGTACTATGAGCAAGTGTTGCGCGTGATTACCTTGTTGGATAAGCCCGAAATTAAGGCCTTGCCGCTTAATGGTGAATCGTGGTATGAGATTGATGATGTGCAGGATCTTGATATTGCAGAGTCTATCTTTTGCCCTGCGAATGAGAAGCTTAAACGCTTAGAATCTCGTTATGGAGGGTATTGGCGTTATCCCCGAGTTCTTGATTTCTGTTATTTGGTGAATCCCTATTTCCCCAATGACCGTATGATGTCGGAATTGAAGGCCAATTTCGATAATTTGGTGCGTAATTACCCATCCGGCATGCGTGTTAACAGCCTGTTAGCCGGTAAGTATTTTGGTATTCGCGCCGATTACGTTTGCGTAGGCAATGGGGCGGCAGAACTCATTAAGGGACTCATGGAGTCTCTGGACGGCAGGCTCGGTGTTATTCTTCCTACATTTGAGGAATATCCCAACCGATTGTCGCAGGAACGGCTGGTGCCGATGTCCACCGTTGATCAAGATTTTTCTTATACGGCAGATGATATCATGCAATACTTTGCAGATAAGGAAATCAGCACCTTGCTGCTGGTAAATCCTGACAACCCCAGTGGTAATTTTATTCCTTTGTCTGATTTGAAACGCTTGTGTACTTGGACTTCTGAAAAGGGCGTACGCTTGATTATTGATGAATCATTTGTTGATTTTTCTGTCGGTACCCCGGACAATACTCTCTTAACTAATGATACGTTAGAGGCTTATCCTCATTTGACAGTTGTGAAGTCTATCTCCAAATCCTATGGAGTACCGGGACTTCGTTTGGGTATTGTTGCCACTTCTGATAAAGAATTTATCGCTATGTTAAAGAAGGATGTCGCCATTTGGAACATTAATTCTTTGGGCGAATTCTACATGCAGATTTTCGGTAAATACGAAAAGCATTATCAACGTGCGTGTGTGCATTTTATGCAAGAGCGTGAGCGATTTATGTCAGAGTTGGCAAAAGTGCCTTTCTTGCGAGTGCTGCCCAGTCAGGCAAATTATTTTATGTGTGAAGTCTTGCCTCCTCATACATCGCGTGAGTTGACGGTCGAGCTTTTGGAAAAGTTCGATATTCTCATTAAGGATTGCAGTGGCAAGAAAGCCATGGGAGAACGCAATTTCATCCGTATTGCTGTGAGAGATACGAAGGATAATGATGCGTTGATTGAAGCAATGGGAAAAATCTAAGTTTTATTAAATTATGAACTATATTACAAATTCTCAGATTGAGCCTCACTTGACATATGCAAGAGCAGTTGAGTGGGTGCGTGAGTCGTTTTCTTTAAAGAAAAGTTCTAAATTGCCGCATAAGATTAGTATCCCTTTTGAGGAACTTAATTTTATGAACACAATGCCGTGTATGGTGCCAGAGTTGAATGTGTTCGGCGCCAAGATTGTGACGCGTTATTCAGGTCGTACTCCGTCCGTAAATGGGGAATTGTTGCTATATTGTTATGATAATGGCGAGTTGCTTTGCCTGATGGATGCTTATCATATAACAACATATCGAACCGGAGCGGTTGCTGCGCTGGCTGTTGAGACTTTCTCGCGCGATGATTTTGAAAGCATTGGTGTGATGGGGTTGGGGTCGACCGGCATTGCTACCATTAAGTGCTTGAGTGCTATTTATGCTGATAGACCTTTAAAAATTCATTTATTGAGATATAAAAATCATATTCAGCGCATAGATTCGTGGTTGAATCAGAATACTTGTTGGGAAGTCTGTGTGGCGGAAAATGCTGAAGAAATGGTTAGAGCCAGTGATGTTGTGATATCCTGCATAACGTATGCCGGGGATAATATAGCTCCTACAGATGCATACCGCCCAGGATGCTTGGTTGTGCCTGTACATACGCGAGGTTTTCAAAATTGTGATTTGGCTTTTGATAAAGTCTTTGCTGATGATACTTCACATGTATGCGGTTTCCGGTATTTTGATAAGTTTCGTTCGTATGCTGAGTTGCCTGATGTGTTAGATGGATCAGTTAAGGGCCGTGAGAATAATGAGGAACGCATACTGAGTTACAATATAGGAATTGCTCTTCATGATATAGTATATGCGCACCATCTTTATGATTTGATAGAAGCTTAAGAGAACAGCTGACTTTGTTTTGACGCTAAATACAAATTAACCGCCTTGTTACCATTGTCGATAACAGGGCGGTTGATTTGTATGAAGTGAATTTGCCGTTATAATGCGGCGTAAGCTTGCTGCTGCTCGCCGGGGAGGGTGATATCGTAGGAGATGCCGATGGTATCGCGGGCGGCCTCGGGGGAGGGGTAGATGCCGGCGCCGGCCATGGCGTACATGGCGGCACCCAGAACGGTACTCTCCGAAACTGTGGATACCCAGATGGGCAGGCCGAGAATGTCAGCGCGCATTTGCGTCCAAATCTTGTTGCGGGCGCCACCGCCTACGAGCAGGAGCTCGGTTGCCTTGAAGCCACCCACTTTTTCCAGCTTCTCTAAACGGCTCTTGAGGCGGTAGGTGAGGGCCTCCATAGCGGCACGGTAGATGTGGCCGCGGGTGCGGCCGAGTATGAGCCCTTCGATGCTGCCGGGTACCGGGTCGCTGGGTAAGAAGTTGGGTACAAGCTTCACTCCATCGCAACCGGGGGCAATGGCCGCGGCTTCGGCATCCATGGTGTCGTAGTTTTCGCCATGATAGCAGGTGGCTTTTACCCACTCGATAATACCGCTGGCAATCCACTGCAAACCGGGGTTAAGCAGGCCTTGCTTGCTGTCGAACTCAACCGTGGCACCGGCTGCGTAATCCTCTGCCTCTAGTTTGGCTTTGGCTGTGCGCAGCATGAGGATTTCCCACGTGCCGCTGGAGAGGAAGGGTTGGTTCTCTTTTACACCGCTGCCGAACAGGGCAAACTGTGTATCATGCCCGGTAGATACCACGGGTATAGAGCAGGGAAGCCCCAACAACTCGCAAGCGGCGGGGGTAAGGTGCCCGATGACATCGCCGGCGTTTACCATGGGCGGGAACAAACTCTTGCTGATGCCCAACGTGCCGAGAATCTCATCGCTCCAGTCGCCGGTGGTAAGGTCTGTCATTTGAGAGGTGCCGGCCATGGTGCGATCCGTAGCCATAACACCCGTGAGGCGGTGCGCCAGAATGTTGGAGATAAAGAGCCATGCGTGTGCTTGCTCCAACAGCTCGGGGCGATTTTCTTTAATCCAAATGAGCTTGTAGATAGTATTGAAGGCAAATTCGCCCACGCCGGAGATTTCATTAAGCTTGCTCTGCGGCAGGTATTTGTCAATGGCTTTCATGACTTCTGCCGTACGCGGGCACTTCCACGAGATGACGGGGTACAGCAGCTCTCCCTCGGCGTTGACAAGGGCGCCATCTACTCCGAACGTGGTAATGGTGATGCCCTTTACCTGTGTGGCATCTACCTCCGGCAAAATCTTGCGGGCACATTCTGCCAGTTGGTTGAGAATGCGGTCGGCATTCCATACATGGTAATGGGAGTTCTCTGTGCCTTGATCCGTTGAGTTCGGTTGGCTGGCTTTGGCAATGAGAGTGCCTTTTTCGTCTACGAGAATGGCGCGCACGTTGGTGGCACCGCAGTCTAAGCAGAGTACGTATGACATGGTGAGTTATTGGAATATTTTGTTAAAAACTTTATCGACGTGAAAAATGTTTTGCCATGCCTCAGCAATGTGTTGGGCAGAGCGTGCACCGGTTTTCCAAGCAGTTAGCTCGGCAGCCAGCGCTTTTGCCATTGCTTCGGGGGTATCTTCGGTTGCAATTCTGCCGGAGTTCTTACTTGCATACCAATGCAGGGTACGCAATTGTTTGCGGGGGGAGGTAACAATAGAGCAACCACAGCATAAAGCCTCTGCAGAGGCTATGTGGGTTCCTTCGCTTGCCGATGAACAATAGTTTATTAAAGATGATTGGTATATCGTCGGCAAATCTTTATTGTTGGCAAAGCCTTTCAGGATGATGCGGTCTTTGCCTATCTCTGTAGATTCATAGATGCTTTCTATGGTGTTTCCCGTCCTACCGTATATTTCTACAATGACCGATGGATCTAACTTCACCAATTCTTGGGCTGTGCGTATGCAGAATTCCGGCCTTTTTACTTGGTCTTCATTCTTATCAGACCATCTGCCGATGCAGGTTACCTTGTACGATTTTGGTGTTGTCGAAAATGTAAAATGGGGGGCTACCGGTGTGGGAAAATTTGTGCATTTAGAGGCGATTCCGTTTCCGTAGAACTTACTGCTAGCCAATGCTTCTATGAGCTCTAGAGAACCGGAGATGATGTTGGCGTAACTCAGATGCCAGCTACGCATTAGATTGATGCGGAAATCTTTCAGATAACCACGAATTGTTCCATTCCTCCAATTGTGGAGGTTGGCACTCATATCCATATGTATCATCAAGGTGATACCTGCTTTTCGTACAGCTCTTGCAATCGGTAAGTACTTGGGCGCACCCCAAGAATAGAGTACCAAAGCATCTATACCCAGGCTTTTCCACCAAGCTACGGATTTGAGATTTTTATATTCGGTGCGTATGAGACCTTCTTTTTGGTCGTCATCGTAATGGGGTAAGGGCATAATGCACTTGCTCTCAATACCCATTTGCCGCAGAGAACGAGAAATTAACCCGGTATCACGAATCCAGAACCCGTCGTTAGCATGAAAGGCTACCGGGGTGCAGCAATATATCTTTTTATATTTAGGATTCATGATGTCGGGGGGCAAAAATGCCCTGCCGATGCTTGCACCGGCAGGGCTGATTCAGAGGTTCTTAATACTTGCCGTAGATGGGGCCGAAGTTAGCGCAGGCGCGGAAGTCTGCACCTTCGGGGTCGGCGGTGCCGAACAAATCCCAAGCGGCGGGGCGGTATACCTTGTCCTCGGGTACGTTGTGAGCATATACGGGGATGCGCAGCATGGAAGCCAGGGTGATGATGTCTGCGCCGATGTGGCCGTAGGTCCAAGCGCCGTGGTTAGCGCCCATATTGGCCATAACGGTGTATACATCCTTGAAACCGCCCTTGCCGGTGAGGCGGGGGGCAAACCAAGTGGTCGGCCAACCCGGGTCGGTGCGCTGGTCAAGCTTGTCGTTTACTTCCTGCGGCAGGTCGCAGGTCCAGCCTTCTACGATAGTCAGCACGGGGCCCTGACCCTTCACCAAGTTCATGCGAATCATGGTTACCGGTACATTGCCCTTAGAGACGAAGTGCAGGGAGTAGCCACCGCCGCGGAAGTATTCGCGGTTAGCGGGGCACCACTCGGATGCACCCATCATTGCCTCGATGTCGGCCTGTGTGGTCTCGCCGGTCTTCTTCATGATGGGTGTGCCATCGGGGGCGGTGGAGTGCATGTTGCCGTCCAGGGCCGTAGAACCGGAGTTGATGAGGTGCATGATGCCGTCCTTGGCCAAGCCTTCCATGGTGTAGCCGGTGACACGTTTGACGGCAGCCGGGCTCCAGTAGGTGCGAATGTCGGAGAAGCAGGCGGCGCGGCCGGTAAGCTGGTGCAGCAGGAGCATGCAAACGCCGTTCATGGCGTCATTCTCCGTAGCAAAGGGAATTGCTTCGCGCGGACCGTTCCAGTCGAAAGTGCTGTTGAGCAGGGATTCTGCCATGTCGCCGTTCGGGTAGAAGTCTGTCCAGTGACGCTGCCCTTGGAAACCACCGCAAATGGCGTTGAAGCCCAAGCCTTCTTCCTCTCGGTCGATGGTCTTGAGGTAGGGGTTGCCGTGCATCATGTCGCGGAAGATGATGGTCATCAGGATGCTTTCGCGCAGCGTGCGCTCCTTCTCCTCGGGGGAGAGTACCAGGTCCGGGCGGTTGCGGTCCGGGCCAATCTTCACATACTTCTTGGCCCACTCCATGGCGAGGTCGAACTCTGCTTTGTCGTATATGCCCAGCTCCATGCGGCGGCGTACCTCGGTCATGTCAACCGGCTGTACGCGCATGCCCAAATAGGCCTCCCAGAAGGAGTGGTCGAGGATGGAGCCGGCAATGCCCATGGAGCAACCGCCGATGGACAGATAGCCCTTGCCGCGCAGTGTAGCCACGGTAAGACCCGCGCGTGCGAAACGCAGAATCTTTTCCGCTACGTCCTCGGGGATGCTGGTGTCGTCGGCATCCTGAACATCGTGGCCGTAGATGGAGAAAGCCGGCACGCCTTTTTGGGCATAGCCTGCGAGGGCTGCAGCCAAGTATACGGCGCCGGGGCGCTCGGTGCCGTTAAAGCCCCAAATGGCTTTGGGGGTGGTGGCATCAGTTTCAAAAGTCTCTGTAATGTAGCACCAGCAGGGGGTTACGATAAGGGAGCAGCCCACGTTGTTCTCTGCGAACTTCTGGTTGCAGGCAGCTGCCTCTGCAGGCCCGCCGATGGTGGTATCGGCTATCACACACTTAACGGGTTGGCCGTTAGCGTGGGTAACATTGGCTTCAATCAAGGCTGCGGCAGCCTTGGCCATGTTCATAGTCTGGTCTTCCAGTGATTCACGAACGCCGAGACGACGACCGTCAATCGTCGGGCGTATGCCGATGGTCGGTAATGTGTCGTATTTCATATACGTTTTGTTTTGGGGTTAAATGTTTATTTGTCGGATGAAGTGAGGGGTTTGCGGAACATTACGCTGTAGAGCAGTACCACAGCAAAGCAGATGACCGGTACAATGAACGAGGCTCGTACAGCCAAGTCTGATGTCTTGAACTCGGTGTTCCAGGTGGTATCTGCCCCGGGAATCAAGCAGAACCAAATGCTTTGTGTGCTTTCGATAATGCTTCCCATCCATGGGGTAATAATCGCACCACCCAAAATTGCCATAATAAGCCCGGCGGCACCCAGCTTGACAATGCGTTGGTTAAGTCCACCCAAGGCAATACCATATATGGTCGGGAACATAAGGCTCATACCACCGGAAATCAGGATAAGGCAGATAACGTTAGCAGAGAACGGCAAACCTCCAATATGGAAAAGAACATCGCTTGGCAGATACATGGTGCCTGCGCAACATGCTATAGCAACAATTGCGAACAGACTCATCATGTCTGCAGGGTTGAACTTCTTCATGTAGTACGTAGCCACCCAACGACAAAGGATGAAGAGTATCAGGGAAATGACGTAATAGGTGGCTGCCACATCCGTGGATAATCCAAGCTGTACGCAGCAATATTTATTCAGCCAAGTCCATGCGGCAATCTGCACACCTACGTAGAAGAATTGCGCCACAACACCCATCCAGTAGCGAGGTAAATTCAGTAGCGCGCAAAGCATGCTCCGGTAGTTCTTAAGCAGCAGGGTAAAGACTACGGGGCCTACCATAACCACCAATAATTGGCATACCATATTTCCCCATATACCCGGGTCTTCTAAACCGTAGTTCATCGCTAACAAGAATCCCACCGGTACAGCAATACACAAACCATATAAACCAATGAGTTTCGGCTTGCTGATGCCGGTTTTCATGGAGTCGTCCTGCTTGGGCATCTCGTATTGCTCCGAGCCGCCCTCCGGTGCTTTGTAGCGCACAAAGAAGAACCAGATGACTGCAGCCACGGCAATCAAACCTACATAGGGCACACAAACCCAGAATAGTTGAATAGCTTTGCTGTTACCCTCCAAGTTAGCCAAAATGAGGTATTTAGCCAAGAAAATGCCGGCAAGCGAGCCCACCGGGTTGAAGGCTTGGGCAAAGTTAAGTCGGCGCACGGCGGTTTTCTCCGGCCCGAGAGAAAGTACATAGGGGTTGCAGCTGGTCTCCAATATGGAAAGACCACCTGCCAAAATGAAGATACCCAACAGGTAAAGGTCGAAACTCTGAGCAATACATGCCGGTATATAAATCAGCGCACCCAATATATAAAAACCTAAGCCTGCGAGTACGCCGGTTTTATATGAAAATTCTTCCACCATCATGGCTGCAAAAACAGCCAATACGGCGTAGGCTCCATAGAACGAAATCTGCACACCGGCAGATTCTGAGGGCTTTATACCAAAAATGGCTTCAAAGGCCGGCACCAGGTTGTCCGTCATGTTATTCAACAGCCCCCACAGCGCAAAACACGCTACGAGCATGAAGAATACCGTGCGGAAACGCTTAGGCACCACGGGTGTCAAGTCTCCTTTAGTGTACTTACTCATACTGAATACAGGTTACCATCTTGTCTGCGTATGTCAAGAAAAAACAGCCACCGTGCGGATAAATAAAGTAAAAGCCTTGATTTGATTCGGTAAATGAGTTATCATGCCCTATCTCCTGTAAATTTTACATATCGACATGAATCTTGCTATCATTGGAACCGGTTATGTGGGGTTGACCACGGGTACGTGCTTTGCTGAGGTAGGGCATACCGTGGTGTGTGTGGATAATAATCAGGCGAAGGTAGAGGCTTTGCTTGAGGGGAAAGTGCCCATTTATGAACCGGATTTGGAAGAACTCATTCTCTCCAATGTGTCAGCCGGGCGTTTGTCTTTTACTACCAATTTGGCAGATGCGGTGGCAACGTGCGATATTATCTTCATTGCAGTGCCTACCCCCCCACATGAAGACGGCTCTGTTGATTTATCGTATATAGAGGCCGTTTCTCATGAGATAGCAGATGTTCTTACCCCCGAGATGGGCTACCGCATTATTGTCGATAAATCAACCGTGCCTGTCAGCACCGGTAGTAAGGTGTATCAGGTAATCTCTCGCTATGCCAAGGGGAATGTAGATGTCGATGTGGTGTCGAACCCCGAGTTCTTACGAGAAGGCAGTGCCGTGGCCGACCTTATGCACCCCGACCGCGTTGTCATCGGGGCGGATTCCCAGCGCGCTATGGACCTTATGAAGCGTGTTTATCAGCCCTTCAATGCACCTATTGTAGAGGTGGATTTGCACTCTGCAGAGTTGATTAAACATGCCGCCAATTCATTTTTGGCGCTTAAGATTTCATACATCAATGCCGTATCGGCCGTGTGCGAAAAAGCCGGGGCCGATGTCGAATTGGTAGCGCAGGGTATCGGGATGGATAAGCGCATATCCCGCCATTTCCTTAACGCCGGCTTGGGCTATGGCGGCTCTTGTTTCCCCAAAGATGTGAAGGGCTTTATCAATGTGGCAGATCAGCTCGGAGCCCCCATGAATATCTTGAAGGAGGTCGAAAATATCAATGAGCAACAGCTCGAACGCTTTATGAAGCGTCTGCGTAAAAAGCTTTGGGTGCTTCGTAAAAAACGCATTGCTGTGTGGGGCTTGGCATTTAAGCAGAATACGGATGACGTGCGCGAATCCGTAGCTATTAAACTTATCAAACGTTTGTGTGATGAAGGCGCCTATGTAACTGCGTATGACCCCAAAGCTGCCGAAACCGGTGCTTCCGCCTTGGTCGGGTACAATGTCACCATTGCAGAGGATATGTACGAATGCACTCGCAATGCCGAGTTGCTGATTGTTGCAACGGAGTGGAAACAGTTTGCCATGGCCAACTTGGTTAAGGTGCGTGAGTTGATGCGCTTGCCTATCATATTTGATGGCCGTAATCTTCTGCACGGCGAAAATGCTCTGCATGCCGGTTTTGAGTATCACTCCATCGGGCGTAAAACATTGCGCCCGCAAAAGTAAGTTGTTTGCGGTTATTGAACCACCAAAAAGCCCGAGGCAGCATTACCTGACCTCGGGCTTTTTGGTGTTGGTGTATTGGGGGAAAGTTTACTCAACGCTACGCTCGATACATGCGTAGGCGTTGTGGTTGTGTATGGATTCAAAGTTTTCGGCCTCGATTCGGTACCACGAAAAGGCATTATATCGCTCTGTGGCTAAAGCTACATTGCGTACCAAATCTTCCACAAATACGGGGTTTTCGTATGCTTTATCGGTTACATACTTCTCATCCGGACGCTTGAGCAGGCTGTATACCTGGCAGCTGGCACAGTCTTCTACCAAATCAATCAGGTCTTCAATCCACACGGCGGAACCGGAAAAACGGACAGAATAGGTGACTATGCCACGCTGGTTGTGGGCCCCATGCTCGCTCATAGCTTTAGAGCATGGGCAAAGCGTAGTCACCGGCACTTTGATAGTAAGGGTAAAAGTGCCCGGCTTGTTGCGCTCCGCGTCTATCTCAAAGCGTACATCGTAATCCATCATGCCCTCCATGCCACTCACGGGGGCTTTCTTTAACCGGAAAAACGGGAAATCTATTTCCACCCTCGCTCGCTGTGCGGGTAATTTGCGCAGTAATCGAGAGGGCAGACGCACGGCAGAGTGCACATCCAAATAGCGACGGTGCTCGTGCAGCGCCTCAACAAATCGGCTCATGTGCGTGCCCTTGTACTCTTCCGGTAAATCCACCATCAAGGCCAGCGTTGCAACGGTAGATTGAGTGCGGTTCTCTTTATCGCTGACAATAATGGGGTAACGGACCCCGCGAATCCCCACCCTGTCAATGGATATTTGGCGGGTGTCTCGTTCGTTCTGGGTGTCCTTTAATTCTTTCATCTTGCTTTGCAAGAATTGGAGGAGGCGTTATCCTGATAAAGCGGAGGGGAGATTGCAGGCATACGCGTACAAGCTCCCTCTAGGTATCAACGACAATTTGCCGTCGAGAACTCCTCCATAGTGAGTGTGAAATCAGGGGAGCAGGTTCACGGCACGGGCGCGGCGAATCTCGCGCGTGATCTTGCGGTGCATCTTGGCAGATACTCCGGTCACACGGCGGGGAAGAATCTTGCCCGTCTCAGACGTGAACTTGGAAAGGAACTCGGGGTTGCACATATCAACGGCACCGGCGGGAATGTCAATGCGACGACGGGGCATTGTCTTGTTGCAGGTGCGGAAACGGATACGACGCTCAACGCTCTTGAATTCTGTAATCATAATGTGTCAATTTTTACCGGTTTGCTGAGGATTAGCGCATCTCGCGATGCAGCGTGCGGCGCTTCAGGTAGGGGTTAAACTTAACCTTCTCCAGACGGCCGGGGGTGCGCTGGCTCTTCTTGTTGCGAGTGGTGACATAGCGAGAGGGGGTCTTACCCTCTGCCTTAGCCTCGGTGCATTCCAGGATGATGATATCTCTAGGCATAATTGTGATGTTGTTGACTTGCGGGCGCCTATTCTACACTATTCTTCGGATTCGTCAAGCGAAAATACGTTTTCCATGTCATTTTGTAGCCCGGAAAAGCCTACATGGTCCGAATTTTTGGCTTTATAGTTGGCATAAGAGCCATATTTTTTCTCGAATTCCTCCTGACATTTTACCGTAAGACGGCAGAACGGACGTGCCTGAAGTCGCTTTTTGGGGATGGGATCAAGCGAAATTTCACAAATTCCGTAAAACCCGCGGCGAATTCGTTCTAATGCTTCATCGATTTCAAAAAGTTGCTCGCGGTCTTTACCCAGTAAGCGGATGGTGAGGTCGCGTACTTCGGCTTCGCTGCCGGCATCGCCGATGTGTTGCCCGGAAGAAGATGAGACATTAGAGGCGCCGCTGCGCAGGTGGTCTCGCGTTACATTTTGCATATTCGGAAGCATTTTATCGCGCAGCTCCAACAGGGCTTTCTTTTGTTCTTCCAAAAATGCCGGCCACTCGGGGTCTGCTTTCAGCAGAGCCAATGTTTCTTTGAGTTTGGCCTTTCTTGCCTTTTCTTCGGGGGTAAGCACGTCTCTTGTGGTGCCGCTTTTCGGCTTTGTTGTGCCTTCTGCCGCTTTTTTTGTTGATTTCTTTGTCGTTGCCATATTCTGTTGACGGAAATGAGAGCGATTGCAGACTAGAGCAGGGAAAGGATATAACAGCCACTGCCGGTCTGTCCACATGCTATTATCACAAGAGGTGTCATAAAGCAAGTAAAAATTGCGTTTATTTTATCGAGTAACGCGATTTTTTTGACAGTCTGCTACAAATGCAGCTGAAGCGCCGTTTTGAGGTTGCTTTTCCTCGTGTATTTGTGCTAGTATTATAAGGTATGCAAATGCAGCGAATGACAGGTGTATTGATGCCGCTTTTTTCGATGCGGCGAGTGGGCGATGCCGGTATCGGGGACTTGCTTGCGTTGGAAGAATGGGTGCAATGGGCTGCTGCGCACCATGTAGGTTTTTTGCAGTTGTTGCCCGTTAACGCCGTGGGGGAAGATGACTCGCCCTCTCCGTATTCTGCCATCAGTTCAGTTGCTTTAGAACCCATGTACTTGGCGTTGGAGCGTGTGCCGGGTATGTCCTTGCCCTTGCCCCCGTATGATGAAACCCTGCCACCCACGCAGTTACCGGGTGGTCCCGATTATGTGGACTACGCACGCGTGCGCGCATACAAGTATTACCATCTCAAGCAAGCCTTTACGCGTTTCGAGCAAGAAGAATCATTTGCCGCAATGCGGGCAGAGTTTGAGCACTGGGTGATGGAGCAGGGTACGTGGCTGAATGACTACTGCATATTCCGTGTGCTCTCCATCGCATTCGGTACCATTGCTTGGTGGCTTTGGCCGGTGCAAGATACCGATGTGGCGCGCTTCATCGTCGAAAGTAATGCTGACTCCCGGCGCCAAAAGCGCTACCAGCAGTGGTTGCAGTGGTTATGTTCGCGCCAGTGGGCAGCCGCGCGTGCCATGGCAGACGCCTGTGGGGTTTATCTGATGGGCGATGTGCCCATCGGTATATCCGTTGCCAGTGCCGACGTATTCTTTGAGCGCTACCTTTTTGATATGAATTGGAGTGGAGGCGCCCCGGCAGAAGGCAATTTTGCAGAAGACCCCTTTACGGCAAAATGGGGGCAAAATTGGGGAATCCCACTTTACCGCTGGGATGTAATGGAGCATGATAACTTTGCCTGGTGGTCTCGCCGTATCCGCAAGTTAGCAGAAATCTTCAAAATGTATCGCATAGACCACGTGTTGGGGTTTTACCGTATCTATGCGTTCCCTTGGATGCCCGACCGCAACGCCGAGTTCCTTAACCTTACGGCAGATGAAGCCGCAGCGCGTTGCGAAGGTCGTCGCCCCGGGTTTAGACCCCGCCCGGATTGGACTGCCGAAGATCGCCGAGCCAATCTTATGCAGGGCGATTACCTGCTGCGTAAGCTGTTGCAGGCAGCCCCCGGGCAGTTGGTGGTGGGGGAAGATTTGGGTTGCGTGCCCGACTACGTGCGACCGGACTTATCGCGCTTGCGCATAGCCGGATTCAAAATACCGCACTGGGAGATAGACGAGCACCAACGCATATGCAGCGGGCAAAGTTACAATCCATGCTCTTTTGCCACATATGCTACGCACGACTTCCCGCCCATCTGCAATGACTGGGACGAGTGGTATTCTCATGTTAAAGCCGGGCAAGATGCCATGTGCGATGTAACGTTGAGCTCCGATGCTCTCAGAGAAAAACTTCGTACGGCAAAAGATTGTGCGAGGGTGCTGGGGTGGCTCGGGGATTATGCGGGGTTGACTGAAGAAAATGCACTGGTGCCATGGGGGGCTGCAATAAAGGATGCCTTGTTCCGCGCCTTGTTTGGCAGTCGTTCGGCATATGCAGCGTTAATGTGGACCGAGCTGTTCGATATACCCGTACGCCTCAATACTCCCGGTACGCAGGGAGGGGGTAACTGGCGTCCTCGCATGCCTTTTACCGCCGCTCAGGCTGCCGATATGCAACAGAGTGCTTGGCTGGCGGAGCTGAGTGTCGCGGCCGGTAGATGACTTCAAAGGTTGCCTCTTATGAATAGATTGTTCTCTCTCATACTTATGGCAATACCCATGCTGCTTTGCTCTTGCGGCATCCAGATACAACTGCATACGCTTGAGCCCTCTCAGGTGAATTTGCAGCGAGGCTCGTCGTTGCGTGTTGTCTCCGTTCATGGTAATTATGCTTCTGCTCATTTGGAAGATGCGTTGTATGCACGCCTTGCCCCCGAAAATTTTTACACACTCGGCGGGGAGGACTCCATTCTCTATATAGAGCGTGCCCATGTTCACCAAGAGCGCTATCTAACCCACACTTGCCAAGATATGGAGCATTGCCATTGCTCAGAATCGGTAGAAACAACGCTTCACGTTACGGTGCAGCTGGAGCGCCGGGGTAATATTCTGTATCGGCGCACGCTTTCCGATACCTCTTACAGCGATTACGTAGATTATGATGATGTCGCTGCCGAAATTGTGCGCGACCTCGTGCCACGCACCGTGCGTTATAGCGTTCGCATTAAACCTCAAGAGGACAATACGCTGCTGGAGCAAGCCGCTCAGGCATGCCGACTCGGCGATTGGGCAACCGGCCGTGCTCTTGCGGAGTCTTCGTTGCAAACATTCCCTAATGACCCCGAGGCATACTACCTGCTGGGTATCATTGAGCGCAATAATCGCAATTACCCCGCCTCCAACCAATACTTCCTCAAGGCTGCCGGGATAGCTCCCTCCGCTCGATACTCCGAGGCTATTCGCGATAACACGCTCATGCAAGCCAAAGAGAATTTGGCGATCTCTCAACTCGGCGGTTAAAAGAGTCATTAGCCGAGTTTTTTACTTGTAAAGTTTTATTTCAAGTCGTAGAATAATCCCATGCGTTATCAAAAGTTTTTTATCGGAGCCATTTGTGTTTTATTATCTGCTTGCCAAGGGCAGAAACCTTTCACCGTTATTACCACCCCGCCCGGGGCCACTGTTACCATCAATGGTAAACATTACCCCGGAACTACGCCATTAACGGTTGAGATAGACCAAGACAAAGATTTGGGTATTGTGGTCGAAAAAGACGGCTATACAATCGAATCTGCCACCGTTAAAACGCAAACAAGTTGGTTCGGTTCTTTGTTGTGGACTGATAGTTCTCCGCATTCTCGGTATATTGAGGAAGACGAAATCGTTATCCCGCTCGAAAAGCGCAAGACCAATTCTACCTATACGCCTACCATTTTAGAGCCCTTCAGCTTCCCGGAAGAACGCAACCCCTTGCACGACTCCGAGCCCCCGGCCTTGCGTCCTTTGCCCAAATTTTAATGTAAGATTATTTTTCTGCCATGAGATGGTTAAAAGAATTAATGCTGTTTATTCTCATTATTTCCGGGGTAGCTGCGGCGGCAACGGCAGAGGTCCGCTACACTCATGGTGTCTTCTATCCCGGTCTTACCAATCAGCCTGTCCTGCAGATTAAAGTAATCGGCGAAACAAGCGAAAAAATAACCGCCATACGTTTCACAACCGGTAAATCCTCTCGCGTGTCCGATATTAAAATTGCACGTGTGCTTACCTCTCGTGGGTGGAACGGTTTTACCTACAATACCAATAAACTGGCAGAAGAACTCGTAAAACGCAAACCCGGTAAGGGAACTTATACTTTTAAGATGGATTTACCCCTCACCGGGGAGCCTCTTTATTTATGGCTCAGTTACGATTTATCTGAGTCAATAAAACGAAACTCACGCATCGATGCGGTATGCACCGAGCTAGTGATGGCCGATGGCTCTGTGGTGGTGCCCGAGGTTATTTTGGCAGAGGGGGTGGAAGAGCGTGTGATACCGCGCGTGTATCCGTTCCCGTATCGCATAGTGCCCTATTATCGCCCCCGCTGGGTAAAGGGCTGGGGTAATGCTGAAAAAGCCGTACACCTTACACCGGCTCATTTTAATCTTTTTACCGATTTGGTGCATTTTGCCTACAGTGTGACCGCCGAAGGCGAAATCGCATACCAATGGGCCGGTGGTGGAGATAATAAAACCATTGCCGATGAGGCCTTGGCCGAAATCAAACGTTTGCACAAAGAAGCAAACTCTCGCAGCAACCTCATTGCCGGGTTCGGCCATATGGATGGTCCCATGACCACGGTGGTGGCCAACCCCACAACCCGCCGCCATTTAGCCCGCAATATGGCGCAATGGGCTATCTCTCGCGGCTACCAAGGTATTGATATAGACTGGGAATACCCCGATTCTTGGGAACAGTGGGAGCACTTAGGCTACTTTATTGCCGATTTGCGAGAAGAACTCTCGGGCTCTGCCATCTCCATCAGTATTGCGGCTTCGGTTACCTACAAAATCCCGAATTATTGGACGACTGACCAGCTGGATTTTCTCATGACCATGTCGTACGACGACCTCGGTCCCCAGCATGCCTCCATGCAGCGTTTTCAGGGGGACGCTAACAAATGCCTGAAGGATTTTCATATGGCAAAACCCCGTATTGTGGTAGGGCTCC
Source organism: Akkermansiaceae bacterium (assembly GCA_015062055.1). Classification (GTDB taxonomy): domain Bacteria; phylum Verrucomicrobiota; class Verrucomicrobiia; order Verrucomicrobiales; family Akkermansiaceae; genus Akkermansia. The sequence continues at coordinate 18,451 of SUVK01000025.1, forward strand.
CCTTTTACAGCAACCAACAGGGTACGCTCACCAATCAGTACGGCTATTCCCAAATTTATGGCTGGTATCCGCGGTTAAAACCCTCCGAAAATACCTTCCGCGCCAAAAATAAAGACGGTACGGATGGCCCTATGCACTCCTTCAACGGTATAGACCTCATTACAGAGAAGTGTAAATGGCTCAAACAGCAAAAGTTTGGCGGTGTTATGATATGGGCGTATGATACCGATTTGCCACTCAAGCACAAAGCATCCCTTGCTCGGGCGATGTTTAAGATTATACGCCAACCCAAGAAAAAAGAAAAGAAATAACCGGGTGTAGCCCGATAACTCTTAAAACAAGGGGAGTAGTGGCATTGGCCGCTACTCCCCTTTGCGGTACGACCGACGCGATATGCGCACTGCGGTGAGAGTCCGCGCGGAGCCGCGATGATGCGGAATCCCAGACCTGAAGAACAACTGCGGGGAGGTAACAAACCGTGGAAGAGGAAGTTCGAGGGGAAATCCCGACTGTACGAACAGAAACTGCATATAAGGCCGGATGGATGGACGAGGTTGCCGCAAGAGCCGAAATCCGATACATCATCAAGAATCCATAAGGTAGATGCAGACGGCGCGGGAGGAAAGTAGCATAGTCATATTCGGTGAGAACCTGCTAAGGCCTGAAAGGGTAACGGGAAGAAAAGCCCGGAAGCAGGTAGTCAGCAGAGGCATAGTACCCATCCCTTGGTGGGGAAGGCCGAAATCCAACAAAGCACAGAACAGCCTGAAACTCATAAACGTGGAGAGGCAGAATCAAGACACCTTATACCAGATGGAGCTCGACTTCGATACCCCATCGGGGGAGATGCGCCCACATGGAAGCGGTGAGGGTGCGAATCCCACAGCTGCACCATTGCGGGAGCAGCAAGCGTTTGCGGCGTGGAGGGAGGAACTGAACTGGGAGGAGCGCATACTTGAGAATATAGCACACCGCTACAATCTTGAGCATGCATGCCATCGAGTAAAAAGCAACAAGGGAGCTCCGGGGATAGACGGCATGACCGTTGAAGAAATGGAGCGATGGCTGAGTACCCACATGGCAGAACTGAGAGAGCAACTGCTCACCGGCAGCTACCGTCCACAAGAGGTAAAGGGAGTGAGTATCCCCAAACCAAACGGAGGACGGCGGCAACTGGGCATACCAACGGCGATAGACCGATTGGTACAACAGGCCTTTGTGCAGGAACTCACCCCCATACTCGACCCACAGATGAGCGAATCGAGCTATGGATTCCGACCGAATCGAAGCGCACACCAAGCCATCAAGGCAGGCTCTGCGTACGTGGAGCAAGGCTACACCGTAGCTGTAGACCTTGACTTGGAAAAGTTTTTCGATAAGGTCAACCACGACATCCTGATGTCGAGACTGGCACGGCGCATCAAAGACAAGCGCGTGCTTTACTACATCCGCCAGATGCTCAAGGCGGGAATGATGGACAACGAAGGCATCAAGCAGAAACGGGAACAGGGTACGCCGCAAGGCGGACCTTTATCACCACTACTAGCCAACGTACTGCTGGACGAATTGGACAGGGAATTGGAGAGTCGCGGCTTGCGATTTTGCCGCTACGCAGACGACTGCATGATATTCGTGAGAACGATAGAAGCGGGAGAACGCGTGCTGGTAAGCATTAGTCACTACATCGAAGAGGAACTGAAACTGAAAGTCAACCGACAGAAGAGCAAGGCAGACAAAGTGTGGAACTGCGTCTACCTCGGTTACATCATAGGAACAGGAGGGCTGCTGCGGATAGCACCGGCAAGTGTGAAGAAGTTGAAAGCGAAAGTGCGAATGATAACACGTCGAAACCGCCCGACACCTCTGCACGAAGTAATAGCGGAACTTACCCCCGTGGTAAGGGGATGGACGAATTACTTCAAGCTGGCAGCAATCAACAAGCTATGTCAGGAACTCGACGAATGGACACGCCGCAAATTGCGGTGTTTGCGACTCAAGCAATGCAAACACTCGAAAGGCATCCGCCACTTCCTAGAGAGTATAGGATGTAAACGGAAGCTGAGGAGTGGAATGGTCGCAATGGGGACAAGGTGGTGGAGGATGGCCTGCTCGCAACCTGCGAATATCTGCATGGATAACGCATGGCTGCGGGCAGAGGGATACATCTCGTTTTATCAACTCCTCAAACGCTGATTGGAAACCGCCGTATGCCATAAACGGCACGTACGGTGGTGTGAGAGGGGGACGAAAGTCCCCCTACTCAATTGACTGCGTCTCAATACTTGATAAGCTGTGCGTTATTTTGGCCTGCTTTGTTTAAGCATTTGCAATAAGGCTGCCGGATCTGCAAAATAGGTATCGACAAAGTGTTGCACATTGGCCGCTTCATCGGGCGGTAGCAGGGGAATAACCTGCAAGAACATTTGCTTGGCAGCCTCAATGTCGCTCACTGTTTCTGCTGTAGCCAAGGCATATTGACAACGCTCTTGCATAATGGCAGGGCGATTGGCCGGGTAGGCTTCTGCAAGTTGGCGCTCCAGCAAATCACCCATAGCCGGGGAGTTAATGGGCAGGGCGTTGCGCTCTGTTAAAAAGCGACGTGCTTGTTCTTGTACGGCCACGGCTTCATGAATACCGGTTACATTGTCGGGGTCTTCCTGCATGATGCGGCTTCTCAATTCTTCATATGCCGTGGCAAAACTTTTAGTGGCGGGGAAGTTTTGGTAAACCTGCATCAGCGTGCGTGCTCGCTCTACCCCGCTTTGCATGTCAGCCCTGCTGTAGAGTTGTGCTGCCTGTCGGGCATTTTCCAGAGCAAAGATAACCTCTTTGTGCGGCTTAAATCCCTCAAACCCGCCCAGAACTTGCCCCCGGTGGTTTAGCACCATAATGGTAGGGTACGCCGCTACGCGGTATTTTTTTGCTATCTCTTCGTTACGGGCGCGCAGGGTTGGGTCAAAGCTTTTACGCTGTGGTAGGTCTACCTCCATCAGCACAAAACCATCTGCTGCATATTCTCGAAACTCGGGGGTATCTAATACCGTGCGGCGCAATTTGATGCAGGCGCTGCACCAGTCAGACCCCGTAAAGTCTACTAACACCAGCTTGTTTTCTGCTTTTGCTTTTGCCAGTGCCGCCGGTAAATCTGTCATCCAAGCGTCATCCGTTGCAGCCGTGGCAACACATACGCTGATGGCCGAGAACGCGCAGCCCAAAGTTGTGAAAAAGCTTGTGCTCATGTAAAACGATGTTGGTTGGGTTATCGCCTTCTGCGTTTGATGCCCTCAAGCATTTTCTCCGGCTCGGCAAACTGTGCTTCCAATGCTTGAATCATCTCTTCTCGTATGTCTTCCGGATAGCAGGTTTCTGCCTCTTTCATCACATAGGCCTTTGCTGTATAAATATCATCTATGGTCTTGGCGTTAAGCAACATGATGTTAAGACACGGGAAGATGACATCGGCACGCTTGCGCTCCATGATTCGGACTCTGTTGAGCGGGTGGGCCTTTGCTAAATAGGTATCGTAGACTTTAGCCTTGCCTTGGTATTCATGCGTGCCATAGTGAGAGAGCTCATTCATCAGCTCTTGCATTTGGGCATCTGCTGCAGCCTGTTGCTGCATGCCGGTGGTATCTTGCGGGTCGTGCTCGGCGATTTCTTTACGTAAGGCAGCGGCTGCATTCTCGAATCTTTTGGGGAACTCGTTGTAAATGGCTACCAGTGCTGCAGCTCGCTCCTCTCCACTCAGTTTGCGCGCCTCTTTCAATGATTCTTGGCGAGCTAAAGCCCTATCCATACACATTTTCATACCCTCATAAGTTACTCCGCCCCCGACTACTCCATCGAGTAATTCTCCGCCGGCATCGGTCATGATAATGGTAGGAAATCCGCTTACGTTGTATTGGCGACTCAAGGCTTTGCGCTTCTCCAGTTCTGTAGCCTCTACCGGGGCATGGCGCGGCAAGTCTACCTCCAGCAGCACGTATTTGTCTGCCGTATAGGCTGCAAACTCCGGCGTGTCTAAAACGGCATACTTTAACCGGCGACAGTGTACGCACCAGTCTGAGCCCGTAAAGTTTATCAATATGGCTTTACCCTCGGCGGTGGCTCGCTCCTTTGCTTTGGCTATGTCGGTTTCCCACTCGGCTGCCATGACCGGGGCTATAATGGCCGCAACCGCTGTTACTGTGTACAGTGCTTTCTTTATCATGACTTTCTTAGTTTGCCTGTATTGCTTGCTCTCTGCAAGCTTTTTTTCCGTCAGAGTTAATGACGCTGAAAAAGTTTTTTCATGCCTCCTCCTTCGAATAAAGTGTGTACAATTCGTCCAAAATATCAAAGTTAGATGTTTATCTCGGGACTATTTTAACTTTGAGCTTGACAAATAACTATTAAATTGATAGGCATTAGACATGAAGACCGCATGGGCAAGTATAGCGATGGCGGTGTTTGCAGCCACCTCAGCATGGGCGGGTGTAGACGCTATGAAGAACTTTCAACAACCGCAAAAAGGCACGCCGGCCGTTTTGACATTCGGTGGTGAAGGGGGGCGCGAGTTTATGTTGGATGGAAAACCCTTTCAGATTCGCTCTGCCGAGATTCATCCGCAGCGTGTGCCGCGCGAGTACTGGCGCCACCGTATTCAGACCGCCAAGGCTATGGGCTTGAACACGATTGCGTTCTACGTGTTCTGGAATCAAATAGAGCAGCCGGATGGCAGCTGGGATTTCTCCGGGCGCAATGATATTGCCGCTTTCATCGATTTGTGCCAAGAGGAGGGTATGTGGGTGCTTTTCCGCCCCGGCCCCTATGTTTGCGGTGAGTGGGATTTGGGCGGCTTACCCACCTACTTGATTAAGGATGACGTCACCCCGTTGCGTAATACGAAGAATCCGCAATTTATGGAGGCGCAGACACGATATCTGGAGAAAATGGCAGAGATAGCCATACCTCGCATCAGCAAGAATGGTGGCCCTATTCTCATGATTCAGCTGGAGAATGAGTACGGTAGTTACAAATCCCCGCACGATGAGCTGGCCTACATTGAGTGGTTGAAAAACTTTTGGGAGCAGAAAGGTGCCGGCCCCTTCTACCTGTCTGAGGGTTCGTCTCCCCACCACCTGCGCTTTGTGCCCAAAGGTGTTGCAGTGGGGTTAGACCCCGCAGACCGCCCGGCAGATATGCGTAACGCTTTGCGCATAGCCCCCGGCGTGCCCGTGTTCTCCAGCGAGACATACCCGGGCTGGCTGCGCCACTGGGGAGAAGGCAACTGGACCCCCACCCGCAAGACGCTTGATTCTGTGCGTTGGTACATGAAGGATGGTGTATCATTCAATTTGTTTGTGTACCATGGCGGCACCAATTTCGGCCTCACCGCCGGTGCCAACAGCAATGAGCAGGGGGGCAAGTTCCAGCCCGACCTCACCAGCTACGATTACGGTTCACCTGTGGGCGAAAACGGCAACCTTACCAAAGAATACTTTGAGTATCGCGATATTATTCTGGGGGCCCTGCCGGGATATGAGACAATCCCCGTGCCGCAGACTCCGCCTACCATGGAAATTGCCCCGTTCCGCCCCGAGCCCGTGGCTGATTTCCATGCTTTGTTGCCGAACTCGGTGAGTGGTTCTTTCGAGACGCCCCCCACGTTGGAAAGTTTGGGGCAAAACCAAGGCATAGGCATTTATACAGCCACCATACCTGCCGGCCCGGCTACAACTCTTACCTGCAATGTTCACGACTACGGCTTGGTATACGTAGGTGAAAACTATGTAGGCACTGTAGACCGCAGCAAGGGGCAGAGCTCAATTCAACTGCCGGCGCGGGACAAAGCGCAACAGCTCAAGATTGTGGTCGATACATTCGGACACGTAAACTTCTGCTCCTACATGGGGAAAGACCGCAAGGGCCTCATCGGTAAGGTGATGCTGGGCGGTACTGAGGTGAAAGACTGGAGTGTAATGCTTATGCCGCTTACAGAGGTGCCTGTTCCTGCCCGCAAGACCGGCCATGTTCGCAATAGCGAGAAGGGTTGCCTGTACCGCGCAGAAATTGAGTTGAGCACGCCACAAGATACTTTCTTGGATATGAACGGTTGGCAAAAGGGTTATGTGTGGGTGAATGGCCATTTGTTGGGCCGTTACTGGCACATTGGCCCCCAAGAGCGCTTGTACTGCCCGGCAGAGTTCCTCAAACCCGGTAAAAATACTGTTGAAGTGCTTGATCTGCACATGGTGACAGATGCGCCGCCGCCTATCTCCGGTAAGATCGAGCGCAATATGGAGGTTAAGAAAAAAACGGAGTCGCTCAATAACCAGTGGGACTGATGCGTTTTTAAAGTGTTTCCCAAAAATCCCGATTTGCCTTGCTGTAAATCGGGATTTTCTTGACTTCGGGCTGCGGATATGGTAGAGAAATAACAACGGATATGAAAGTGTTTCGTACAGGAGTGTTAGCAATGTGCTTGGCCACGTTAATGGGTGCTACCATTGCAGATGCCGCACCCGATTCTAAAAAGCAGCCTACTGCTGCAGAAATTCGTAAAGCTCGCCGCGCTGCCGTGAAAGAGGCAGAGCAGAACTTGCGTAAAGCTAAGCGCAGCGGTGATGAAAAAGCCATTGCCGAGGCTCAGGCTGCTTTGGATGCCGCCAAGAAAAAGACCCGTGGTAAAGGTGCTGATATGGCCGCAGAGTTTGCCGCCCTTATGCAGGCTTCTGAATTATTGACCACGGTGTGTGATGAAGCTTCCGCTAAAAAAGCAGCAGATAAAATTTACAACATGTTCAGCAAGTTGCCGGCGCCCGATGAGGTGTCTGATGATGATATAGAGCTGTGGTGTACAGAGCAGAATAAGCTCAATAAAGAAATGGAGCGCTTGCGCAAAGAACCCTGGTTTGAATCCTCCGGCTTGCAAGAGGCCTGGACTGCTGCTACCGACCCCTTTTCACGTAAACGAGCCCAGCGTCAGAAAAAATGAACAAGTTGTTTTTACTTTCCGGCATGCTTGCCTTAACGGCTAATGCTGATGGGTCTCTGACCCTGGACCCGGCCGTAATGGATGAGGCTAAGCGTGCCGTTTTTAATGGGGAAGAGGCCCTGTTGCCCACCAAAAGTGTGCTGCCCGAGCAAGAGAATGCAGAGGCGGCTCTCTGGCAACAGGCGATGGATGCCTCCGGGACGGAGCTGATGCCCGTATACCTGCTCGCTTTGTTGCAAAAACTTAACCCTGACAAGCCCATGGTAGAACATGCGGAGGCATATGCCGAGGCTTTGCGTTTGCATATGCTTGCCGCAGCCGGTAATAAAACTGCAAAAAATCAGTTGGCCGCAGCTTTGCAATGTGGCTTGCTCCCTTGTGGCTTGCGCATTATTTGTGATACCGCTAAGGCGGCTTCGTTGCTGCCCTGAATGCCCCACGAAAAACGGCACTGACATCGTTGTGATGCAGTGCCGTGAGAAAAAGAACAGCGTCGCTTTGCGGACGTGGCCTAAGCGCGCAGCTTAGGACTTGTAACGCAAACGCTTCTTGTGGCGGTTCTGGCGCATGCGCTTGCTGCGCTTGTGCTTGTTGATTTTAGCCTTACGTCTCTTCTTAAGCGATCCCATAATGTTTTATGATGTCGTTTGTTGTTTCTCTTTTGGGAGAAGATTAGTCAGCACTCGGAGGCTGAAAACTCAACCTGTTTTTGGTGTGCTGAAGTTGTCGGGAAAATATGTAACTATCTTTTGGGCATAAAGTCAAGCCGAAAGAGTCTCTATGCCGCATTTTTTTGTGTTCATGCGCGGTAAACCCGCTCGTAGAACCACTCTTGCAAGGCGTGAATCACCCCGGTGTAGGGCGAAACCCTGCCACCGTTGGTATGCAGCCATGCTGCTACCTCCGGGTGTGCATTGGCCGGGGCTACGCAGTAGGCTCCATCAAAAAGGCTGAAGGCATCTATATCGTTATGGCCATCTCCCATAATAAAAAGTTGCTCGGGGTGCAACCCCAGCTCTCGGCATATGTATGCCAAGGCAGTTCCTTTATTGAATCGGGCATCTGCAAAGCGCAGGTAACGGCCGGCTCTTTGTATGGTAATAGCGGCGGTGGTAAGCGGGGTGAGCAGCGGCATGAGGCTGTCCATCGTTTCGCTGTCCTCTGCTTCTACCGAGAGCGGGTCTGTCGCTGCAATTTCCCACTGTAATTCGGGGTAAGTATGGCGTATAGCGCCCAGTGTGCGGTGCAAAGTGGGTTGAAAAGCTTGCCGCAGTTGCTGGTTGATGCGCTCGCATTCGCAATTGTGCTCCGTTGCCGGATGCAGCGTGCCCGCCTCATCTGCCATGTAAATGTATCGCTCGCAGGTGCATATAAAATCCGGCAGCACAGGGGAGCATGGCAGCAGCTCACTGCTCAAGTAGGGGAGTGTACGCCCTGTGTTGATACCCCACCGTACTCCATAGGGGCGTAGCTCCTCCATTTTTTCAAAAAACTCTCCCGGTATGGCGGGCCCGTTTTCTTGGCGCAGGGTGCCATCGAAATCAAGAGAAACGAGCCAGCGGCATAGCCCCCCTCCCGGGGCTGCTTTGCCCGGCACAATGCTGCCCTCGGTAGGTAGATTCATTGTTTGGTTTCGTTGTTGTCCTGTTTCGGGGTGTTTTCGGTCTCTTCTTGCGGTTGTTCTGCGGGGGCTGCTGCGCTTTTTTGTGCGTAAATAGACAGAGTCTTATATGTTTGGGGGATGGGAAATCCCTCGTTGAGTAATTGGGTTAAATTTTTATCCAGCGGTATGGTGTTTTTGGAGTCCAGGCATCCCTCCGGTACGCCTTCTTCCAAGCTGCGCATATGAATCTCGATTCGGCGATTGAGCTTTTGCTGTTCTTCGGTTCCCTTAAGGCTGACCAACGGAGAATTAGCTGCGCACACGCGAATGCGTACACGCTCCATCGGAACCCCCATCTCTGCCAGCCACGTGCGCACGGCTTCGGCTCGTTGCATCGAGATGAGTGCATTTTTGCTTGCGGAGCCAATGCCGTCGGAGTGACCTTCGATAATGAAGTAAGTATCGGGGTTCACTTGAATGAGTCCGGCCAGTTTTACCATAGTAACCAGCGCGCTTTGTTGAAGCGTTACACTGTTGAAGTCAAAAAGCACGTCTGCTTCCATGCGGGCAACTCCGGATTGAGAGCTCAGGTTCCCGATGGTATGCAGCTCATCGAGCGTACGTGTGTCTTCCGGCATATCATCCATGCCTTGGCTGGCTGTTTCTTTGAGCTTTTCTTCATCTGTCGTGGTGCCGTCTTTTGCGATATCGCTGTTCATAGGGGCGAGGTTAACAACGGTATCATTGGCGTTGAGCGGTATGATGTCGTCAGAGAGCAGGGCCTCCTCTGCCTTTTTCTCTTCTACTTTGATTTTTTCTACGCTCAGCTCGGTAGACGCCTGTTCCATCGGGCGGCTGAAGTCGAGATTTGTCTTCATCTCGGCCTTTACGATTAAGTGCGTATCGCCCGGTCGTATTTCTGTCGGGGCTATGGGTTCTTCGAATATATCGATATCACGCTTTTCGTCTTTGGGCTGCTCGACGATTTCGGGTAACGCTTTTTCCGGCTCTGGTTCAGGCTCCGGTTCCGGGGTAAGGGGCTCAATTTTGGTTTTGAAGTACACGCGCTTGGTTTCTTGCTGAACGGTTTCGGGGAGGGCGGACTGCGCGTTGGGCTCCGGCCAGATTCGCGGGGCTAAGTAACAGGCAAAAATGTGCACCAGCACGGCCGCGGAGACACCGCCTAAAAGAACCGGCAGCATGTCGCGTTGACGTGTTAGCTCGTAGCCTTGACGCTTACGGTTCTTGGCTTTATGCCGGGGGGGGATGTTCTTTTTTGAAGACTTGTTCATATAGGACGATATTCTGCTTATAGTTGTGATCTGGGTGTCAGTATGGGGCGGTTTGGTGTGCTGACATGGGGTTTATCAATAGCAGTGAGAAATTGATTGTGTAACCAGAAGATGATATCCATATAGGCCGATTCCGGACCGTTTTTGAGTTGGAGCTCGATGTCGTACGTGCGTTCGTTTTCACCTTCGCCGACGGTGCAATGCTGAATACGAGTTGTGGCACCGGGGGGATCCTGAGCTGTGGTCAACGCCCATACTTCTTTTGTATCGCTGGGTAATTGTCGGTAGATGCTCAGGGCATCGTTTATGGTGCGAATGTGCGGGTCTTGTTGCAGGTAGACAATCAGGGCCGGGGTGTCGCGGTTTATATTGGTGGCACTTTCAACCGGGGCCACGTCAAAGCATTCAAACCCCTGTTCTTTGTTGATGCGTGCATCCATCAGGGCGAGTTTGACTTTACTTACGAGGTTGTCCGGCATAGTTCGACTGATAGATTCTCGTAATGAGGCCAAGGCATCTATGGCGACTATGCCGCGTATGCGGTCATCTTTTGCTGCTGCTTGCAATAGTAAATCGGCCCCGAATCCTTGTCCTACTGCGATAATAAGTGGACGCTCTTTTCCGCTGCGGATTACCAATTGATTGATTAACAATGGTACATCGTCGCTTTCTTGTAGGCCGTGTGTACAGTATTGTCGTGCATTATCTTTGCCTCTCGGCTCCCACAATATGCAGGGTATACCGGCCCCGGTAAGATAATCTGCCAGCGGTAGTGCAGATTGTATGCCGTGGTCCCATTCTACGCACACTATGGCATAGTCAATATTTTGAAGCTTTCGTATGTGTTCTTCCGTCAGCTCTGCGCGCACGGCACGTTGGCGAGCAGAGTCTTCTTCTGCTTTTTCTACCAAAACTGCCGGTATTTCTGCACCATCCCACCCTTGAAAGGTCAGGGGGGTTAATCGCATGCCCACATGTTGCTCGGGTATGGTGCTGAGGCCTTGGAACTCTTCGTTGATAGGGTGCAATACCGGCTCTGCTAATATGCCTACGTAGTGCCATACCCACAGCCCACCCATAATCGGGATTAGTATCACGATTAATAAAAAAATGTATAGTGGGCGAAATAGTCTCATACGCATGCGCGCGAGAATTATATCAGCCCTCACTCTACTCAGCAATCTCTAATTATGTCAACCTGCGGTGCCGTACTTTGACATGTTGTCGGTTGCAAAAAAACATCCATCAACAAACTCCGATGATGCGGTTATAATCTTTTTTATGTTGATGTTGGCATGTGCTAATAAACAAGTGTTATATAATTCTGTGGTAGCACTCCACCAGGCAATCCATGTACCCGCCGGGGGTGATGAGGCCAAACATCATCAGTATGGAGGCCAAAATGATGAAATTGAGTAAAACAATAATCATCAGCGAGAAGAAGAGCCCGTTGTCAAACAGGTCCGGTTGCCGCTCTTGTATGATGCTGCATGTCGTCCAGTATAGATGATATGCCCACCAAAAACCGAAGCCGAAGTAGAATATCGGCAGATAATAAGTCAGGGGGCTGAGTTGATGCATGCCCCATATCATCAGCATCCATACGAGCATCCAAAAAGGAATAAAATATGGTGCCAGGGCAATAAAAATATTACTTTTGTTGGTCAGCACGTAGCCTCCGTGGGTTGAGCTGACGTGTATTTTCTTAATCTTTCCCCGGCATATCAAAATGGCAACCGCGTGGGTAAGCTCGTGCCCCAAAACATATAGGTATAAATTAGTTCGGCGTGCCACGCCCATTAAGGCTATTGCGGTAAAACTAAGTATCCCCAAGATGCTGAACCATATGGGGGTACGCAACCAAAACCTCACATCTTCCATCCCCGCAGAGCTGCTGCCTATATGGCGTATCAGGGCATAAATGATGATAGCGTTGAGGGGGAGCAGAACACAGGTGCCCACCACGAGACGCAGCAGGCGAGATATACAACCAAGCTTTTTGGCGTCCGTCTGTGCAGGCCTCATGCGGGCGGGTAAGTCATGCGGGGTAAAGTGCTCCGCCTCTTCGGGGCGAGGCAGGTTTGCCCTCCAATCCCCGAATTCCGGTTCTTCTGCGCGTGGGTGCAAGTTGCTTCTGTGTGGGGAGGGCCTCATATTCACGACAATCGGGCGGGGCGAATATCTTGTATCGACATAGATACAGAGGTGCGCCCGCGCCACACGTTGCGGTCTATGGTAAAGGCTATATCCCAGGGCGGGTCGGGCAGGTGTACGGTGCCTCCGTTAAAGAACATGGCATCGCACTCGTGTGTACCTTGTCGCAGACTCAGCTTGAGGTGGTTGCCTTGCAGGTGCCGCGGGGCATCCGAAAGCATGACATTGCGACTCATGAAAACCGGCTGCGGATTGGAATTGCCGAAAGGCTCGAGCAGCTCGTAGCTGTCCAGTAGCTCCAGAGTCAGCTCCGAGAGCTGCACCTCGGCATCTATATGCAGCTTGGGTTTGAGTTGCTCCTCGTTTGTGTGTTGTTGCACGTAGGTATCAAAGGCACGGCGGAACTCGTCTATCATTTCTTCGCGAATCACCAAACCTGCGGCCATATCGTGCCCACCGCCCGATACGAGGGTGTCGGCACACGCATGTATGGCCTGTACCAGTGATACTCCCGGTATCGACCGGCCGGAGCCCTTGCCCAGCCCATTTTCATCCAGAGATATAATGAATGTCGGCTTATGGTAGCGACGCATCAGCAAAGACGCCACAATACCCACCACACCGGGGTGCCATGTGCGAGACCCCAGCACAATCACGCGATCTGTCGCGGGGGAGAAGTTGCGCTCCAACATTTGCGTGGCTTCCGCGCGTATCTTTTCTTCTTCTTGCTGGCGGGCTCGGTTATGAGCCTCCAGACAATGGGCCAACTGTATTGCGCGCTCGGCATCGTGGGTCATCAGCAGCTCCAAGGCATCGGTGGGCGAATCCATGCGCCCGGCGGCATTCAGCCTCGGGCCGATGCGGAATGATACATGGCTGGCACTGGGGGTGCTGCGCATGCCGGTTACTTCATTAAGTGCCTTTAACCCGGTATTACCGCCTTTGGCCATTATCCTGAGCCCGTGGCGTGTCAGTAGACGGTTTTCGTTGACCAATGGTACAATGTCTGCCACCGTTGCTATGGCAACTATGTCTAAGTACTGGCGTAAATCAAAATCAGTGAGTCGGCGACGTTTGAGCATGGCGTGCGCCAGCTTGAATACCACACCTGCGCTGCACAAGTAGGTGAGGGGGCTGTCGTCCTCCAGCTTGGCATTGACTACAGCCACTGCCGGTGGGCGCCCTCGCGTGCTGCTCTCGTGGTGGTCGAGCACGATAACATCTATGCCGATGCTGTTGAGGTAGGCCACCTCGTCTACAGATGAGGTGCCGCAGTCTACCGTGATGATGAGGTCGGGTGCCCCCCCGCATGAGGCTACGGCATGCCGTATGCCGTCTTCACTCAAGCCGTAGCCTTCTTTGGTGCGCACCGGGATAAAGCATGTGGGCTCCAACCCATATGCCGTTAATACGGTATGCAATAGCGTAACGGAGCTCACCCCGTCAACATCGTAGTCCCCATAAATGCAGACTCGCTCGCCGTGATCTGCTGCGCGGAAGATGCGCTCAACGGCGGCGTCCATCTCCCGCATCTCAAAAGGGTCCCCCAAGTCGGCTAGTCGTGGCCTTAGGAAGCGCTCTGCCCTTTGCGGACCCCGTATACCTCTTTGCACCAAAAGCTTACGCACGAGCAGCGGCAGCTGTTCGTTAAGCTCGGCTCCGAAATCGGCCACGGTGTCCGTCGGGTTTAATTCCCAACTGAACTTCGTACTCATGGCTACACTCTATCACCCGAGTCGGCGAACGTCAAGATAAATTATGATTTAACCATGTCAGGTGCAAGTTGTAAAATCAAATGCGACACCGAAAGCCCTCCCAAAAAGTCTCCAAAGGAGCCCAAACTGCCCTAGCAGGATGGGGGATAGGGGGAAGGACGGCAATGAGTCCTTCCCCCTTGTGGACG
>SUVK01000082.1 GCA_015062055.1 Akkermansiaceae bacterium
TTCCACAAGGGGGAAGGACTCATTGTCGTCCTTCCCCCTATCCCCCCATCCTGCTAGGGCAGTTTGGGCTCCTATGGAGACTTTTTGGGCGGGCTTTCGGTGTCGCATTTGATTTTACAACTTGCAGGAAAATAACTATGTAGTGATAATGCTTGCTAAATGAAGCGTGATAGTGTAGACTGGTGGCGATACCAATAACGAAAAATATGAGAGGATTAGAGCAAAAATATCAACAGCTTATGTATATGGGAATGCAGGGGGATGAAGAAACCCGTAAACTCTGCATACAGATAGATCACGAAATGAATGAGGGGGTGCTCAGCCCGATGTGTTTGGAATGGGCAAAGGAGTATGCCGAGAAGGGGGAAACAAAGTATCGTATGTTGGTGGTAGAAAATGCTTTGGCTGAGAATCTTGAGAATGTGGATTGGATAAAGCTTGAGACATGGTGCTTGGAGATGGTGCAGGAGGATGCAAAGATGGGGTATTTCATGTTATCGTGCCTGTACCATCCATCTACCGCAGGCCCTGCAGATGAGAAACGCATGGTAGAGGCACTGCGCAAAGGACACGAGGTCGGCAGCACTCAGTGTAGTTATGAGTTGGGCTCGTATTATTGGATAAAAGAACCGGAGAAGCATAGTGCGCAAGAGATTCGCGATATGCTGGAGCTGAATAAGAACCACATATCATTGCCGGAGCAATTCTCGATGTTGGTAGAGGTGTGTGATGCGCAAGGAGACCCGGCTTCGGCCATGAGCTATTTGAAGAGGTGGCATAAAATGGAACCTCATGATGCAGATGCTTGTTTGCAGATAGCCTGGCGTTATGCTCATGGTGATGGCGTTCGTGTTAATAAAGAGAATGCCCTTAAGTATTATCAAAAAGCTGCTAATTTGGGAGATTATGTTGGCTTATACCAAGTGGGGATAATGAGTTTTCGGGGGGAAGGTTGCCGACGCAATGTAAAGCGAGGTTTGGATTACCTTCACCGCGCAGCAGCGGAGGACTCCCCCGAAGCATTGGGGATGCTAGGATATTTGTATGCAGAAGGCGAGGGGGTAAAGGCAGATTTAGAGCAAGCAGTTGACTATTTAGAGAAGGGAGCAGCATACGCAGATGGCAAGAGTTGTTTGTTGTTGGCACGTTTACATTATATGGGCAAAGGGGTAGAGAAAAACCCCGAGAAAGCTGCGTGTTTGCTGGATATTGCTCGCGAGGAAGCACCATATGGCGATGAAGAGTATGCTGCCATGCTGCGAGCAGTAGAGACCTATGCTACCGGCAAGGGAATGCCTATAACGGTAAAAGATACAGGCACCATAACACAAGCCGATATGCAACGAGCTATCGAAAACAATGATTTTGAGGAAATTGCAGACCGTGTGTACATGAGCTTGAGTGAATCTCCTGATGACACCACATTGTTGCATATGGCGCGCTTTTTGCTTAAACTCAAAGTGATGGATGAAGAGGTTGTGCGTGACTATATCTCCATGTTGAGAAGCTTTGCTGATGTATATCCCGAGATAGCCGTGATGCTGGGTGATATGTACTACCACGGCGAAGGTGCTACTCGCAATACGCGCTCGGCCATGTTATTTTACCAAAAAGCCTGGGATGGAGGGTGCGATGCAGGAGCTCTGTTGCGCATTATTCTCGGGCTTCATGAAGAGGGGCTTAAAGGTGGTCGCAAGGCGTTGCCCTCATGGCTGGAGAAAGTGCCCATGGCAGTGGGTAACAAAGCTGCGTTGCTTTATATGATGGGGCTGCTGTATAGCGTAGGCTTGTATGTGGAGCAGTCTGACGAAAAAGCCTCGGAGCTATTTCGTGCTGCTGCCGATGGAGGCTTTGAGGTGGCGGCTGAGCAAGATTTGGAAGCATGGCAAAGCGGTGCCAAAACGTTGCGAGAATGTGTGCTGCCCGATGCTGATTAGTCGCATGCATCGCCCGAAAAACACAATCCCGACGCTGAAAATAAATCAGCATCGGGATTTTTTTCAATTGTAACTTAATATATTCACATATTTACCTTTGTGGTAAATTGAGTTTGAAAAAGCGCATTGCGTTGGCTGTTGTACAGGCCGCAATTGCCTCGGGCGTGGTATGGCGCAGCTCTGCAATTTTGTCTACCACGTATTTTGTTCGTCCCGGTATGTTGGTTATCCCACGGAAGGGTGCCGGAGAAAGGAAGGGGGAGTCTGTTTCTACCATAAAGCGGTCTTCGGGGCACCACGCAGCTACGGCTTGAATGTCTTCCGTTTTATTAAAAGTGACTAAACCTGTGAAGGAAATTAAACCGTCCAACTCGTTAAAAATGCGTTCAGCTTGCTCGCCGTTGCCGATAAAGCAATGAAAAACGGGGCGTACTTTAGGAAAGTTTCGAGCTATGGCAAAGGCATCTTCAAAACTGTCCAAGCCTTTTTTGTCGCGAGTGTGTAGGGAGATATTGAGCCCCAGCTCTTGAGCTAAGGCAAAATGTCGTTCTAAAAAGACACGTTGCCGGGCGCGGTAATCCTCTTCACTCCAGCCTTCGGGAGCCGGCCAAAAGTAGTCAAGCCCGGTTTCTCCGATGGCTGCTTGGGGATGTTTTCGACACAGGTTTTCCATGTGCGCCATCTGCTCTTCTGTTACGTTGGTGACATCGCTGGGGTGTACGGCTAAGCAGGAAGAGACAAAATCCGGCATGCGCTGCGCTAACTCCAGCTGAGGCTCCCAATCATCTGCACTTGTTCCTTGAGAGATACAATGGCCCACCCCCAGCGCAAGGGAATCGGCCTTTACTTGGTTTAAGTTCTCGTATTTGCGAGACACCAAGTGGCAATGTGTGTCTATAATCATGGCGTCAGAAAAGTATTACCTTTCGAGCAACGAAGTTCCATATCAGAACGAGTCCTGCCGTTATGATTTTAGAAATTTCAACGGCTAAATTGCTCAGGTTGCACGCAACCCACACTTCACTACAAACATCGGTAAACAACCACATGAATAAGTTGGTCATCATCAAACCTATTATACCGATAATGGTGAAAATGGTGAACTCTGCTGCCTTCTTGTCTGCCATTTTTCGGTTAGAAAACACGAACTTATTACTGCAAATGTAGGTAACAATAAGTCCGGTGCAGAAACCGCATGATACGGCCACGTATTTATGAACCCCGAAAACTTTGTGAAGAATCTCTAATACCGAAAAATCTATAACGAAAGCGCCCCCCCCGACGACGAGATACTTGAGAAAGGAGTTGATAAGATCTTTCATTCCGCTTTTTTCTGACATAACGCGCAGGTGTATACACTAAATTGACTAAAATGTCAAATCTGATTTAACTGTAATTTTTTTCGGCACAAGGGGGACTGAGCTTATTTTTTATCTTTTGCTTTACTTAAAATCTCTTGAACATAAGGCTCACCTGTAAGGGTGGGGATGATGTAGAGTGCAATGCGGGCGCGTGAGCAGGCTACATAGAAGTCATTGGGGCTGAATGCTAAAGTCTCACCCGGGGCCGGTATATCGGTCAGCACAACCACAAGAGACTCTAACCCCTTAAAGGCGCGTATGCTTTCCCCGAACACAATTTTGCCTTCTCGCCAATAATTCATACGCTGCAGGGCGTGGTCGGGGGATTCCCCCAAATATGAGCTCGAAACATGGGGGATGCGGTTGAGGGAAGATTTTTCTGCCTTTTTCCAGGGGGAAAGCACCACAATGTCTCGGCGGTCGTATGTTTGTAACAACTCTTGCAAAAGAGCGGCTGCAGTTTCGGCTCTTTTCTCAACTTCTGCTGCACCGGGCAGCACATGCACCTCTTGCACCCGGAGCGGGAGCGAATATACGGCAGTCCCCTCGGGCAACAAGGAGTGGCAGTAATCCGCTATGTCTTTACTGTTGCGAAGATTGGTCGTTAGAGTAATGCGCGTAGGCAGTTCGGGCACTGTATCGGTGTGTCCGTAGAGGGATTGATTGGTATCGGTAAATAAATACAACTTGCCCTGCGGTGCTACCGTTTTCTGTATCAAAGCCCACCAAGCGGGATGAAAATCTTGTGCTTCATCCACGAAAACGTAGTCGTATTGCCAGTGTTTTTCAATTTCTGCCAACAAAAGCGGCATATTGCGGTTTACCTCTTTTTCTGCACTGCGCCAGTCGATACTTTCGCCGGTTGGGGTAAGTACTTTGTCGCAGAATCTTGCAAATGTATTGGCGTATACAATATCTTTTTTGCGGAACTTGCGTATCTCTTTATTTTCGCGTAAACTTTGGCCCAGATGCCGGTTATAGCAGATGAGGAGAATGCGTTTTTTACTGTTAGTCAAAGCAATGCGTCTGCCTAGTCTGGTAACTTCTGCCATGGCCATAACTGTTTTGCCCGAGCCGGCACAGCCATCTACCCGTATGCCGCCGGTGGAGTGCTCAAGCATGGATAACATGTGAATTTGCGGCACTGCCTCGCGGTCCATAAGTCCCACGTATGTTTTGGGGTCTTGCGAGTAGTGGACGTTTTGCACCAAGAAACTGCGTATCTCATCCATCAACTCTGCGTTAAACTCTTTTTTGTCGACAAAAAGAGACTTAATTCTTTTTTTGAGGTGGTCTTGCAATTCTTCCATGCCGAATACCAACATGTCATCCCAATCGGGGTCTTGCGGAAAATCGTCTCTCTTTTGTTGTAACAGAACAGCAAGGCTCCGCATCTCAATCCCTTTGTCTTCAAATCTTCTATCTAAGCAAGTGCGCAGTTTTTTGGTTGCTAAGTATGCTTGCTGTACGGGCGAGGTATAGGTGCCGAAGTCAGCTTCAACCCCGTTGGCTGATACAAATGACCACTTGCCGTTTTTAACCGAGATGTTTTTGATGTTTTTTACCTCCATGACCAGAATACCCTTGTTGGGTATTAACACAATGAAGTCTGTCTCGTAATTGGTGTAGTATCTCTTTTTGGTATGGAAAAAGAAGCGCCACAAATCGTGAATGACGACCCAGCTGTCGGGTAGGTTATCTCTCAAAAACTCATACACCAGCCTTTCTCCGGCTGCACCTGCAGCCGTGTTTTTGCTGTTGAAACATGCGGGGAACATCAATGCCATGGTAGTATGAAACGGGGTTGTGCTCGCTTTGTGATTATAGCAGCGATTTTATTTAATGACAAGTAGAAATCACAGAGTTTCTGCAGCAGTGCAAGTTGTAAAATCAAATGCGACACCGAAAGCCCGCCCAAAAAGTCTCCATAGGAGCCCAAACTGCCCTAGCAGGATGGGGGGATAGGGGGAAGGACGACAATGAGTCCTTCCCCCTTGTGGAA
>SUVK01000026.1 GCA_015062055.1 Akkermansiaceae bacterium
GAGAGATAAAAGAGTTGCGGCAGGAACATTAGCTCCGGGACCAATCACACGCCGAGAAACCGCCGTATGCCATAAATGGCACGTACGGTGGTGTGAGAGGGGGACGAAAGTCCCCCTACTCAATTACAACCGATTGTATAAACAGAAACTCGATGATAAGTATGCGCGGCGGCAAGTGTTGGCTGCATGGAAAAAATGAAGCGTCATCGCTTGATGGATTATATATTTCAGGGGCGGACGATGGTGGCGATATAGGGGGAGGTAGGGCAGAAGTTGGGGGGGTGATGTTTGGGGCTGCGGCGGACATTCTTCACAGTTCACATATTGCGTCGGTCGTACTAAAAAACGAGCCGGGAAACACCCGGCTCGTGTGAAATTAAATAGGATGGAAGAGCTGTTAAGCAGCAGGTTGCTCGGCAACAGGAGCAGAAGCATTTAACTCAGCCTTGGCGGCTTCGTATTGTTGTTTTGCGGCTTCGGCCTCAGCTTTAGCCTTTTCTGCAGCTTCTTTTGCAGCTTCTGCCTCAGCCGTTGCTTTATCGGCAGTGTCCTTAGCGGTGGTAGCCTCAGTCATTACCTTATCGGCAGCCTCTTTGGCGGCGGTAGCTTCAGCCGTTGCTTTGACCGCGGCTTCTTTGGCGACGGCAGCCTCTGCAGTTACTTTATCAGCAGCCTCCTTAGCAGCAACGGCGTCGGCTTTGGCTTTATCTGCGGCATCCTTGGCGGTGGCAGCATCGGCAGTTGCTTTGTCGGCAGCCGCAATCTTCTCAGCAGCTGTTTTTTCAGCTAATGCAAGAGCCTCTTCGCGAGCTTTGGCCTCTGCTGCAGCCTTGGCGCGAGCTTCTTCTTCGGCTTTGATGCGGGCAGCTTCTTCAGCTTTGGCTTTAGCTGCAGCTTCAGCCTTGGCCTTGGCGTAGGCCGGGTCCATGGCTTCGCGGCGGCTTTCAAACTCAGCATCTTTAAGCGTGAGCGCGGTGGGTTGGCAAGATTTAAGAAGTGCCGTCATTTCATCTGCATGAGCAACGCCGGGCGTGGATTCAAGCATCTTGAGAGCCTCTTCGGCAGCAGACTTAACATCGGCTTTGTCAACATTGACCAGCACCTCGACAACGTTTACATGGCCATTGGCAACGGCAAGCATCAGCGGGGTTTTCCCATCGTTGTTCTTCTTGCAGACATCGAGACCGACATTCACCAAGTGATAGGCGCAATAAGCCTTGCCATCTCGGACGGCAATGTGAAGCGCAGTATTGCCGGCATCGTCGGTCTTGTTAAGAGCTTCGCCGACAATGGCATGCTCTTTCTCCATAGCCTGAATGGCCTCGGCTTCGGCCTTCACGCGGTGATGAAGCTCGTTATCGCTTTCTTGGAGGGATACCAAGGGGATGAGCGAAATGGTAGCACGAGTTTCGTCTTTCTTGGCAAGAGTGGCAATCTTGCGTTCTGCACGGGCCATAGCCACAGCAGATTTCATCTCCATTTCGAGCTCGACGCGGAGCTTGCTGCGTTCTTCGTCTGCGAGTTTGCCTTTATTTTCAGCGAGCAACCGGCAGGTCTTAGCATAAGATATTTCACGATTTGCGGAATATACGGGGCCGTATATCCACGAGTTGCGTTTGGAATAGGCTGCGGCAGCATTAGTTGCGAGCTGACCAGCGGTTAGCCCGTTTACATTCACAGCAGCGGGGTCAGCCCCTAATTTGAGCAAGAGGTCTACTACAACATCGTTACCGCGCATGGCTGCCAGCATAAGCGGGGTGTAGCCATTGCTGTCGGGTTGATTGATATCAATCCCCTTCTCTACGAGCTTGTAGGAGGTGAAACGCATGCCGCTCCAAGCAGCCCAATGCAGCGCATTGAAACCATCTTCATCAACCGCATGAATATTGGCGTGATTGTCGAGCAAGACGTCGATGTAGTAAATACGATTAATATCGGATTCCTCGGCCTTTTCGGGGTCATTGAAGTTGGCATAGGCAGCCCACATGAGGGGGGTACGCTCGTTCGCATCGCGGGTGTTGATGAAATCGGGGTTTTCTTTCATACCCTTTTCGAGCTCTTTGAGGAAGGGCTCGTCTTTTTCTTCACCGTTTACATCTTTAACGTCACCCTTACGGATAAGGGAAACCAATGAATCGGTGGGCGATTTGTGAGCGAAAGCGTCTTTCAAGAGGTTGCAGGCATAACCGAGAATGCCCATAATGACAATAAGGATAACGAAATCCTTAATAATGGGTTTCCACTCCGTTTTATGCTCTACCTGTTCCTTTTGCTCAGCAGGAGCTGCTTCTACAGGCTCTACGGTCTTTTCAAGCTCGGCAGCCGGTGTTTTGGCGGCAACTTGTTGCGGCTGTTTTTTGGGGGCCGTCTTCTTCTTGTAATTCTTACGAGACATAGTAATGAAAATTCAGAAGTTAGTGGAATCAGGCATTCTGGGCAGCAGCCTCTTCCTCAGAGGCCTCAGAATCATCGGATTTAGCAACATCGCCGGCATCTTCTTCGGGTTTGTCAGACACGAAGCTGTCTTTAGTAAGAATGATGGCAATGGGCGAAATGAAGGCCATAATCATGTAGATGGTCCACATGAACTCGGGAGAGCTCCAGAAATCAATGTGGCCGGTGTCCATCTTGGCTGCAATACCATCGTAGCAGTAGTAAGACACAAGCAAACCGCCTACCACACCGTTAATGGGCTTGGCAATGAACATGGGTAAGGCCGACAGAGACATGTAAGAGGCGACTTTATCCTTGGGAGCCACGCGAGCTACATATTCGGAGAATCGGGGACTGAACAGCAGCTCACCGGAGGCGAATACGATAATCTGGGCCACGATGGCCACAAAGTACGCCTGCCCAATGGTCTCAATGCCGGGGATGATGAAATACCACTCCGGGGGGATGGCCAGCAATATCATGGAGCAAGCAGAGATGGTCATACCCGAAATCATCAGCTTAACGGTAGAGAAGCGGTTAAGAATCGGGATAATCAAGATAAGGCCGGTGATAATGATAAAGGGGTTGAAGGAGTTCACCAAACCCAGAGAGAAGTCATCGCCGATAGCACGAGTGTAGTACTGCGGCATGACCAGGAATTGCAGCGTGAAGACGAGACGCACACCCAAGGTAAGCACCAAGAAAACAATCAGTTTCTGGAACGGTTTTTCTTTGGCAACTTCGCAAATGAGCTGAAGGGGGCGGCGCTTGGCTGCCTCGTTTTTAGCGATACGCTCCTCGGGCACAGCGTAGTTGTCTTCATCAATCAAACGGGTGAAGATGAAAGCAATCACGTTGCAGGCAGTACCGATATTGACCACCCACCACAAGCTGTTAATGGGGCCGAATGCCGAACGCAGAGGGTCCACAATCGCAATGCCGGCCAAGAATGCACCGATATTCATGAACAGGTAGTAGAAGTTGAAACCTGTCGGGCGTGCGCGCAAGGTGGTAAAGCGACGAATGGATGTCGAGATACAGGGGCTCATGAATGCCGTACCGAACGAAAGGATGGCAATGCCTGCAATCACGAAATACTTGGAGTGTTCTTGCGATAAACCGCAAACGTGCATACCGAAGTCTGAGCCAAGCCCCATGATAAGGCGCCCGCCGATAAGCAGGGTGAAACCTATCAGGTAGGTCTTTTTCAAACCGATAATATCGCAGATGGTGCCCACGGCAAAAACAAACATGGACAAGAACAGGGTGTACATACCCACCCAGTAGGGGGCGTCGGCATCGTTGAAGCCGCAATAGTCCTTCAAGAACAGCGTGAATACGATAATCAGCGTAAAGTACGACAGACCATCGAAGAACTGAATGAAGTTGGTGTACCAGAAGTCTTTGCTGCACTCACGCAACACTTTGAACTCCGAGAAGTACTTGGCGATCGGGTTTTGTTTTTTATCAGCGCTCATTATATTGAGTGTGTTATTTGATTAAGATTGAATCAAGAGAGCACGGCTCCCTTGCTGGCATTAGTGGCAAGTTTGCGATAACGCTTCAGCCACTTGCCTGCAACCTCCTGCATGGTAGGATGCCACACAGCGCGTCGGGCTGCGATTTCATCATCACTGAGTTCAGCGGTGATGGAACGGTTGGGGATGTCGATGGAGATGATATCGCCATCCTTCAGGAGACCGATAAGGCCACCTTCTGCCGCCTCCGGAGAGACGTGACCGATGCAGGCACCGTGTGTGGCGCCGGAGAATCGGCCATCCGTAATAAGAGCAACACAATTGCCCAAGCCCTTACCCATAATGTAGCTGGTGGGGGCAAGCATCTCTTGCATGCCGGGGCCACCTTTAGGGCCTTCGTTACGGATAACGACCACATCGCCGGGTTGCACTTTATCGGCCAAAATGCCTGCACAGGCATCTTCTTGACTTTCAAAAATGACGGCGGGGCCACGGTGTACCATCATTTCCGGCAGTACACCGGCTTTTTTAACGATGGAGCCCTGCTCTGCGAGGTTGCCGAAGAGCACAGCAAGTCCACCGTCGGGGGAGTAAGCATTTTCTATGGTGCGAATCACCACGGGGTCTTGTGTGGTAAGCCCCTCCATTTGCTCACCGAGGGTCTTACCGCTGACGGTGGGCAGGTCTGTATGGAGAGCACCGGGAATCTTGTTGATTTCTGCAAGAATGGTCATGATACCGCCTGCGCGCAGAACATCATGCATATGGAAACGCGAACTGGGGGCTACTTTGCAGATATTGGGGGTGCGGCGAGAGATTTCGTCGATGCGGCGCAAGTCGTAGTCCAAACCTGCTTCGGCAGCAAAAGCGAGAGTGTGCAGCACGGTGTTAGATGAGCCACCCATGGCCATATCGCAGGTAAACACGTTGTCAATAGCTTTCTCTGTGATAAGATCGCGGGGCAACGGCCCGCCCTGCAAGGCCATTTCGACAGCACGACGTGCGGCGGCCTTCCATAATTCTTGGCGTTCTGCGGAAAGCGCTAACAAGGTGCCATTGCCGGGCAGCGCCAGCCCCAACACCTCGCAGAGGCAGTTCATGGAGTTGGCTGTGAACATGCCGGAGCAAGAGCCTGCACCGGGGCATGCATTGCACTCCACATAGTGTAGTTCTTCTTCAGAAATCTTGCCTGCCGTGCATGCGGCTACGGCTTCAAACACACTGTTGAGGTCTAAATCCTCGCCGTTACGACCTTTACCGACAGCCATGGGACCACCGGAACAAAAAATGGTAGGTATATTGCAACGCAGCGCCCCCATCACCATACCGGGAACAATCTTGTCGCAGTTAGGAATGCAGATACAAGCATCGAACGCATGAGCACTCAACATGGTTTCCACACTATCGGCTATCAGCTCGCGGCTGGCCAGAGAAAACTTCATGCCATGGTGAGCCATGGCGATACCGTCGCACACGCCGATGAGATTGAACTCAATAGGTGTACCCCCTGCTTTTCGCACTTCGGCCTTAATCAATTCTGCCACCTTGTTCAGGTGCACATGGCCGGGTATTACCTCATTGAAAGAATTACAGATGGCGATAAAGGGCTTGCGAATATCCTCATCGCTCATTCCCGTGGCGCGCATCAGACTGCGATGCGGCGCACGCTCTATACCGAGTTTTGTACGGTCTGATAACATAGCGCGCGTATTATATCATAAAACAAAACCATTTTCCAGCTAAAAAATTTCGGCTGACTTCTTTTCCACCTTGACGCCCCGACTCCATACGTGTAAAATAGACGACATGGTAAAATGCAATATGACTTATCAGGGCGGGCTGCATTGTCAGCTTCAGCATGGGCCGAGCGGTGTAACAATTTACACGGATGCACCCGTTGATAATCGGGGCAAAGGCGAATCTTTCTCGCCTACAGACCTGATGTGCTCTGCTATGGCTGCCTGCATGGCCACGATTATGGGCATATACGCTGAGGATAAAGGTCTTAACCTGAGTGGTTGCACTATAGAAATCGGTAAAGAGATGAGTGCCTCCCCTCGACGTATCGCCCGCATAGAAACGGTTATCTCGGTGCCCCTGCCCGCCGACAATCCTCACAAAGAGGCCCTTGAGCAATGTGTGTTGGGAAGCCCCGCGATGCTCAGTCTTCACCCCGATATTGAAATTCCCATTACTTGGAACTGGGTGGGTTAATCTTTTTTTTAACATGAACAGGCTGAAGTATCTGTATTGGCTTACGCCTCTGATGGTTCTGCTCAGTTGTGGCAGAATGCTCACAGACATGCTTGGGACCGGGTGGCTTTTGTGGCTGGTCATTGCACCGGCTATTTTGCTGACCTGGGGCATTGTGTGGGTACGATTGTACAACAACGGCAAACCGATTCTTCGCCCCGAGTTCGCCATTCTCTCCATATTACCGCAGTCAATTTATTTTTTAGCAAAAACAGCCCAAACAGACATTTTGCAACATTATGCTTGGCAAAATATTTACGTCGTTTGTTGGGTTGCATTCGTTGCGGTCGTCATACTCAGTCTTAAACCGAAACACACTCAAGATCGCAACGTTCCCCCGACGCAAGACCTCATTTTCTGTATGATGTGCATTCTTACCGTTGTATATGCTTTCACGACAATGGGAGCATACGCCGCCCAAATTTGTTATTCTTAATAATACCTCGATACTATCATGAACATAAAAATTTATTCTGCAGCTGTAGCCCTTTTAGCACTTACGGCATGTGAATCTCCGTATTCCAACTGGAAAATGCCGAACGTGGTGCGCAATCAACATCAACAAACAGCACCCAAAGCAACTACTTCCGCCAGCACTCAAGTGCAACCCTCCTTTAAGAAACCTTCTCCTGAACCCACTCAGCAGGTTCAACCGAAGATGAAGAAAAAAGAGGTAAAACCGGCCCGCAAACGAGCCCAACAAATTCAACCTCAATTAAAAATTGAAGAGACAAAGCCCGAGCCGATCCCAGAACACCTGATTCAGCAGACTCTTCCGCAACATGAAGTAAAGAAAGAAGCCGCACCGCAAGTCGTTAAAGAGGTGGTAGCTCCGAAGCCTGTAATCGAGGCGCCCAAGCCACAGCCGACGCCCAAAAAAGCGACAGTAGCCACGGCTTCGTTGCCCAATACTCAGGTGCAGCCCACTTTTGAACAGCCCAAACCTCAAGGCAACAAAGCGCGGTCCGTCATAACGCAGGCTCAAAAAGAGCAATACCCTGTTATGCCCGGACAAAACCGTGCGCTTAAACGCCGACGTTAATTATGGCTAAGCAGCGCCTCGATGTTGTTGTTGCCGCGCGGGGGCTTTGCGACTCCCGCGAGCAGGCCAGGCGTCTCATCCTCAGTGGAGATGTAACGGTAGATGGCAAGGTCATCAATAAACCCGGTACAAAAATTGAGGATGATGTCGACATTGAGGTGCACAACAAGCCTCGCTACGTGAGCCGTGGCGGGCTTAAACTTGAGGGAGCCCTTAAGGAGTTCCCCGTCTCCCCGGTGGGTAAAATATGCCTCGATATCGGTGCTTCTACCGGTGGCTTTACGGATTGTCTATTGCAAAACGGGGCAACGCGCGTGCACGCTGTCGATGTCGGAGTAGACCAGTTGGTTGATAAGCTGCGTAACGACCCGCGGGTTATCGTAAAGGAGCATTTTAACGCACGTTACATGACACCTGAAGATTTAGGTGAAAAAGTGCAGCTCATTGTCAGCGATGTTTCGTTTATTTCTCTCACGCGTATTTTGCCGGCAGCATACTCTTGTCTGGAAGAAGGCGGCGATATGCTGGTGCTGGTAAAGCCTCAATTTGAATTGCAACCGGAAGATATAGGCCCCGGCGGAATTGTGCGCAACCCCGCCCTGCACCAACGCGCGGTAGACAGAATCCGTGACTTTGTGATAAACGACCTGCACCGCACATGGATGGGGGTGGCAGACTCCCCCATCAAAGGCATGGATGGCAACCGCGAGTTTTTGGCGTGGTTGAAGTAAGAACCATGCCCTACACTACAAGGTGGTTACAATAATCCCAAATCCATTTGTAGCACAGTGGGGTCTTCAGCAGGTCCTGCCGGGGGATGAATCTCCGCAGCTGTATCGGCAGGAGTAATCGCTTCACCTCCGGTGGTCGTGGTGTCATCAACAACCGGAGTCGGCATAATGGCAACCTCCGTTTCCTCAGCAGGCGGAGTCTCCGGGTCGGGTGCAACGGGCATGATGCGAGCCACGCGTTCAACAGGGTTCTTGGTAACAATATTGCCTAACACTTGACGGCCTTTTACGCGCAGATGCCCGAAGTCGTAAGGAATAGGACGGCGCAAGCGTTTGAGCTGATTTTTCAGGTAGACATTTACCTGCATTTCAGCACTTTCTTCTTCTGTACGGTGTGCGGTGAAGAAGAAGATGCGGCTGCCTTTGGTGCCCTGTGTGAGCTGGTATTCCTTATCGCGGGTAAAGCCACCTAAATGGAAGCGTTTGGCGTAGGTAATACCGTCTTTACCATCGCGGTAAATCATATTGAATACCCAATCATCGCCGGGACGCAAAACTCTGATATCGAGTAATTTTTTGCCAACGTAAAACTTCTCCTGTACACGGCGCACCATCAGTACACCCTGGCTGTCAATGGTAAGAATATCACTGAGCGTGGAGCATTTTTCGACAGCCTCGCCCTTGCGAACACCATACCCGGCAAAACCTTCTTCATCGATGTAGAGAGTTTCGTTTTCTACGGCAGCCTCGGCGCGTGTCATGGTGTCGAAGGTGGTAATTTCGGTGCGGCGGGGCCAGGCATCACCATATTTTTTGCGCAGATTCTCAAACCAACGGATGGTGTAGCGAGTGAGCTGCGCGAGATGCTTGCGGGTTTGTTCTATCTCTGCCTCTAAATCGGCAATATGCTTAAGAGCATCGTGTATTTCGTACTTGGCTATCTTCTTAATACGAATCTCGGTAAGGCGAACAATATCATCTCGTGTTACCGGACGCCAGAAATTCACGACAAAGGGCTCTAATCGCTCCCCAATCTCGGTGATGGACTGCTCCCAGCTATCGCTCTCTTCCAATACCTTATAGATGCGATTTTCGATGAAAATTTTCTCAAGGCTGGCAATCATCCAACTTTCTTGAAGCTCGTGCAGATGCACCTCGAGCTCTTGGCGAAGGGTTTCCTTGGTAAAATCGACGTTGTGTTTGAGGATTTCGCTTACCCCCATGAACACAGGCTTGCGGTCCATAATCACCACAGCACGCGGCGAAATACTCTTTTGACAATCGGTAAAGGCATAGAGAGCATGGCATGTTTTCTCAACATCGGCACCAGGCGCAAGGTGTATCAGAATATCAGCCTCGGCTGCCGTATTGTCTTCAATGCGGGCGACCTTGAGTTTACCTTTCTCCATAGCCTTTTCGATGCTCTCTATCAGAGAATCAGTCGTGGTGCCATAGGGAACCTCGGTAATACGAATGACGCGTTTGGACGAAACATCCAAGCGGGCGCGAGAACGCAAACGGCTGTTGCCGGTGCCATCATTGTATGCGGAAACATCAAGCAGGCCACCGGTCTGGAAATCAGGGTACAGCACAAAATCTTCACCTCGCAGGTAATGAATGGCAGCCTCGATGATTTCGTTGAAATTATGCGGCAGAATCAGGCAGTTCATACCCACGGCAATACCGAGTGCACCTTGGGCTAATAACAGCGGAAACTTAACGGGCAGAGCAATGGGCTCTTTGTTGCGGCCATCGTAGCTGAGCTTCCACTCCGTCACTTTGGAGCTATAGACCACCTCTTTAGCAAAAGCAGATAAGCGAGCCTCGATATAACGCGCAGCCGCCGCTGAGTCTCCGGTAAGGATATTACCCCAGTTACCCTGTGTATCAATCAATAAACCTTTTTGTCCGAGAGTAACCAGAGCACTGCCGATGGAGGCATCGCCATGCGGGTGGTACTTCATGGTATCTCCCACAATGTTTGCCACCTTGTTATAGCGACCATCATCCATGCGCTCCATGGAGTGTAAAATGCGTCGTTGAACAGGCTTAAGACCATCGACAATATGAGGCACGGCACGCTCCAAAATCACGTACGATGCATACTCCAGATAGTAATCGCCGAACATTCGTTGAATTTTGCTCGGATTCTCTTGGAGATATATCGGTGTGTTTTCGGTACTCATATGCTCGATGGACATTCTAGCAGATTAACTGCCGTTTTTCAAGCTGAAATCATGATAAGAGAAGTCGAAAACGTGTCAATTTATGATTTGTCTTGACAAAAGTCATTCTTTCCTATACGGTAACGCCCATGTTCGTAGATAACATTCGCATATTTGCCAAAGCAGGCAAAGGAGGAAATGGTTTGGCCAGTTTCCGTCGTGAAAAATTCGTACCCCGTGGTGGCCCCGATGGTGGCGACGGAGGTGACGGCGGCAGTGTCATTCTTGAGGTAAGCACCGGCACGAATGATCTGCGCAATTACTTTTATGACCCCAAGCTGATAGCAACCGACGGCATGCCGGGCATGCACGCCCGTAAGCATGGACGAGACGGCAAAACGGTTATCGGTAAGGTTCCCCCGGGTACCATTGTTTACCGCAGTAATGCCTCAACCATGCAAGAAGCCACCTGGCTGGAGCGTGAGGGCGATGGTATTGAACTGGAGCAAATTGCTGACCTTACCGAACCCGGTGAACGTTTTGTGCTTTGCCAGGGTGGTAAAGGTGGCCGTGGTAACTGGCACTTTCGCACGGCAACAGATCAAGCCCCTATCAAGTTTGAATACGGAACCGAGGCCGAAAGTGGTGTATTCTTCTTCGAGTTACGCCGTATAGCAGACGCCGGATTAGTGGGCTACCCCAATGCCGGCAAGAGTACACTGCTGGGAGCTATCTCTCGCGCAACCCCCAAGGTGGCCAGCTATCCCTTCACTACGCTGCAACCCATTGTGGGAGTGGTAGAGTTTGAGGACTACAGCCGTTGCATCGTCGCAGACATACCGGGTATTATTGAAGGTGCGTCCGAAAACCGAGGTTTGGGCCATGAGTTTTTGCGTCACATTATGCGCTGCCAGGTATTGCTCTTCGTGGTTGACATGACAGGGTTGGAGCACGACCCCATTGAGGCCATTCAAACGCTTCGCAAAGAGATTAAACTTTACTCCGAAGAGTTGGCCGAGCGAGATTGGATTATCTTGGCCAACAAGATGGATGACCCCACAGCCGTTGAGAATCTGGAGATTCTGCGCCAACGTTTCCCCAAGGTAGAGATTTTACCCATCTCGGCGGCCATGGGCGATGGTATTCCGGCCCTCAAGGCTCGCCTTAAAGATATGCTTCGTAAGTAATGCGCGTTGCTATTTTGTCAGACATCCATGCCAACATGGAGGCTCTTGCAGCCGTGCTGGCAGATGCCCGAGCTCATTCTGCTGAGCATTATCTATGCTTGGGCGATACCATCGGCTTCAACGGAGACCCCGCCGCCTGTGTAGAACAGGCCATGCGTCTATTCGATGCCGGAGTGCGGGGTAATCATGAGCAAGCCCTGCTGCATCGCGGTTTGTTCGGCGTGCCCTTGTATACCGCAATGATGGATCGCACCGCAGCCATGCTGTCTGCCGAACATTTAGCCTACATACGCCCCCTGCCCCTGCGTGTAGTCTGGCAAGGCATTACGCTGGTTCATGCCTCACCTGTACAAGAAGAAGAGTGGAAGCGAATCGGCACCATACCGGCAGCACGAGAGGCATTTGCTGCGTTCGAGGGGCAACTCTGTTTCTTCGGGCATACACACAGAGCAACGGTTTTCAAAGAAGAAAACGAGAGCATCGGCATCATTCCGGCCGTGTACGGCGATAACAATACCTGCACTGTTGAGATAGAAGATGGCTGCCGCTATCTCATCAACCCCGGCTCCGTCGGGCAACCTCGAGACTATAATTGGAAAGCAGCCTACGCCGTACTCGACACCGATGCCTGCACTCTTTCCTTGCGGCGTGTGGAGTATGATGTAGACGTTGCTGCTGCTAAAATATGCCACACCGGACTACCGGACTCTTTTGCAGAGGCATTAAAAAAGGGAGTTACACCTACGGGCGATTGAGTAGCACCTGAGAAGAAATGAATTTAGACCTTGCTTCATCGGTTCTGCTATAGTAGAATGATGGGGTAGAATGAAGTGTTATATTCATGCTCTTTTCTGTTTGAGTGTGCTGTTGCTCGCATCTTGCACATTCAACAGACGCGTACATTCTGAAAACGGTGTCTACGGAGAAGTCGTTTTATACGATACACATTTTATAGATGAATACATCGGCACCATCAGAATGGAGCTTGTAGAAGAAAACGGGCAAGTGAGAATCAAAAATAACGCCCCTGACAAGCCCAATTTTGCGGGCTACAGACTATTTGCCACATACGATTGGGATAACCCCGAAATTACCTATCACCCCGCACCGAATATCGACTACACCATTCAAGCTCAGTTGCATTTCTTCTTATACTTCGAAGACGATAAATTCGAGTTCCTTTCCGTGCCTCAATACAATGCAACTATCATGTTTACCAAGATAAGAGGTAACAACAGACTACAGCCGCAAATTATCTCCGACGGCATTAAAGGTAACTATGCCATAAAGCCCCAATTCATAAAACAAGGCTGGCCTTTTCAATGCGATTATGTTTTAGAATTGAGGCCTTTTTGATAGCTGTTTTTAGTGCATTACTTAAGCCCTTGGTATTTGAGAATCGCTTCGGGGTCGGCATCGCGCCCCATAAAATCGCGGTAGAGGACGGCCGCCGGCTTAGAGGCGCCTTTTTCTAGAATACATCTGCGATATGCACCACCGGTTTCCGCATTCAAGACGCCATCGTTTTTGAAGCGCATAAAGGCATCTGTAGAAAGGGTTTCGGACCATTTGTAAGTGTAGTAACCGGCCGCATATCCGCCTTGAAAACAGTGCATGAGATTGCGCATCACGCAGGGCACCTGTACGGAATATGGCGGCGTGAAGGGAGCCAGCATTTCTGCCGCAACCACATCGAGCTCTTTACCGGCGAATTTTTCTGCATAATTCATGTGCATTTCCAAATCGAGTTTGGCGATGCAAAGAGAGCGCATATGGTTAGAGGCCGGCATAAAGAATCGACTGGCTGCAAGTTTTTGCAGATATTCCTGCGGTATGGGTTCTCCTGTCTGATAATGGAAAGCAAAGGTAGCCAACGCCTCGGGCTCCCATGCCCAGTTTTCGAGTAATTGACTGGGCATCTCGGCAAAGTCCCATTCGACGGAGGGGCTGCAGTGACGACGGTAGCGTGTATGCCCCAACATATAATGCATCATATGCCCGAACTCGTGGAAGAATATCTGCAGCTCAGGATGTGAAAACAATACGGGCTGACCGGGTGCAGAAGAGCCGAAATTAGCAACCAAGGCGGCAACATGAGGCTCATTTGCATCTCCCATGCGTAAAGGCATGCACCATGCACCGGGGCGTTTTCCGGGCCGAGGGTGTAAATCGAGGTAGAAGGAGCCGAGATGTTGCCCGGTCTGAGAATCATGCACAGCATAGAGTTTGACGTCGGGATGCCAAACTTCGGCTTTATCGGCAGGCGCTTGTTGCCCACTTTGCACGAACACCGTAGGCAGCTCGGTAAAAGTGACCCCTAATAGATTACGACAGAGGGAAAAAAGCCCCTGCACTACACGTTCTTTTTCTAAATAGGGGCGTACGGAAGCCGTGTTGAACGCGTAGTGCTCGCCCGCCATCATTGAGGCATATTTGCGCTCATCCCACGGGTTTATGGTAGTGCCCCGCTCATTCGTGAGCTGAGACATGTACTCCAACAGCAA
The DNA here is from genome assembly GCA_015062055.1 of Akkermansiaceae bacterium. Lineage (GTDB taxonomy): Bacteria > Verrucomicrobiota > Verrucomicrobiia > Verrucomicrobiales > Akkermansiaceae > Akkermansia. The sequence goes on from SUVK01000026.1 coordinate 13,794, forward strand.
GGCGTTTTCCTTATCAAATGCCGGTTTCAGCTCGCGCATCATCGTATCAACAAAGTCGAGTGCAGCGCGGCCATCTTTCATCATACGAGTGGCAGCCTTCATGTCGGCATAATTCTCGTAGCCGATAAGTTGAGCATACTCATGGCGCAGTGCCATCATAGCTGCGATAATCGGCGCATTATCATACGGAGTCCCCGCGCCGGGGCTCTTAATCCCATACCAACACTGACGGCGAGTCTCGGCTACGTTGCAGGTTGCAACAACATCCATCGCCAAACCCGAGTTAATCGTGATGAGCCATGCAGGTTTGTCAGGTGTTGAGAGCCCGCGTGCCACGGCTTCTTGCTGAGCCACCGCCATTCGGGCAGGATGCAGTCCCCTCAACTGCTCGGGGTCGGTGATAAGCAACGACCAAGCAGCCGTGGCTTCTTGCACATTGCGACCATACAACATGGCCAGTTTACCCAGCTCGAGATTGATTTCGGCCTTGCGTTTTTTCTGCTCATCATTGAGTGCGGCGCCGCTGTGTACAAAATGGAGCACGGTTTGATCGACAATCATCTTTTGCTCAGGTGAGAGATGTTGCACCCAAGGTTGCTCGGAAGCCGTTTTTATCACTTGCCAAAGGCGTTCATTTTGCATGAGTTGAGCATCAAACTGAGTAAGAGCCCCCATTAAGTACGCCTGAACCTGTTGCAAAACAGGGTCGTCTCTCACCGCGATAAGATGGTGCATGTATTGCTGGGTTTGCTCTAGCTCCGACATTGCGTCGGCAAAGGCCAGAAAGGTGTTTTCGAAGGTCATCTGTTCCGGCGAAAGATTGCAAATAGCATCAACCTGCTGTTGTGCAATCAATACAGCAGCTTCCGTGTCGAAAACAGCTTGTTTGGGGGTCATGGCAGACCACGCGGGGTATAGCTGCGTGCGAAACAAAGGATGCTTTACTTCGGCCGGCACCGTATGCGGTGGTGGCACATCGGTTTGCGCTGAAACCGACGGAAAAAGCGCTAAAATTGCTCCGACAATCAATGTATATGAGATGCGTTTCATGTAACGATTAACGGTTAAGTTGGTGCACTTTCAAGAAAGTACCCGGCTCAGGGTCTCTCCCCATGAACATTCTGTAGAGTTCATCTGCAGGTATGCTATCACCTTTTTCGAGAATGGTTTCGCGGTATCTTTTGCCTATTTCGGGATTCATCATACCATGCTCGGCAAAGACGGTATAGGCATCTGCGGCCATTACCTCGGACCATATATAGCTATAAACACCGGCAGAATATCCACCCGAAAAACAATGAGGCAGATTGCGCAACGGTGAATACGGCACAGACTCATACGGCAATTGGCAAGCGTTGGCTAACTCATGTGACACTTCATCTATTGATTTACCTTTGAACTTATCTTGATAATTGATGTGAATCTCTAAATCGAGTTTCGCTTTGCGTAAGGTATCCATATAGGTGGTGGCGCGTAATATAGAGCGACTATCGACCAAATAATCGAGTATAACTTGCGGACAAGGGCGCCCCGTGCTGTAATGGCGGGCAAAGGTTGACAAAACCTCGGGAGACCACGCCCAGTTTTCGGATAAAGTACTGGGGAACTCCGAAAAGTCCCAAGCAATACCCATGGCACAATGTCCTTTAAGTTCGGTATGAGACATCAGGTGGTGGAGCATATGACCAAACTCGTGAAACAGCACTATGACATCATCATGCACCATGAGATTGGGTTGGCCAGGGTAAGGCGGGGCAAAATTGGACACCAAAGCCACTACATGAGGCTCGACAATTTCTCCACCGGGACCGGGGGTTGCCAAGCGTATCGGGGCGCACCAAGCACCACTGCGTTTATCGGCCCTGCGGTACAGGTCAAAATAAAAAACACCCAGGCACGTGCCGCTATCTTTATCGTACATGGCATAGCTCTTGACATCGGGATGCCAAACTTCAATCACCCCCTCCGGGCAAGTTTCCCCGGGTTGAACGTATGCAGACGGCAGCTCCTTAATTTCGATACCCAGCAGCTCACCATAAACGGTGAACATACCGTTAATCACATCTTCGCATGTAAGATAGGCATGAAGCATCATGGAAACATTCGTGCTTTTATGACCTAAGTATATACTCATGGCTTGCAATTCATCCCACGGTTGCAATTTCGTGACAGGATGCCCGAGGAATTGGCCATATGCGGCGAGCATCTCCCTGCTTTCTTCATCATAAGCCGGTTTCAGTAAGGCTATCATGGTATCAACAAAGGCCAATGCGGCGTCTCCGTTATGCACCATGCGAGTGCGGGCCTCGTAATCGGCAAAGTTTTTAAAACCTAATAACTCGGCAAACGCTTGTCGTTTTTCCATCAAAGCCTCGATAACGGGCACATTGTCATACGGCGTGCCTACTCCAAACCCATAGATTGCATGCCAGCACTTCTTGCGTGTTGCTTCGACAGTGCAAAACGCCATAACAGACGGGGCAGTTTCATCCCTGAGCGTAATTAACCATCCTTCTCTGCCGGTTTCTTGAGCAGCCAAAGCCAATGCCTCCATGATTTCCGGCGGCACCCCCATCAGCTCGTCAGCTTGGGTGATATGAAGCTCCCACGTTTGTGTAAAATCTTGCAAATTCTTTTCATACAACATGCTGAGTTGCAACATTTCTTTCTCAAGTTCCGTTTTAACGGCCTTTTTCTCTGCAGAAAGGTTGATACCGTTGTCAACAAAGATATCAATGCACTGCTGCATGGCACGCTGTTTTACGGGAGAAAGGCGCGCTGCTTTTTCGGGGGTCGCTGCGTGTTGCATCAAGGTCCACAAACGTTCATTACAGAAGATTTCGGCCGTACAGTCAGTCAGTAGTCGTGCTATCTCTTCCAATGCGGCGCGGTTCTCTTCACTGTCGGCGACATAGGTCAAATGTTGAATAGACAAGAGCACGCATTGCAACTCGTCTGTGGCTTCATCCACAGCAAGAAAGGTGTTTTCAAAAGTAGCATCCTCGGGTGCAATGGTGAGAATAGCTTGAATACGCTCGCGCGTAAGACGTACGGCTTCGCGGGCATCTGCCAATGCCTGCTCCGGCGTCAGTTGCGACCACCGCGGCATCGATTGGCTACGGAAAAACGGGTGCGCATCCTTAGGCGCGGTAACCGTTATCGGCGAATGCTCTTGATATTGTGCTGAGCAGACTCCGGCAAACGCCGCTGCAATCAATAATAATTGGCGAATTTTCGTCATAAGTAAGAGATTTATTGCTTATCTACAGCAGGGGTAATTCCTTTATACTTCAAATACGGTTCAATACGAGGGGCGCGTCCCAAGAATAATCGTAACATATCAGCAGCCGGCATGGTTGCTCCTTTTTCAAGAATGGTTCGGCGATATTCACCGCCGATTTGAGGGTTCAATACTCCGTACTCTTCAAAACGACTGAATACGTCGGCAGCTAATACATCGCTCCAAATATAGGAATAGATACCGCAAGCATAATTATTTGATACGCAATGAGGTATTTTTAAAACAAAGCAAGGAGTCATTGAGGTTAGCGGCGCTTCCCAAGGCTGAAGCACAGCATAAGCTACCTCATGCAAGTTGCGTCCCTTGAACTTTTGTTCGTAGAACAAATGCATTTCAATATCCAATCGAGCATCTCGTAAAGAGGCCATTAAATCCATGGCGTAGACTTTGTGTTTACCACGGCAGAATTCTACAAACGGCAGGGTTGGAACAGGCAGTTCATCTTCGCTTTGATACGTACAAGCAGCCAACACTACCGGATGCATGGCCCAATATGTTGAAAGAGTACTGGGAAACTCGATAAAATCATTCTCTACATATGGAGCACTCAAATAAGTAATGCAAGCTTTGCCCAAAATATCGTGCATAGCGTGCCCCATTTCATGAAATAAGGACTCTACCTCCCAATGACTCAACGAATGAGAATTTTCGGGGTTGAAATTAAAGTTCGCAACAACGATAGGAGGTGGGTTATTTTTACCATCAGCTTCTGAGACTGCGGGACGGAGAAAATTTACCCAAGCTCCTTGTCGTTTGTTAGGTCGCGAGAAAAGGTCCAGGTACAATATACCGAGCAATTCTGAGCTTTGTTTATCGTATACATCAAAACAACGCACCGAAGGATGCCATACCTCAACAACATCCGGTGCCGGGGCAATGGTTTCTGATGTAGCACAGTATGTCACCCGTTCGCTAAAGCCTACACCACACAAGGTACCGTACAGCGAAAAAACGGCCTGAAGTGTATTTTCTCTTGAAAAGCAATCGGATACTTCGTTCGAGGTCGTAAGGGGATGGGCCTCTTTGTATAAACGCTGAGCATAAGGCAAGTCCCACGGCGGGAGAGTTTGCACCTGCTTGTGAGTAGCAGCGTTATACAGGCGAAGCATTTCGGCTACTTCTGCATCAAAAGCAGGTTTAATGCGATGCATTAAGTCATCAACAAAAGAAAGAGCTGCCGCACCCGTTGGTAACATGCGGTCTTGTGTAGTAAAATCAGCATAAGATGACGTCCCGTTCAGAGTAGCCCATTCATGAAGGATTGCCAGAAATTGTGCCAGTATCTGCTCATTTTCTTGCATATAGGGGCTATTGATTGCAGCCCATACCTCCCACGCTGATTTGCGCATTTCTTCTGTGCGACACAGTGTCATGGCGTCATACAATGTGCCATCGGTATAGCAAAATATATACCCTTTCACCCCTGCAGATTTAGCATTGCTTCTGGCACGACGGAGCACGCTGGAAGGGATTCCGGACAGTAAACTGGGTTTGCCGATATAATGCCATTGTGCGGCCTCATTTGCAGCGCGTATATTTTGCTCATATTGAAATGACAATTCCGTAATGATGGCAGCAATTTGCACTGCACGTTCTCGACCGGAGGCCGACAAATGAGCACCCTGCTGTTTGAATATCTTGCAAAGTTGCTTAACAGCACATTGGCGTTCGGGTGAGAGATCTTTAACCCATGGTTGTTCTGCAGAGCTTTTCAGTACATGCCAAAGTTTTTCATCGTGAAACAATTCCACGTATTCCTTGACACATTCAACGAAAATGGTTTCATATTCATCGTTGAGCCCCATGGTTGACAGCGTAGAAAGGACGCCTCCCAAATATTCTATGGGGGTAACTGCTTTATCGAAAGCACCAAAGGTATTCTCCCAACAAGTTTCTTCTATCGATAAGTTGCTGATTTTTGCCAGCTGTTCTTTAGCGTCGGCAATCACTCGTTCTTTTTCCGCTCGTAAAGTTTGGGGTGTGTATTCCGACCAACGTGGATACACTTCGCTGCGCAAGTATGGGTGTGTTGTCCCTTGGCTTGTTACAGGTGTTGCCGGTTCTATAGTGACGGCAAAAGACCCCAAGGGCAAAAGCGATAGTACTAAGGGTAAAAGATGTTTTTTTAACATAACCTTACGAGATGATATACTTGCTCACACATCTTACCATAATTGAACAATCTTTCAATGCAGAATGTTGTCAAGTAATGAAAAAGGCTGCCATGTTTAACACGGCAGCCTTTCGAAAAGACATTAACTTGTGCGCATTCAACTGCGCTTGCAGACTTAAGAAAGAGTCGGCTTCTTGGCGCGGCGTACGGAGCCGAAACGCTTCTGGAACTTATCGATGCGACCCTCGGTGTCAACGAATTGGTTCTTACCGGTGAAGAAGGGGTGAGAGTCGGAGGTGATACCGCAAGAAATCACATAGTGCTCTACACCATCGATAACCTCAGTTTTGGCGGAGGTAACGGTGGAGCGAGTGACAAAGCGGCGGCCCGTGGTGATGTCCACGAACACTACAGGATTGTATTTAGGATGCAGATCAGCTTTCATAGTCTTATAGGCTGCGTTACCGTCGCAGCGCGCGAAAAATTATACTCAGGGCAGCGGGCATGTCAAGCCATTTCCTTAAAAATTACAATTTTATGACGAAAATTAAGTTTTATGTAACAAATAAAAGCGCCGTTGACTTTGGTAAATCAGCGGCGCTTTCAAATGTATCAGTAATGTATCAAGAAATCAGTATTTCTCTACAACCTTCATCATAGCGTCCATTTGAGCTTCGATGGACTCAACGAGGGCAATCTGGGTGCGACAGCGGTCCAAATTGTGCTCGGGGCGTTTAATCTTGAAGTAAGTATCACCCTCCAAGTAGTCAGTCAAGAAGCGCATACCACACTCCATGGTAAGCAACTTACCGGAGAACGGAAGCAACTCTTTTTCCAACGGAGTAAGGAAGGTTGCCGCCTCGCAATACCCCTTGGCAAGTGCCTCGAAGTACTCCATACGCATCGTTACGAGAGAGGTGTTCTTCTCGTCTTCTGCAGCGGGAGAAGTAGAGGTGCGAATCATATCACCGAAGTCATACAGGGAGGAGCCCGGCATGGTGGTATCGAGGTCAATCACGCAGATGCCCTCACCTGTTACGTCATCAAGCATAACGTTGTTAAGCTTGGTGTCGTTGTGGGTAACACGCAGGGGAAGTTCACCACCGGCAAGGTAGTTTACAACCTTATGGCAATCGGCCTCTCGGGAGAGGAACCAGTCAATTTCCTTTTGCACACTTGCAGCACGCCCGCAAGCATCCGCAGCCAAAGCGGTCTGGAAGTTCTTGAAGCGCTTAGTGGTGTTATGGAAATCGGGGATAGTCTCGAACAGAGGAGCGCCGGGAAGATTGGCACCAAGCTTCTGGAAATTACCAAAAGCACGGGCAACCTCGATGCACTGGCCGGGGTTCTCAATCATATCATAGGTGCGTGCACGCTCAATAAAGGGATATACGCGCCATACATTGCCGTCTGCATCCTGTGCGTAGGGCTTGCCGTCCTTAGCATTGACGATGGTGAGGGTACGGCGGTAGGCCTCCTTGCAGCCCTCTTCTAACAGCACACGAAGCGCTTCATCCGTAACACGCTTCACGTTTTCCATGAGCGGGATGGGTTGCTTGAATACGTTGCTGTTAATACGCTGCAAGATGTAGCTTACACGCAGACCGGCCTGGTCTACGATAACACGAAAGGTGTCATTGATATGACCGGAACCGTAAGAAGCCCCGCAAACAAAGTCGCCACGGAGGTCAAACAGACCGGATATGGATTTGATGTCGTACATAATCTCAGAAAATTAACCGAGTTTGGCGGGGTATACTCCATCCTCAACCAGCTTGGCAATGCTCTCTACCACGGCGGGCTTGTCGCTCGGGTAGGTAACACCCAACCAGTTAGCGGTGGTCTTGATAACACTGCAATCAGCCTTGCCGTTGTGAATCAGCTCATCGACAACAGTGGGGATGTAGCACTCGCTCTTCAGCTCTGCTCCATGCTCAGCCATAAAGTGGTTGAAGTGCTCACCAATGCGGGTGATGAAACTGGCGGGGAATACCCAGAAATTCATGGAAACGAGCTCTTCGGGGTCGACGGGTTTGCGCTCACCGCTGAGGCTATCGCCACGGCATACGCCGTCTTCTTCCATCTTAATCTTGGTGTACTCTTCCACGCTGTCCAGATAACCATCCTTAATGCCGCAGATACCGCGGTTTACATCGCCGTGGTCGCTGAGGGTGTTTTTAAGGGGATAGCCAATCATGCCGTAGTGCTCCTTGCAGGGGCAACCGGGCTCGGCGGTAAGGAACTCAGCAGCCTTCACGAAAGCATCTGCTCCATAGAAATCGTCTGCATTCACCACGCCGAACGGCTCCTTAACCACATTGCGGGCGGCAAGCAGAGCGTGGGCAGTACCCCAAGGCTTTACGCGACCCTCGGGCACGCTGTACCCCTCGGGCAGATCATCCAAGCACTGGAATGCATAATCCACCTCAATCTTGTCGGCAAAGCGAGCGCCGACTTGGCTCTTGAAAGCTTCCTCAAAATCCTTGCGGATGATGAAAACAACCTTGCCGAAACCGGCACGGATGGCATCATACACGGAGTAATCAAGGATAACTTCACCATTGGGCCCCATGGGGTCCAGCTGTTTAAGGCCACCGTAACGGCTGCCCATACCTGCTGCGAGAACAAGAAGTGTAGGTTTCATAATAAAATCGTAGTACTGTCGGTACGCCCAGTATTCTACCTATTCCTGCGAAACATTGCAAGCAAAAAGTAGGATAAACCACAATAAAGTGCTTGACTTAAAATGCGAATGCCGTATCATTCAGTTAGTAAAATAAACCTACTTAGAACACCTATGAAATGCAAAAATTCAAGTGCAGAACAGGGCTCCCCGGAGTCGGAAAAAAGCAATCTTCTGCTCACCATTGCCAAACATTATATGCGACACGCCAACGATGGCGATAACCTGCAAAGAGCCCTGCACTATTTCAGGATGCTTGCCGAGGAAGAACACACGGAGGCTATGTATATTTTAGGGCTGTTGCTCAAGGATGCGCTGCCAACGGATGAATACCGAGAAGAAGCAGCAACCTGGCTGCGAAAAGCAGCAGATAAAGGTTACACCTTAGCCTGCTATCATTTGTCGGATTGCTATGCAAAAGGTAAAGGGGTAGCGCAAGATATGGGAAAAGCCATCAAATGGATGACCATAGCCGGGGAAGCAGGCCTGGATATTGCACAGCGGCAACTGGGTATCATGTATCTGGAAGGAAAAATTGTTGCGCCAGATTACAAAGCAGCAAGAGACTGGATGCAGAAGGCAGCCAAACAAAACGACCACCATGCGCAGCATAATTTGAGCATAATATACAACGAAGGGCTCGGCGTAAAAACCAATGCGGAGAAAGCCATTTATTGGGAACGCAAAGCAGCCAATCAAGGACACCCCGATGCTCAATTCAATTTGGCTTTGTGGTATGAAAAAGGTGAAATACTGCCGCAGAACCAGGAGCTTGCCAACCTGTGGTACCTGATGGCGTCGGAAAATGGTCTGGACGAGGCTCAATTTGTCTACGCCATTAATTTACAAGAGGGAATCGGCACCCCGCCCGATGAAGAAGAAGCCATTAAATGGTTCACAAAAGCAGCAGATCAGGGCCATGCAAAAGCGCAGTATCTACTCGCCCTTTATTACCTTTCGGATGCGTCGCCCACGCAGGACAGAAAAAAAGGTATGCGATGGTTAACAGCAGCAGCCGAAAACGGGCAAACGGAGGCTCAGGTGCGGTTGGGCTTTACCTACCTGAACGGTGAAAAAGTTAAAAGAGATCCCGGCAAGGCAGCATACTGGTTTTATCAGGCGGCAGAACATGGTAATGATACGGCAAACCACATGCTGGGTAATATGTACCGTTATGGGGATGGGGTTCCGCAAAATTACGAACTTGCCCGAGAGCTCATTGAGAAAGCGGCAGACAATGATTTTACTCCGGCTCTCTACTCATTAGGGATGATGCACAAATTCGGTCTTGGGGGAGAAAAGGACCCTATAACGGCTTTCATGTACTTTCAAATGGCCGCCTTTGACGATTATGTAGATGCGTATGTTGAAGTGGCCCAGGCATACCGCACCGGCACGGGGATCTATGACGATGCAGAAAAAGCAGCTGAGTGGTACAAAAAGGCAGCAGAGGCCGGCAACGCAGAGGGGCAGTTCCAATACGGTATCGCCGTGGCAAGCGGTATCGGTTGTTCCCCCGATGAAGAAGAAGCCATGCAGTGGTACCGGAAAGCCGCCGAGCAAGGGCACCCCGGGGCTCAATACAACCTGGCCATTGCCTATCACTACGGCAGAGGCTGCGCGGCCAATATGGATATGGCCTTGCACTTTTACCGACTCGCGGCAAACGGTGGCAACAGCTCCGCTCAATTCAATTTAGGGGTCTGCTGCGCAGATGGCATAGGCAGACCTGTTGATATGGAGGAAGCCATTTACTGGTATACCCAATCCGCAGAAGCAGGCTATGTAAAAGCTCAAGTTAACTTAGCCCACTGCTACGAAGAGGGTAAGGGCGTACCGGAAGACAAAGAGACAGTATGCTACTGGTACCAAAAGGCAGCCGACCAAGGGGACGAATACGCCACCAATGCGCTAAAATCTCTCACCTGATCAATTTTTACTGCGGTAGCTTATGCCCACTGCGGGTCTCGTAGTCTGCACGCTGGTCCTCACCAATGGGGCCCACTGCAAAATAGCGAGCCTCGGGGTGATTGAAGATGAGGGCACAGATGGCAGAGGCCGGCTGCATCATACATGTTTCTGTAAGCGTGGTGCCGGTGAGGGCGGAGGCATTCAGCAAGGAGAACACCGTGCGTTTCTCCTGATGGTCCGGCTGGGAGGGATACCCACATGCAGGGCGAACCATGGTAGAACCGGCAACGGGCCAAACTTGTTCCACACAATCCTGAGTGCACTCAGCCAAGGCCTCGGCCAACATGTTGGCCACGGCCGCTATCAGCAGCGCGTTGTAGGGGTCATTGGCGGCGTTGAGCTCGGTGCTCCACTCATCTGCACCGGTGATAGCCATTTGCATAGCACCAACATAACCGTTTGATGCACAAACAAAATCAGCAAGAGCAACACGCGATTTATCGCTGACTTTCTGCTGACGCAGGGTGTGCAACACCGTTCCCCCCTGCACCTCAATATCATCCTCACGGCGAGAAGCAGACCATATACCGAAACAGGAGCGGGCTTGTATGCGGTTCTCTGCCAAAGCGCGTTTCAAAATAGCCTCTGCATCGGCACGCAGTTTATCAGCCTCCTGCTTTTTCTCCTCTGTGCGAGCAGCATGCATACCGAACGTGCGCAGGGTGATGCTCCAGTCCGCCTTATCAAGCAATTGCTGCCACGTAAGGGGGAAATCCGGTTGCGGATGGTGGCAAGAGCACCCGGCAGGCACACCTACGGTGAATATCCCGGTCCGTTGCGGGCGCGGTTGTGTAGCCTTAGATTGTAAGGCACGGGCTCGAGCATCTGTCAGGCTGAACAAAGGCATCTCTTTTTGCTCAAACTCAGCACATAAGCGAGCTTGCTCCGTTTTATAATCTGCAATAAATGACGCCTTAGTGCTACCACTAAGCGCCGTAGCAACGGGTACTATTGTAGAGGCATCCGCCGTTTGCACGACAACTCCGGCAGGATAATGGGGTGCCAGCTTGAGCGCCGTATGCAGCGGGCTTGTGGTAGCACCTCCCACCAACAGCGGGGTATTCATACCGGCAGCTTGCATGGCAGCGGCCACGGCAGCCATTTCATCCAAAGACGGCGTAATCAGCCCCGAGAGCGCCACCAAATCAGCCTTTTCTCGCAAGGCGCATTCAATGATTTGCTCCTTGGGAACCATCACCCCCAAATCTACTACGCGAAAACCGTTGCACGAGAGCACCACACTGACGATATTTTTACCGATGTCATGTACATCTCCCTTAACCGTTGCCAGCACCACGGTGGCAGCAGCCTTTTGACCGGCCTGAGCAGACTCGAGCAAGGGGGTGAGAACGGCCACACTTTGTTTCATCACACGGGCACTTTTTACCACTTGGGGCAAGAACATTTTACCGCTGCCAAACAGCTCGCCCACCTGCTTCATGCCATCCATGAGGGGGCCTTCAATTACCTGCAAGGGAGAGCCACATACCCCCAGAGCCTCCTGCGTATCGGCCTCAATATGCTCGGTAATGCCGTTTACCAAAGCATGGGCCAAGCGCTCTTGCACGGTAAGAGAACGCCAATCAGCCTGTTTCTTGGCAACCGGCGCGGGAGCCCCTGCCCCTGCAGCTTTGAGAGCGGCCTTGGCCTCCGCAAGCTCTTGCGCATAGGCAATCAGGCACTCGGTAGCATCCTCCGCACTGTTGAGTAACACCTCTTCCACCAACTTACGGCGGTGCGAAGGTATGGTATCATAATCAGTCATCAATGCTGCATTGACAATGCATAAATCCAGCCCCCCGAGGGCGGCATGGTGCAAGAAAGCGCTGTGCATGGCCTCTCTCACCGGATTGTTTCCACGGAACGAGAAAGAAACATTGGAAATACCTCCCGATATATGGCAAAGCGGATGACAGCGGGTGATTTCTGCTGCTGCTTGGAAGAAATGCAGCGCATGGTTGGCATGCTCTGCAATGCCGGTACCAACAGTAAGCACGTTGGGGTCGAAAATGATATCTTCTGCAGGGAAACCCACTTTCTGAGTCAATAATTCGTAGGCGCGGTGAGCAATGGCAACGCGGTCATCGTAACCACAAGCCTGCCCATTTTCATCAAACCCCATAACAACAACAGCCGCGCCGTAGCGGCGAATGATACGAGCTTGGCGCAAGAACTCTTCCTCGCCGTTTTTCAGGGAGATAGAGTTGACAATTCCCTTCCCCTGCACACAACGCAAACCGGCTTCAATAACCTCCCATTTTGATGAATCAATCATGCAAGGAACTCCGGCTATATCGGGTTCAGCCGCGACGAGGTTTAAGAAGCGAGTCATGGCGGCGGGACCATCTATCATGCCGTCATCAAAGCAAAAATCGAGCACCTTGGCCCCCTTTTGCACCTGTGTACGGGCAATCTCTACCGCCTCTTCATAATTACCTTCACGTATCAAGCGAGCAAACTTGGGAGACCCGGCCACGTTGCAACGCTCGCCTACAAACAAAATACCGTCACGTCGATGGTGACTACAGGGCTCCAAACCCGCCAAATATAGTGTGCCATCTGTCTCGTGGGGCTTAATCTTGCGAGGGGCATATCCGCTTACCGCTTCTCGTATGGCTGCTATGTATTCGGGTGTTGTGCCACAGCAACCGCCAACAAAATTGAGCAAGCCCTGCTCTGCATAATCTTTGAGAATACCGGCCATATGTTCGGCCGTATGCGCATACCCGCCGGGGCTGAGGGGGTCGGGCAAGCCGGCATTGGGGTACATACTGACGGCACAATCTGCTATGCTGCTGAGCTTCTGCGCAAACGGCAGCATTAAATCTGCACCCAATGCACAGTTGATACCGATGGAAAGCGGCTTTGCATGGCGCACGGAGTGCCAGAATGCTTCCACTGTTTGCCCACTGAGAGTTCGCCCGGCGCGGTCGGTTATGGTGAAGCTGATCATGACGGGAGGCAGCTCTCTCTCTTCTCTCAGTTCGTCTATGGCAAATAAACATGCCTTGGCATTCAATGTGTCAAAAATGGTCTCCAGCAATAAAATATCAGCACCACCATCGGCCAAGGCTATTACTTGTTCTCTATAAGCACGGCGCAACTGGTCAAAACAAATGGCGCGATAGCCGGGGTCGTTCACATCCGGAGAGAGAGATGCCGTCACGGCCATAGGCCCAATGGAGCCGGCTACTAAACGAGGACGGCCATCTGCGGATTCGGCCGCAGTCGTTGCCTCACGTGCAATGCGGCAGGCCTCTATGTTCATTTTCCGCACCAAAGCGGCAAGTGCAGCATCTGCCAGCACCTCTTCATAATAAGTTTGGTCGTGTTTACAAGGTGCGGATTGGTGAAAAAACTCATGCTGGCCGATGCAAGTTGCAGAGAAAGTACAGGTGCTGATAATATCTGACCCGGCAGCGAGATATTGATCGCACATGTCTCTGATGATATCGGGGCGAGTAAGCACCAAAACATCGTTGTTATTTTTTAGGTCTTGTGGGTATTGTGCGCGGTCCGCAAAAAAAGCGCCTCGATAATCAAGCTCCTGCAAGTGATGTTTCTGTATCATGGTGCCTTGAGCACCATCCAAAATCAAGATGCGCTGCGCCATTTCTTTTTCAAGATACTCTCTTCTTGTAAGGGCCGTACTCATAACCTACTTTGTTTTATTTAAGAAAAAAAGGCGGCTTCATACCGAAGCCGCCCGTAAAAACTATTAAATCATAGAAAATGCGACTCCCGTGGGATTAATCGCGAGGTTTGGGGTTACGGTGCCATACGATGACCCCCTTGCCCAATGCATACAGATATGCAATCATCAACACCCCGATAAAGGCTGTCATGGCACCGAATGCAGCTGCATTGTTGACCACAAAATCTTTGAAGCCGAGAGCCCACGGATACAGGAAAATTACTTCCAAATCGAAAACGAGGAAGAGGATGGCTACCATGTAATATTTGATGGAGAAGAATGCCGGGGCACCATCACCTTCAGGCACGTTACCGCATTCATAAGGCACATCTTGTGCAGGACGCAAACGTGCACGACGTCCGAAAATAACACTGAGCACAATGATCATGCCGGCAAATCCGAAACCGGCAACCAACTGAATCAAAGCTGAAAAATATTCCTGTAACATGGCTGTAACGCAGTATTTATACCACCGCAGCTCTGCCTTGTCAAGCAAGACTTGAAGCTAACGGCTATTTTTTACATCAAGCTTAGGGCTTATAAACGCGAGGGACGCGTGATGAGATGCTGGTGATAATGTTGCTGGGGATGGTTTTGGCGCGGTCCGTAAGCTCTGCCCACGGCACATGCGGGCCCATAATCTCGGCAACATCACCGGGTTTCACGCCATCCATATGCGACACATCGACCATGATTTGATCCATAGTGATACGGCCGAGAACCGGGCAATACTCGCCGTTGAGATAAACGCGTGCACCGGTATTCGAGAGATAATGAAGATACCCATCACCGAACCCTATGCCGATGGTGGCCACCTTGGTGGGGCCGTGGGTAATATAGGTATGATCGTAGGACACCCCGTGGTTATCGGGTAATTCTCTGAGCAAGGTGACGCGGCTGTAAAGCGTGAGGGTGTTGCGCAGCTCCTTGTTATAGGGTGAAGGCATGGGGGAATAGCCGTAAAGAATGCGTCCCAAGCGTACCATGTTGGTGCTGGGGGCCTTATAGTTAAACACTGCTGCGCTGCTGCACAGATGACGGTAGGGCAAGTCTAAGCTCACGGTCAACTCTCGTACCGCCGTTTCATATGCTCGTATCTGTGTGTGGGTAAATGATATATCCTGAGATGCAGCGGACAAATGGGAATAGACGCCTTCGATATTAAGCCACTCGAATTTGCGTAATTTGTCACCCAGCCCCGGCATATCGTGCGGCAAAAAACCGGCCCTTCCCATTCCTGTATCAACATTGATGTGCAGATTGACTTTCTTGTTATAAAGTTGCCCCAGGGAATTATAATGCTCAGCTTCTTCAATGCTACACAGTGCTGCTCTCCATCCATTCAGAACAACAGCCTCTCGTTCTGCAGGAAAACAGGGGCCGAGAATAAAAGGACTCGTTTTACAGCCGGCGGCCTGTATGCGGGCTGCCTCGCTCACTGTCGCCACGCCGAAAAAACGTATATCAGCATCATCCAGCGCTTTTACGACACCTTCAATCCCATGGCCATAGGCTTCAGCCTTCACAATAGCCATGCGACTGTGATTGGGCATCACGCGGCGCACTACATTGAGGTTATGTCTCATGGCATCGGTATCTACCTCTGCCCACGCACGGAAAGTACTCGTATCCTGCATGCCTTTATCTTATAATGCTTTTTCTCTCAAATCAAGAGAATTTGCAATTATTTTGCTGCATTTTCCAAATTCGGCATGAAGTGCCATTCTTTGGTAGTAACAATGATGTCATAAACTCTGCGTGCGGCATCGGCTATCTCGGGTATTTGCATAACCGAATCCAAATAATAAGCAGACATCGATGGGTCGGGCGGGTCCTCGGAAGTGCCGACCGCTGCCAGGCCTGCTGCAATGGCGTAGGAGTAAACACCACCTTGCACAGCATCTGCCGAGAGGTAATCCAAAGCTTTCCGAAGGTCGGGTTTTACCCCCGGACAACCATTAAAATACAGACTTGCCAAAGCCCTGTTGACCCACAAGTCACCCTTATCGCGGGCATACATCATCATCTTAAGGCCTGATTCCACGTCTCTTTCGCCACCGGCACCCAAGACTTTGCAGTACCCTACACCGGCAATGGCGTTCGGCAAACCATATCGGGCAGCAAACTCGAACAGACGATAAATACGAGCAGGCGATGCACCTTCAAAATTACCTATGGCATAAAACTCTGCTAAGCTGGCCGCAGCCTCCGGCGAGCCCAGCATGGCAGCTAATTGCAGATACCGCTTTGCTTCTTGAGGGTTGTTCTGATAGCCTTCACATACAGTATCACCTTGATAGCGGAATAAACCATAGGTGTAGATAGCCAGCACATTGTGCCGCTCTGCAGCCAGTTTCAAATCACCCAAGGCATCTACTGCATCGCGGTCGGGAATCTGAGACAGTATGCACGCTGCAGTCGGACTGCCGTGATCGGATGCACGACGCATCCATTTATATGCTGCTTCATCGGTAGTCTGAAAATTGGCTATAATCTCTTCAAGATAAAAATTATTCTTACTAAGCTCGGAAGCGATCTCGGGCAGTGTATAATCACCGGAAGAGAGACGCCCCGACTGCATCAGATAAATAGCACGCGCTTTCGGGTTTCCAAACCGGCAGGCCTCCATCAAATCGGCCATGGCTCCATCTGTATCTCCCAGTTGCGTTTTGATTTGCGCCCGTAAGATTAAAGCCGGGGAATACTTACCCTTGACCGCTTTGTCTAACAAGACCATAACATCTTTGAATTTTTGAGAGCCGGGTTCTACAAAAGGCAAACGCTGCGCAGCTAACCAATACTGTGCTGCAGAGCTACCGTCTGCTGCGGCTTTCTCCATCATCGGCAAAAAGGAACTTTCATCGCCGGTGGCATCCAACACCAGAACCGCAGCGTCGTAAAAGTCATCACTACCCACTTTGACCATGTTACGAAGTATATCCTGCAACTTTTTTTGAAGCTGAGGATTAACAGCCGTGGCAGGCGCAGGAGCAGCCTGAACACTACACAAGGAAGCTGTTGTTACTGCAAACAGTAAATAAGGAAAACGTATCATGCAGCTATTATACCTATCTGCAGCGGCAAGAATCAAGCAATTTTTATGCGGGGATAGTGTCAGCGTGTCAGCAGGCTCATAGCAGTCTCGCGCGCCAACGCGTCGTCCTCGAGGATAAGCTCCAGACTACCTTTATAATCCCGGGGTGAAAGTAAGGAAAGCGTCTTCTCTACGGTTCGCCATATCCCGGGAAAGGAAAGACGCCCCTCTACAAAAGCCTGCACAGCAACCTCGTTTGCAGCATTATACATAGCGGGCGCCGTGCCACCTATTAAACCGCATTGTCTCGCCAGGGACAACGCAGGGAAATCACCCCATCTAGGAGCCTCAAAACGCAAGGATGCAATTTCTGCCAAGTTAAGTTTTTTGAGTGAGTTAGGCGTACGCTCGGGCCATGTGACCGCATATTGAATCGGGAAACACATATCACTGCTGCTTAATTGAGCTAATATAGAGCCGTCCCTGAACTCAACCAATGAATGCACTATACTCTGAGGATGAACAATGACATCTACCTGCTCCATCGGTATACCGAATAACCATCGGGCTTCTATCATCTCTAACCCCTTGTTAAAAAGAGTGGCCGAGTCAATGGTAATTTTGCGCCCCATCGTCCAAGTCGGGTGCTTGAGAGCCTGAGCCAGAGTTACGGTTTCCAGCTGTTCAACGGGCGTGGTACGAAAAGGCCCGCCACTTGCCGTCAAGATGAGACGACTCACCTGCTCCGCCCCGCTGTGGTTACCTTGCAAACATTGGAAAATGGCATTATGCTCACTATCGACGGGTAACACATTGATGCCTTTTTCTGCTGCTCGGCTCATCACAACTTCGCCGGCCATCACTAAAATTTCTTTAGATGCAATCGCCAAATCTTTACCGGCCTCGATGGCCTGCAATGTGGGCTTAAGTCCGGCGGTTCCGATGATAGATACCAACACCATGTCGGCTTTTTCTAATGTTGCCAACTCGCACAGCCCATCCAATCCACACGATATGCGGGTGTCGGACGGCACAAGTGACCGCAACCTATCGACCCCCGATGCATCAAACAGACAAACATTTTTCACCCCGAACTCATTTACTTGTGCAGCCAAGGTTTCTACACTGCTGTGAGCCGCAAGCCCCACAACCTCCATGCGCTCCGGGATATCTCGCGCGACTTTGAGTGCACTGGTACCGATACTGCCTGTAGACCCGAGAATGACAACACGTTTTCTGTTCATGCCAACACCACTCTACCTTATATCGCGCCTTTTTGCAAGTCTTAATGATTCTACAGACGATACCGGGATTTTGAAAATATAACGTAGTTTTCTTCTATATGCTTGTTTTTACGGCACTGCGTCAAAAAAGTCGCGTGAATGACGGGGATGTTAGCTGCCTGAGTTTGAGCAGGAGATAATCAACGGAGGGTAGGCCTCGTGTTTTGAGTTGGATGCGCGAAATCATGGAATTGATTC
>SUVK01000001.1 GCA_015062055.1 Akkermansiaceae bacterium
GTCCACAAGGGGGAAGGACTCATTGCCGTCCTTCCCCCTATCCCCCATCCTGCTAGGGCAGTTTGGGCTCCTTTGGAGACTTTTTGGGAGGGCTTTCGGTGTCGCATTTGATTTTACAACTTGCATTTCCTGAAAAAATGTAATTATTTTCTCGAATCGTGATAGAATTGTGTTATGTGGGGGCTCATTATAGAAGAAGCATAAAAATAACATGATAAATCAAATGTCGGTCGCTAAAAGTTTATCAGTGTCAAACAAAAAAACACCGGGGGAGGCCCGGTAAACGCATTTAACAAGAAAGGAGAAGCGTGTGAAACATTTAACAAAATTATCAGATGAGGAATTGGCGGCATATATGGAAGGTATATTCTCACCTGATTTTTTAGCAAAATCGAGGGATGATATGGATGTAGATACCTTCGAGCTGTTACGAGTGGCGCTACAAGTGCGCGCGCTACAGCATCGCGATATCGCCGCACCGCATCCTTGGGTGATGCATAGTATGGCGTACGATGCGTATACGGATGCCGAGCTGCCGCTTGCCGGGTTTACCGGGGGCGAGCAAAATATCGAAACAGACGAACCCTGACACCGCCACACCACCCGAACAGCACTATGCCCGGCGGTTCTTCGCTTGCATGCTCCCCCCCTCTTTCGTATTGGCGATGGGAGGGGGTACAGACACTTGTTATATGATTATGTGCGGGAAAAATCATTTTTTTTCAATGGAAGTGATAGAAAGAGGTGAGACAGGTACTCATAATAGGAAATAAGACGTTGCGCAGGCTACTTCATCGGCACGGCTCGCAATGCGAAATATTTTAACCTTAACCTCTTATAAAATTATGATTACTTCATTATTATCATCCAAAAGTTCTCTGGTATGCACTATAGGCCGTGAGTTGAACGAGCGTGGATTGTTGGCCTCCATCTTGTATGCTGTCTTTGCCATAGGCCTGCCGTACTTGGCCGCCAAGCTCAGGGGCGTATTCAAACGGAATGAGCAGAAAAATGCTGATAAGAGCGTATGCTGCAGACAAATGAACGCAGGAGCCGCTGTAACAATCTTGGCTTGTTTAGTAGTTGTGTTTATGCCTTCCGTTGTTACGGTGCCGGTGTTGATGCTGGTATGCAGTGGCGCGGTGTTGCGCTATCGTCAACTCAAAACCGAATACTCTGCACCTCATCGCCATGCGTGTTGGTTGTATCGTAAACGCTTATGCACCACGGCAGAGATTGAAATTAAGGCTTGACCCTATGCAGAAAAAGGGGTAGTATAGCTCAGAAATCTCTGGCTCTGCATACATGACGGACGAAGAAATAGTAGAAAAGTTAATCAAAGGGGACCCTGCCACCATTAAGGCGTTCTTTTTCGAGATGTGTCGCCCCATGTTAGTCTATATCGGACAGTACTTTTGCCAAAACAAGCAAACGCCCGAGGAGCTCATCGGTGAGTTCTACCAATTGCTTGCAAAGGACAATTGGCATAAGTTGAGGCAGTTTAAGTTCAGTTGCTCACTCAAGTCATATGTATCAATCATTGCCTCGCGCTATTTCCAGCATAAGCGCGATAAAGAATTGCTGCCGTTGGATGAGAATATCGAGATACCGGTGGATAAGCCCGCCGTGCATGGTGAGAGCTGTTTCTTTATGAAAGACCTCGACTCCATACTCAAGCGCCTTCAACCTTTTGATCGTTTTTTGGTGCAACGCATTTTGATAGAAGGTGAAAAACCCGGGGATATATTGGATGAGGCAAGAGAGCAGTTGCAGAACGACGGTGCTTACACAACCTCTGCCAAAAACGATAGTGAGTTCGCCGGTTATGTGTATACGCGTTATAATCGGGTAAGAAAAGGTTTACAAAAACAAATGGTAGCTCTGGGTTATGGTCGTTGATTCTCAATACTGCAATAATTACGAGTTGCTGGGGCGCGTGCTCGATGGTAACGCCTCCCGGCAAGAGCGTATGGCGGTTTTGGCCCGTATGGAAGATGCTCAATTTGAAGAATGCTTTATGGTTGCCTTGCATGCCGTAACCTTATTTGATGAGAAAGGAGACGTATATGAAACAGTTGAATAAATTATCCGACGAAGAATTGGCTGCATATATGGAGAGCATCCTTTCTTCCGAAACCTTTGCGAAATCTCGCGATGATATGGATGTAGATACCTTTGAGGTATTGAATGTTGCCATTAAAGCGCGCGGGGCGCGAGAGGCAGATTTAGGTGATATGTTGTCTATGCCGATGTGCTATTCCGCATCTTCGGTAGCGTATGATGCCGATTTGCATTCTCTGCCGCTGGCCGGTTTTACAGGTGATAACTGTGCCGAAGACGACGATTTTGATGACGACGACCAATAATGGCACCCGAGCTTGATGCCCTGCGAAAAAGTATCAACAGGTTGATGATTATTTTTATCATCGGCTCTTGTTGTTATGTGTTGCTGGCCTTGGCCGCCATTTGCGGTGGGGTATATGTGATGTTTCATCATCACGACAACTCGTCTTTTCACGGGGTATATTTTTTAGCCATTGCCGGGTGGTTGATGTTGTGGCAAATGGTAGTATCGTTACGATTCAAAACGACCGTGCCCGAGGCCTACACGCCGATTACCGCACAGCAATACCCGGAGCTCTTCAAGCTGATTAACGAGGTGACGACAACCCTGAGTTTGCAGCCTGTAAGTAAAGTGTATGTGTGCCCCGATGCCATGGCGGCAGTTTTTATCTTGCCGAAGTTTCGCAACATTGTGTTCAAGGCCGAGCGTCAACTGGTTATCGGCATGGGCCTGTTAAGCCAAATGGACGATGATGAACTGCGAGCGGTACTTTACCACGAGTTCGGCCATTATGCCCAGCAAGAGATGAAAAACTCGCTCTCGGTCTATACCGCAGGGCAATTCTTCCGCTCATTTGTTGCACAGGTCGAAAAATCCGAGGCAGATGCGCAAATAAAAAACATACTCAACCTCTTCACCTTATTTGCCATGTCGATGTTT
Organism: Akkermansiaceae bacterium; assembly: GCA_015062055.1. Taxonomy (GTDB): domain Bacteria; phylum Verrucomicrobiota; class Verrucomicrobiia; order Verrucomicrobiales; family Akkermansiaceae; genus Akkermansia. The sequence continues at coordinate 3,005 of SUVK01000001.1, forward strand.
CGGCGCATCAATGCCCAATACGCGAAGATGGTCAAATACATGGAGTATGCAGCCGACGACGTAGCCCGGCAACACGTAGGTAAAGCAACCTTGCAGCGCGCACTGCTGCATGCTGCTCATATTCACTTCAATTACGGGGTCTTACAGTGGGGCAAACACCAGTTGAGTTTCGGCTTCAATATGGTGCCTGATGATGACTATAAAGCCTTGTCTCTTATTGGTATGTATTCATGCCCGCCGCGACTCTTGCTTAAGGCCGAGCTGCTCAAACGCGTAGAGCGCCTCGGGGAGCTTGCCGCCGACACCTCGGCCCCCCTCACCATGGTAAAAGACGCGGTGCATTACACCCCGGCCCCGCTTCAACCCGGTATGCAGTATTGCTCGGCCTACCGGTTTGCCCAATGGCTGCGCGAAGGCTGCGCCCTTTATACCAAACGTAAACTGCGCGATAAATCCGTCAGGCTTCACATCCATTTACCGCATAAAAAACGTAAGTGGGTGAGGGGCGAGTCTTACTATACCTTGCTTCTCGATAATAAAAAAATAGGTGAGGGTAATTTTGTAAAGGGATTTTCGATAAAAAAGAGAATTGCACCCGGTAAACATGTACTCACCGCGCGAGCTGTCTGTGCTATTGCATGTGTGCCTTTTACTTTCGAGGTGAAAGAAAATCACGCTTACCGTATGGAGCTTGATTTCTCATTCCGCTTTTTCAAGAGGCATACATTAGAGGTCTTTGTCGAGTCTTTTGAGTGTGTGGCCTGATGTGGCTCGTTTTTTGTGCTACACCTTAATAGTTAGCCTATAAAATTGACAAAAGAGAGGTGGTTCGGGATATAATGGGCGGGTATGAAATTACATCTGCCCTTATCATTGTCAGTTTATGTGTGTGGTGTGCTGAGCTCTGCAGCAGCAGTGGGTGACACCGGGTCTGTGTGGGACAGCAACTGGGGAGCTGCCGGATTGGACGGGGCCCCCGATGCCTCGGCGGCGCAATACCAAGCAGACATTACCGCAAGCGGGGTTACCGCCTTGGTGCAGCCTGCCGGAGCGGCAGCGCCGTATGATTTTGCAACCTACACCGCCATTACCCTGACCGGGGCGGGTAATACCGGGGCGCAGATATTCGGGGGTGCGGCATCTACCGATTCTACTGCAACGGGCAGCGTGGTGAGAGATACTTGGATAGCCGCCGAAGCCGGGCAGTACAATATGCTGGTGGGTGGTAATTTTGCCGATAATTGGAACGGGGGTGCAGCCTTCAATTTTACGGGCAATACACATATACTCGTGAATGGGGCGAGTGTGGCGAATATTGTGGGGGGTAATTATAAAGATGGGCAAGCGGCCTCGTTTACGGGTAATTCGTATATCTCGGTAGTGAGCGGCAATGTGAGTGGCTCTATCGTGGGGGCGGGGGTGGTGACACATAACCGCAATGCTCAATTTAGTGGCGATACGAATGTTTTTGTCTATGTGCCCTTGAGCGATAACAGTGGGCCTGCCATTAACCTGTTGCCACAAAATATGGTAGCGGGCGGTTATGGCTGGGCTACCAACACATGGAAAACGCAAACCATTACGGGCGACACGCATGTTACGGTAGACCTGCGGGATTACACCGGTGCTGCTGCCGATTTTGCCAAGCATGTGGTAGGTGGCGGTTTTTGCGGGGCCGGGGGCAATGCCATGGTGATAGAGGGCGATACCTACGTGAGCCTTAATCTCGGTGAGCAGTCGATGGCGGCCGGGGTGCGGGTGTTGGGCGGGCATTGGGTTAATGCCGGCAGCGGCTCGGTTTCGGGGACGGCCCACTTGAGCATAGGCAGTGGGGCTTTCAATGATTGGGTGGTGGGCGCCTCGTGGACGGATGTCGCCAATACCACGACCTCTTACGGCGGTGTCGATATGCAGTTGAGCGGTGGCTCTTTTGCCGGTAATGTGATAGGTGCCACCCGCTTGGCACCCGGGGTGGGCAATGCTGCGGTAGGGGCGGTGCAGGTGGATATATCGGGGGCTGATTTGTCGGGCACTTTGTACGGTGGTCATTATATCAACGGCACGGGTACAGATACCGTTTCGGCCCAAGTGGGCGATATTGATATTGTGCTTACAGGCGGCAGTGTGGGCGATATTGTCGGGGGCTCTTACGTGGCACGCAATAATGCTGCTGCCGTTGTGCAGCAAGGCGATATCACCATTAATCTGCAAGGTGGTGCCGTTAACGGTAATATATATGCAGCCGGGCAGCAGGGCGGGAGCACGGCCTTGCAAACGGCATCTACCACAGTAACTGTAGGTGCCGGGGTTACATTCTCTGATTCTTCCCTTGTATCGGGGGATTATGTCGGCAATAATATTACCGCTACGGTTACGGGGGCTCGTTCCTTAGTGTTCGGGGATGCCGCAACGTACGATAATGTGGCCGACGTGGTGTTTGACTCCTTTGATACAGTGGAGGTTGCCGAGGGCGGCTATGTAACCGTGAAGGGGTTTACCCGTATGCCGCACTTACAGAAAACGGGTGGTGGTGCCTTAGCTTTTACGGCAGATGCAGCACTCACCGACATTTCTTTGCAAGGGGGTAGCCTTATCGTGCACACTTCTGATGGCGCTACTACGCTTCAGGGGAATGTTACGGCGGTAATAGGCACCCAATTCGTGATAGACGGCCCCGAGCCCCTGGTGGTGCAGGGGGCATTTTCGGCACCCGATGTGCGGATATCCCCCAATGCTTCGCTGGTGCTGAACGGTAGCAATAATGTGTTGAGCCGCATTCTGGGCGGGGGCTCGTTCACCTTGGGAGAGTCGGCTCAAGCCATCTTTCGCTTCAATACCGATACCGGTGAGCAGGTGGTGAACCTGGACTCTTGGAGGATTGAAAATGGTGCGGCGCTTACCTTGTATTCCGAGGGCTCAAGCCCCTTGGGTACCGGGGGGTACCTGCTGGGTGAGTTGGCAGAATGGGAGGCGGTGAATTATACCCTCACCCTCAGCGGGGCCCCGTTTATGAAAATTGACACGGCGCGCAGTTTTCTCGAGCATGATGACGGTCGGCTATGGCTTATCTTGGTTGAGCGTGGCACCAACCCCATGGCCGATGTGGCTGACTCTCACAACGCGCGAGCCGGTGCCGAGCTCTTGTGGAATGCCCCCGCCCCTACTCCCGGCGGAGATATTCGGGCCGCCTACGATGAAGTGATGTTGCTTTTGAGAGAGGATAATCCCACCGGTGCCAACGAGCTGATGGCCGCCGTGGCCGGTTCTTCTTATGCTGCCTTGGGGGTGGCTTTTGAGCAGGAGCTGCGGCAGCGGCTTTATGCCATACGCAATCGCACCACGCAAATGGGGCTTTCCCCGTGTTATGTATACGATGATATACCCCTGTGGAATGCCTGGGTGAATGCCGATGGCTCATACAGTGAGATGCGGGCGGACGGTACGGCTGCCGGCTACAAACTCTCCTCTTGGGGTGGTACGGTAGGGGTAGATATTGCTTTTGATGAATCGTGGTGCGGTGGTTTTGCTTTTACTGCCTTGTACGGGGATTTTGATGCCATGGCGCCCGATGCCCTCAACGGGGATTTTGATACCTACACGCTCGCTCTCTTTAGCAAATATGAGAACCGCGCCTGGTCTCATACATTTTTGGCAGCCGGCTCGTGGTTAGAGACCTCGCTTCACCGCCGGGTGCAGGCAGGGGCGCTCTCTTATTCTACCGAGGGCGATACGCACGGTTTCGGGCTGGGGCTTATGTACGAGCTGGGGTATAAAATCTCATTCAATCAACAACAGACCTGCTACCTGCAACCCATTGCTCATGTGGTCTATACTCACAGCAATGTGTGCGAGTTTTCCGAAACCGGGGCAGATGCCGCTCTCTCTCTCGGTAATCAATCTCTCAATAGCTTGGTTTTCGGGCTCGGACTTCGGGCGCAAACCACCATTGGTGAGTCCGAGGATAACCGATTCGGTACTCTGCAAGGTCACGCGTTGCTTAAAATCCACGTCCTCGACCGCAACGCCGAGTCCGATGTTGCCTTTGCCGCCGGGGGGGCTTCCGCCTCGGTTATATCTGCGCGGGGCGGTGTTTTAGGGGCAGAGATAGGTGCGGGCCTCAACATACCGGTCGGGGTTGGTAGCGGGGTGCTGTTCATCGATGCAGCAGCCGAGTTCAGGGCCGATGCGGTAGATGTATTCGGCACCGTCGGCTACCGTTTCCGGTTCTGAGGGAGCGTGCCGGGGTAATCACAGAACGAGCTGATTTTGAGGGCCTGCTTAAACGGCTTGAGAAATCGGCTCTCGCTTGCCCTGCAATTACTCCGTCAGAGATGATTTGTCTTGCATATCTGTTCAGAATTTGCTACACTCTGCCCGCACCAAGCTTCTGACAGCCCGGGTTGCATGTTTACATACAAAAATGGCCATCCCCTTTTTCAGTAAATTACGTGAAAAAAAGACACACCTTAAGCTCATTAACAAAGAGCTTCAGAAGGTGAGGGATGAAATCGCCCGCCAGACGGAAGATTTTGACCCGTATGTGCGAGATTACATGCGCCGCATATGCCGGGGGCAGGGCAAGATGCTGCGCCCGGGCTTGGTGTTGCTCACGGCTGCTGCCACCGGCGGTATCAAGCAAGAGCATATCGTGTTTGCCGCCTTGTTAGAGATGACCCACATGTCATCCCTTATTCACGACGATGTGTTGGATAAGGCAGACACCCGCCGCGACCAACCCACCCCCAATGCCTTGTGGGGTAACGAGTTGGCCGTTTTGCTGGGCGATACCCTCATGGCGCAGGCCATTGTGATGGGTACCGAGATAGGCGGTAGCAAGTTTTGCCGCAAAATGGCGCTGGCTATGCGCGATTTGTGCCAAGGCGAGGTCGAGCAATCCTCGCGCTTGTGGGATGCCGAGATGAGCCGTGCCGACTATTACGAGGTAATCCGTAAAAAAACAGCCACTCTTTTTGCTATAGCCATGAGCGGGGCCGCCTACCTGCAAGGTATGGACGACGAGATGGTAGAGCAGCTCAACCGCATGGGGACCCTGCTGGGTATATCTTACCAAATCTATGACGATTGCCTGGACCTCACCGGTACGGATGAAGGCGCCGGCAAAACACTGGGCACCGATGCCGAAAAGGGTAAACTCACCCTGCCCGTATTCTTCCTCATGGAGTCCTCTTGCGAAGACGTAGCAGAGCAGGTGCGTGCCGCCATTGAGAGACACGAGGAGATAGACTACGCCCGTTTGCGCAATACCGAGGCGTTCGGCGAGGCGATTCGCTTATCGGTGGCGGAGGGCTTGGCCCGCAATGAGGAGGCCCGCGAAGTGCTGTGGTTGTTGCCCGATACCAAAGCACGCAAAGCCTTGGCGGAGATGACATACCGCTTGGATGATCTGCTGCGCGATTGTTGCGTGGAGGATTAGTGAAATAAGCCTTTATAGATACCCGATATATGTTGATCCGACCGGAAAAGATGGTACCCGGAGTACAAGGCCTTGCTGCCGAGGTGTGGCAAGAGCTGTGCCGTGTGGCAGAAGAGGCATCTCGCCGAGAACCCAAGCTGATGGGTATTTTGGATGATGTGGTGCTCAGCCGCACCAGCTTGGGCAACGCCGTGGCTGTGCGCTTGGCCCGCAAGCTTTCTCGCCGAGACATGGGGCGAGACGAGCTAGAGCCCCTTATCCGCACCATACTCAAGGCTAACCCGCAAACGGTAGAATGTATGGCAGCCGATTTGCGCGCCGTGGTAGAGCGCGATGCCGCCTGCCGCAACGTGCTGGAGCCCCTGTTGTTTTTCAAAGGATTTCATGCCTTAGCCACATACCGCGTGGCACATTTGTTGTGGCAAGAAGGGCGGCATCTCATGGCCTTGCTCTTCCAAAGTATCGGCAGCGAGGTGTTCGGGGTAGATATACACCCCGCCGCGCAGATGGGCTGTGGTATTTTGCTGGACCACGGTACCGGGTTTGTGGTGGGCGAAACCGCTATTGTTGAGAACGATGTTTCCCTGCTGCACGAGGTTACCCTGGGCGGCACCGGTAAAGAGAAAGGCGGTGCACGCCACCCTATTGTGCGTAGCGGAGTGCTGATAGGCGCCGGTGCCAAGGTGTTGGGGCGGGTCGAGATTGGCGAGTGCGCCAAGGTGGCGGCGTCATCCGTTGTGCTGGCAGATGTTCGCCCGCATACCACGGTGGCCGGTGTGCCTGCGCAAGAGGTGGCCTCTGCCACCCCGGGCGAGGTTTCTCCCGCCCTTTGCATGCAACAAAGTATTGATACAGAATCATGATTACCGAGGTAGACATACACCTGCCACTGCGACAAGTTGCCAAAGAAGATGCCCGCCGTAAGGCCGTGGCTCAAGAGCTGCAGCTCTCGCCCAAGCGCGTGCAGGGTATGCGCCTGCTCAAAGAAAGCATAGATGCCCGCCGCCGCCCCATTTGCAAACAGTTGCGCCTGCTGGTGGGGGTGGACGAGCCCTTGCCCCCGGCAGAGTTGCCCGTGCGCCATTACACCCCCTTGGCAGATACCGCCAAGCGTGTGGTAATCGTAGGCAGTGGCCCCGGTGGATTGTTTGCCGCCTTGCGTTGTTTGGAGCTGGGCATGCGCCCCATTGTGCTGGAGCGCGGTAAAGATGTAACCGCCCGCAGATTCGACTTGCAACCCCTGCACTTGGGCGAGTTTGCCACGGTGAATGAAGAGTCTAATTACTGCTTCGGCGAGGGCGGTGCCGGCACGTTCTCCGATGGCAAGCTTTTTACCCGTGCCACCAAGCGTGGCCCCGTGATGGAGGTGTACGAAACTTTTGTGGCCCACGGTGCCTCACCCGAAATCTTGACGGATGCCCACCCCCACATTGGCTCCGACCGCTTGCCCGACATTATCAAGGCCATGCGTCGTAGCATTCTCCAAGCCGGCGGAGAGGTGCATTTTGAAACCCGCGTATGTGGCCTTTTGCGCTCTGCCGACGGCTTGCGCTTGCTGGGGGTGCGCTCCTCCGATGGCCGAGAATGGCCGGGAGATGCCGTTATTTTGGCCACGGGCCACAGTGCCGAGATGTGTACCGCATGTTGCACGACGAAGGCCTTTTGCTGGAGCGTAAGGCATTTGCCGTGGGGGTACGTATCGAGCACCCGCAGGCCCTCATAGATGCCGCTCAATACCACCTGCGCCCGGGTGAACAACGCCCTCAAGAATTGCCTGCGGCCCGCTATGCGCTGGCTACCAAAATAGAAGAGCGTGGCGTGCACTCCTTCTGTATGTGCCCCGGGGGGCATATTGTGCCCTCTGCCACGGCGGTAGATGAAGTGGTGGTCAATGGTATGTCGCTTTCTCAGCGCAATTCCCCGTTTGCTAACTCGGGCTTTGTGGTGACGGTTGAACCGCAAGATACCGATGCCTTTGCTGCCGAGCACGGCGTGCTCTCGGGCATTGCATACCGGCGAGCCCTCGAAACCGCGACTGCTCTTGCCGGTGGCGGTGCTCAAAAAGCCCCCGCCCAACGTGTGGCCGATTTCTTGAAAGGGCGCACCTCCTCCTCCTTGCCCGCTACCACGTATCAGCCCGGTCTTACCCCCTGCAACCTGCACGACCTTCTCCCCGCCCAAGTCGCTTGGCGTATGAAGGAGGGCCTACTGCACTTTAACCGCAAACTGCGCGGTTTTGCGGGCGAAGATGCCCTGCTGATAGGCTGCGAAACCCGCACCAGCTCGCCCGTGCGTATTCCCCGCGACAAAGAAACCCTGCAACACCCGCAGCTGCTCGGCCTTTTCCCCTGCGGCGAGGGGGCAGGCTATGCCGGCGGTATTGTCTCGGCCGCTCTCGATGGCCGCCGATGTGCCGAGGCCATCGCGTCGGCTCTTCGTTAATTGATTGGCCTTATTTCTCGTCCCTCGATAAAAAATTGATAAATACAAGTTTTCTGTGGTCAAATTCGCTTGACTATGGCGGGGCTGTTTTGATAGAATGCAATGGTAATATCATGAGGTGGACTGTATCTACCTCCGTAAACTTTTAATACTTAAAACAAATAATAACATGAAATTACATCTCCCCAAAATGTTGCGTATGGCAGTTATGGCATGCATGACTGTTGTAACCGGTATCTCCACTACCGTGGCTACAGGTACTTTGTTGGTCAGTATGCTCTCGCAGCAGGTCCATGCTGCCATTCCTCCAACAGTGAGTGACGATGGTAAAACCGTTACCTATGACGGTAATCAAAATAGTGGTATAAAGTTTTCTACTTTGAATGAGCCTGTCTATAATGATGCTACAGTGGACCCCGCTGCAGTAGAGTTGGTTGTGTTTGATATCACCGAGGGAGGCAGAAATTACCTTGATAATACCACAGGATATGCCGGTACTATAAAAATAGGTCTTCTTAATTATGATAATGGCCTTATTCTGAATGATGGCGGTAATAAAACATATGAGATTTCTAATAAGATTATCGGCCATGGACGTATCAAAAAGACGGGTGCCGGTGATGGCATGGTGCTCAATTTTACAGGTGATGTAAGTGAGTTTGAAGGTGACATTGTTTTAGGTGCCTCCGTGCCATTTACATTGAAGTTCGGTAAAGACGGGGTAAATGCCGTGTCTTCTCAAGGTAAAGGGGCCTCCGGGACAGGGGCAATTTCGTTTACCGGCAATAATGACACTTTGGTATATGCCTACGCCCCTTCTGCAGATACGGTATACATCACCAATAGTATTACCAATAGCCTTAACGGCACCTCAGGCACCTCAAAAGTAAAATTGACCGGCGGTGCAGATTATTGCTTTACCAAAGGACTTACCATCAATCAATTTTCAATGGAGGGCGGTAGTGCTCGCTTTGATTCCGGTGGCGTGTACCTTCTCAATACCACCGTGAGTGGAGGGGCAACGATTATCGGCAATGCCACTGCCGATGGCGCTAGTGACACCCGCTTGTTGAATCTGGATGTCACAGGGCCCCTCACCATTGAGGGACAGGTGAGTCTTTGTGGTACCGTCACACTCAGAGAAACCGTTACCAACAAAGGCACTGTCATCTTGCGTTTAGATACCGAGGGACAGAAATTAGAGCCCTTAAAGATAAATCTTGCCACACTGACTCCTGAAATAAGTGGCAGCGGTAAGGGGGCAACCGGTACATATACTCTGTTTAGCGGCGGTAATGTGATTGGTGCCAAAAATTGGACGAATTTTGATTTGTCCACACTGACCTCTGATGAGTTAGTGGGCTATATCACCGGTGTAGACCCTGTGGGTAAGAGCTGGAGCTTTGCTGACGGCAAGATTATCTACACCATTTTGTCCTCAGATTTGGTATGGAACCAAAAAGATTCCTCGTTTAATTGGCATGTCGAAACCGAGTTTGCCGGTGGGGTTCAATTTTCCAATGATGATAATGTCTCCTTTGCCGAAAATCTCGGCACGGTAACTGCTACCATTGATGGAGATATCGTGGTATCTCAGCTGACGGTGGGTAATGGTACCGATTTGGTATTGGCCGGCACCGGTGACATGGAGCTCAGCAAGGCCGTGTTCGGTGAGAGTGCCGGGTTAACTATCGCTGCAAACCGCGAGATGACTTGGGCACCCGGAGTCGGTACAGAGGGCTCACCTGCAACCTTGACTGTGCTGGGTAAACTGACGGTGGAGAATGGGGCTTTCGACGATACTGCGACCATAACGGTAGACGGTGGTAAGCTGACTGTTAAAGGTAAAGACGCAGGTGGTGCATACCTGAAGGGAGATGTCCTGCTTAATAACAGCGGTGTGTTAGAGGTGACGGAAGGTAGTGACCTCTTCAACTATGAAGATGACAATAAGATTGAAATACTCAATGGGGCCGAGCTTAACTTAAATGCTACGCGCGTCTCCTTCCAAGCCTCTGATAAGCTTATTCTCAATAATGGTACTGTCAGTGGTACGGGAGATCAAAACGGCTGCCTGGATTTCTTTCAAAACAACGGCACGGTTACCTCCTCCGGCACCAGTGTTATTAATGCCCCCCTTCGTTTGCGCACCGCCGGCCAGACTACAAACTTCAATGTTACCGATGGCACGTTGACTATCTCTGAAACGGTCGCTAGTGGCGGTACGCTCAATAAACAAGGCAGCGGTATTTTGACTGTAACCGGTAACCTGAAACACACCGGTACTACCACGGTTTCCGCAGGTACGCTGCAATTCGGCGGAACCACTCTGGCGGATTCTGCCGTGGTGCTGAGCGGTGGCAATTTGGCTGTAACGGCAGAGGGCTCTGCATCTTTGGTCGAGTTGCGTGGTGCCGGCACTATTACCGTTTCAGAGGGTGGTTTGCTTACTCTTAACAAGATGGATGTAGGTGCTGCCGGTATCAGTGTAACGGGTATTGTTTCTGCCGGGGCCGATTTCGCGAAAATCGGCGATGGCGTGCTTACTCTCGATGCCTTGAATGTGGGTGGACCATTCAATATGAATGGTTGGGAGAAGATGACCCTCAAGTCTATACACGTAGCTGACGGTGCCGAGCTGATTTACAGTGCCGGAGACGTGCTCTCCATCGGCTCCGTTACCTCTGCCGTTTCTCTCAACGTGTTCGACGTGGCAGACCAGTTGGCCTCCGGGGTTGATACCGGTATTACCTTGGCAGAGGGACAAGAGGTGCAAGACCTCAAAGACATGCTGACGGTAAAAGGATTGGACTCATTCAAGCTTGAAGTTGATGAAAACAGGCGCGTATGGTTGAGCTCTACCGCCTCCCATCAATCCGACTGGGACCTCAACTGGGGGGCTGCCGAGCTGTCCAAGGCTCCGAAAACCGTGGCTCAAGGCAGTATCGCCTCTTTACGAGGTACAGATTTCACGAACAACGGCAAAACGATTACCGTATATGAGATATACGGCAATGAAACCTACACCCCGGCAGACGGAGTGGTAGCCATTTCTCTTACCGGCGAGGGTAATGCCAACGCCGTTGTTGTTGGTGGTAATGATGCTAATGCCGATCCCGGTACCGGTAAGGTGGCGACTGATGTATGGATTGAAGCCAACGAAGGTACATACAAGGCCTTGGTGGGTGGTAACCATGCTCAGAACTGGGGCTCAAACGGTGTGCGTGCCGATTTTGAAGGCAACGCTCATATTAAGGTAGACGGCGCTACGATTGGTACCATTGTGGGTGGTAACTTTAAGGATGGTCAATCCCCCTCCTTTATCGGCGATACGTTCATTTCCGTCTTCAGTGGCGATGTAACCGGCTCCATCATTGGTGCAGGTGTAGCTGCTCATAATCAGAAAATGACGCAGACCGGCGACACGAATATCTTTGTGTATACGCCGTTGAGTTCCGGCGAATCCAGGTTGACCTCCGAGCCGAACGATATGATTATCGGTGGTTTCTCTTGGATTACCAACGTATCGAAAGGGCAAGAACTGAGCGGTAATACCAACATCCTTGTAGATACTACAAAATATGAGGGCTCTGCTACCGAAATGGTCAAGCACATTGTTGGTGGTAACTACAACAATACCGCTTCCACACAAACCATAACGGGCTCCACCAACGTTGTGTTAGATCTCGGTGAGATTGCTCTGAAGGATGCGTACAAGGTTGTTGGCGGTAACTGGTGTGATTATGGTTCCACCGATATTGGAACGACCAACATTACCATCAAGAGCGGTACTTACAAGGCCCCGGTTGTCGGTGGTTCGTGGATTGCGGGGCAGGGTGGCACACATGCCATAGACGAGACCAAGATTAATATTACCGGTGGTACCTTGACCGGCAGCAACCTGTTTGGTGGTAGCCGAGTAGGGAACGGTTCTCCCACCCTTACAGCGGGCGACATTTCCATCGTGATTGATGGCGATGCTGTGGTGAACCATGTATACGGTGGTCATAGTATCGAGTCCGGTGGCAATGCTGCCAATGAAAACAAGGTTGTTGCCACAACGAACTCCATTGAGATTACCGTAGATGACAATGCCCATGTGATGGGGACTATTGTTGGCGGTAGCTTAATTCTACGCAACAACAACAGCCAATCTTCTTTCACTACGGGAGATATCGTTATCAACCTTAATGACGGTCAGCTCAGCGGTTCGGTCTATGGTGCCGGTGAATCTTTGGGTACCTTGAAACAGACCGTTGATAATGTCACCATCAACCTCAGTGCTGACATTCAGTTGCCGGGCAAAACTATTTCCGGCGGGTTCGATGGAGAGACCACCAACACGGCAGATTGCACGATATCGGGCACCTCTAAGCTTGCCTTTACAGATGCCGTAACATACAGCAATATCGTAGGCACTCAGTTCAGGGATTTCAACGCCATTGAGTTGGCAGATGGTGCCACCGTGGCCATCACCTCTTTTGACGCGCTTAATAAAGAGGTGACCATCTCCGGTGCGGGTACTCTCAGAATGGCCAATACCTCTGCCGTAGCACTTGATAAGCTGACGCTCTCCGGCGCCACGGTAACCATCGACAACGGCATTGCGCCCACCACGGGGCTTTCCCTGCATATTACGAAGCCGTCTCAGCTGATACTGCCGACCAAGGTGGGCGAGCAGTCACTGACCCTGGCATCTTTGGAGATTGACATGACCGGGGCATCTGCCTCTAAGCCTTATGTGGATATTGAGGGGGCGCTCTTGGGTACCTCTAATGTCGCTATTACCCTGACGGGGGTAAGCTCCTTGGCTCCCGGCGAATACAAGCTCATCAGTGCAGAGTCCGTCGCTATTTCTGCAGATGATCTGCAGGTGACCTATGATACCACCGCCCCCGAGGGTATGGAGTATAAGGTAGAGATTGTTGGCAGCAACCTTATCTTCCGCAGTGCCTTCCTTAGCCCTTGGGTGTGGGAGGGCAGCACCAATGGCGAGGGCAACGTGTGGTCCGATAATGAAGATGGCTGGAAGTCTGAGGAGGGGTCTCCCAATGGCCAGAATGTCTACTTTATCGCTTCGGCTGCCGGGGTGGTGGAAGTTTCGGGCGTGGTAACCCCCGCCAATGTCAACATCACCGGTGGTGAGTACACCTTCATAGGCAATACTGCCGATTCCGCTATCAAATTGGGCGAAAACGGCGTGTTGAACATCAGCGATGGCGCAACATTGGAGCTTGCTTTGGACAACCCCGAGCTCGGCGGCTCCACCGTATTGGGCGGCAAGCTGGTTCTCAAGTCTAAGTACGCCTTGGGGGATTCTCAACTCAAGTCTCAACTCAAGTTCAACGGTGGTACACTGGTGTATGCCTCTGTGACGGACGACGCTGATAACACCATTCATTTCAATACCGACCTGAGCGCTCAAGCCGGCTTGGCAGCTGACTACACCGGCCCTGTCAAGATAGAGGTGACCCATGCTGATAATAGTGTAACTTGGGGTAGTACGGATCTGTACAAATCGGCGCTCCCCGGTGTACAGGCTATTCTTGAAAAAGGCATTGATTTTAATGCCGAAGCCGGAGCAGGCAAGATGCACATTCTATTCGAGATTGACCCCGCTCAAACATATAATGGCGATATCAATGTAGGTGCCGGTGAGTTGTACTACACAGTTGCTCTGAGTGCACCGACCTTTGCCGGGGCTGTTAATGTGGAGTCCGGCGCTAAACTTGGCTTCAACACAACGCTGAAAGCTGATAGTGCCAAATTTACCGTGTCCGGCGCTATAACCGGCGGTGGCGTCGTAGAGCTTGGTTCCGATGGTGTGGCTTCCGGGCGCTATGCATTAACCGGGAATAACTCTGCCTTTGCAGGGACTATTGCCTTGCTTGGTGATGGTACATCAGGCAATTACAATTACGTTGCATTCAAAGATGGCAATGCCTTCGGCGGTGCGGATACTACTGTGCGTTTGGATGGTCGTGGTATCTACTTCCGCGAAGCTCCAACGACTCACGCAACTGTCGAGGTAATAGGCAACAAGGAAAGCAATGCCTTGGAAGGCATGAATGGTACACGATATGTATTCTTAGGAAAATGGAAGGGTGCCGAGGATGCTCAATTTAGAGCAAATGACTACAATATAACCGTAGCCCTTGCCGGAGACCTGAGCGAATACGAGGGTACCTTTACCTCCTCTGCAAGTAACACCTGGGTATTGGGTGGTGAGGGCGTAGCCGGTACGGGCTCCTTGGATATGAAGGAACTCAACGGCAGCGGTACCTTCAAGGTGCAGTATAGTAGTGAAACTATGTTGAACACCGTAGTAGGTGGCACTGCTAAGTTGCAGCAGAGCGGTGCCGGTAAGCTGATTCTGACTGCCGAGAACACCACCAAGGGTACACTTACCGTAGATAAGGACACGGAGGTACAGTTGGGTAATGCTGCCACGCCGGGTGTGTGGGCCGGCTCTGAGTTGGCAGGTGAGGGTACTTTCATCCTGACGTACGGTGAGCTCCGCGGTCTTACCACAAAGGCTGATGGTGCCAAGCTGGTCGTTAAGACAACAAAGAGCGCAGAAAGCACCTTTGCCATAGGTGACGGAGGCGGCACGATTGTAGCCCTCACGGGCTCCGATGCCTCGTTGCTCGACAGCATTGAGTTGGCAGAGGGCAGCACCCTGCATGTGGACCGCACCCTGCTTGAGGGCGGCACGCTCATCGTAGGCGGCACCGGTAACACCAAGCTCGATATGGCCTTTACCACCGACAACTTGGGTGCTAACCTGATGGATATTAAGGCTATGATTCAAGGTTGCAATCTTACCATTGCCGGTACCGATGGCGTAAAATTCAACCTGACCAATGCCGATGTACTGACTGCGCTCAACTCCGTTGGCACCGGCGATCTTTACTTGCAGGTTACCGACGGCTCCCTTACCGTGGGCGATGGTGTCAACATCAACGATGTCATCAACCCGAACCTGCTTGGCTTGGGTGTACGCGCCCAGCTTACGGAAAAATCCTCTGCCGGCGTTTACTTGGTCATCAACGGTAAGGTAACCGATGTGTACTTTACCGATAATCAGGTAAACTGCAGCAATACCACGGCAGATAAAGTGGAAGTAAAAGACGGTGTGCTGGGCATTTATGCCGCCACTGTGGTGAATACCAATGATACCCTCACCGTTAAGGCCGATACCACCATCAACAACCTGAATGGTCAGGAGGGCGGTAATGTGGTGATTGCCGATGGCGCAGAGGTAACGCTCAATAACCAGCAGATGCCTACCGGCGTACCCAAATACGACCCCATGGGGGCTAATAACACACTTGCCGGCAGCCTGACGGGGCAAACCGGTACCTCCATCACCGTGAAGGGCGAAGGCGGTTCCTTGACCGTTGGCGGCGCATTGACTGCCGATACACTCATTGTAGCATCCGGTGATTTGATTGCTAACGCCGGAGCAGATGTTGCTACCCTTACCGTGGCCGACGGTGCCACCATGACTGTGGCCAAGGGCATGCAGCTTAAGGATGGCAGCATTCAGGGTGTGCTTAAGGCAGATGTTGCCGGCACCTCACTGAGCACCACAGGGCAGGTAAGCGTTGGTGGCATGGTCTCCAACATGGACCTGACTATTGAGGACGGCAGCCTTGTATACCTCAGCGGCGACCCCGCCGCCACCAACAAGGGCGCTGCCTACCTCAACTCCTTGCGGGTAGAGGAGGGTGCCACCCTGATGGGTACCGGTGCCAAGGTAGATGTAGGCGCCTCTCAACCGAGCACCTTTGCCGGTTCACTCAGTGGCGATGGCCACCTGACTACCTCCGGCGATACACAGCTTACCTTCGATAACGCCACCGGCGCAGAGGGTTGGGATGTCACCAACAAGGGCAACATGCTCATCGACATTACCGACAGTGGTACGATGAAGCTTGGTCAGCTCACGCTGGCGGCAGGGTCCGATACAACCCTCAAGTTCAACTCCGACTCGGGTATGGCCGGCCTGTTAGACCTTCAGCTCTTGTCGGTTGACAGCACGGCTCAGCTCACCCTGCAAACCATTGGCGGAGGCCAGTTGGATGCCGGCGAGCACATTATCGGCTCCGTGATGGATGGTTATGAGGGCGAAAAAGAACTGCATGCCATCTTGAGTGGCACCGCATTCTCTCGCCTCGACAAGACCCGGAGCTACATTACGGTGAACGATAATGGCGATATTGTTCTCGTTGCCGTCAAGTCTACCGTCAACGAGTTGGACAAGTCCGCCTCTGACCCCAATGCCCATGCCGGTGCAGATCTGTTGTGGAATTCCACCGCCCCCGTAGGCGGCGAGCTGGAGGAGGTATACAATGCCGTAGATAAGATGATTGCCGATGGTAACACCGAAGCTGCCAACGAGACCATGGCCTCTTTGGCCGGTTCTTCCACCGCTGCGCTGGGTATGGCCCTTTCGGGCGATGTCGAGCGCCAGTTGCGTGCCATCCGCAACCGCACCACCACCATGGGTGTCAACCGGTGCGTGGTCAACGAGGGTATGCCCTACTTCAACGCTTGGGTGAATGCCGAGGGTAACTTCGGCGAGCTCGACCAAGACGGCCTTGCCTCCGGCTACTCGCTCGACAGCTGGGGCGGTACCGTCGGCTTCGATGTAGACGTCAACCCCAACCTCACCTTGGGCTTGGCTCTTACCGCCATGTATGGTGACCTCACCGTAGACGGCCCCGACATGCTGGATGGCGACATGGACACCTACTACTTGAGTGCCTTTGCCCGCTACTCCGAGCGTGCCTGGACCCACACCTTCATCGCCACCATCGGTATGATGGACTCCTCTTACGAGCGCACCGTCAGTTACGGCGACAAGAGCTACACCGCCGAGGGCGATACCGACGGTATGGCACTTGCCCTTATGTACGAGGTTGGCCGTGTATACAACATCGACGAAGACGGCGATGCCTGCTGGCAGCCCGTATTCAATGTAGCCTACCGCCACACCACCGTGGGCGGCTATACCGAAACCGGCAGTGATGCTGCGCTGACGGTAGACGACCAGACCCTCGACACCATCACCCTGGGTGCAGGTGCTCGCGTGCAGGCCATTGTGGGTGAGAACATCTTCAACCGCACCTCGGTATTCGAGGCTCGCGCTCTTGCTAAGTTCGATATTGGCGACCGTGCCTCCGAGGCAGATGTTGCTCTCATCAACGGCACCGGCCACAGCAGCGTTGAAAGCGCAGAGATGGGCGCCTTCGGCGTAGAGCTCGGCGCCGGTCTCTCCGTCCCCGTGGGCGATGAGAACGACGGCACCATCTTCTTCGATGTCTCTGCCGAGCTCCGCAGCGGTTACACCAACTTCAACGGTACCGTGGGCTATCGCATCAACTTCTGATGTAACTTAACCCCAAACAATTTCAATCCCCATTCCCGCCTCGTGCAGGAATGGGGATTTTTTTGAGAATTCGGACGCTTATTTCAGATTGGCAATTTACAAAGTTATTGGATTACGCGTTGTAACATGAGGTTAGCGGCAATCCGGATGTCAAAACAGACAAAGAAATCTAATTTTTCCCATGCGTATAAGCTTGTCAATAAAAGCCTGATGCGTTTGCCCAAAAATCACATGCACCCAACGTGCGAGCCGTTATTTTTATTGCGAGGTGCGTATACAAAGCCTTTTTTGACGGCGTATAGCCATTAATCCGCCCGGCAGGCACATGCGGGCGGGCTCGGCCTCTGCGGGTAGCATAGCAACAACGCTTTGCACCATAGTTTCGCTTATCTGCGGCACGCCCGCAGCTTGTAAATAGCGGTGAACAATGGCTTTTTGCAGAGCAGGGGGCTGCTGTAACACAAAGGGCAGGTACAGGCGCCCCTGCGGGTCGAGAACGGGCAGGGCCTGTATAGCCGCCTCGAGCGCCTCGAGCGTTTCTTGTTGCAGGCGGGCACTGCGGCACAGCACCGGCACCACATCTCGCCCCAAGGCGCGGTTAAGCGCAGGTACTACCTCGTGCCGTATACGGTTGCGGGCCACATCTGCCACGGCGTTGGTCGAGTCGTCTCGCCACGTTTCACCGCGTGCTTGCAGCCAAGCTGTTATATCGGCCCGGGTAAGTTGCAGCATCGGGCGTATCAAGAGTTTGCCCTGCCACGCATCCACCGCCTTCATGCCGCGGGTGCCGGCTGCACCGCGTCCCAGCCTAAAAAGCACCGTCTCGGCTTGGTCATCTGCATGGTGCGCCAAGGCAATGGCTGTAGCCCCGTACTCTTGCGCAACCTGCAGAAAAAACTCGCGGCGTACTTGGCGTGCAGCGGTTTCGAGAGACTGCTTGGTGCTTTGCGCCAGGGCGGGCACATCGGCATGCTTGCACACCATCTGCACGCCCAGCCGCTTGCACAGCACCACACAAAACTGCTCGTCGGCATCGGCTTCTTCCCCGCGAATACCGTGGTTGACATGGCATGCCACCACTTCTTTGCAGCCTTGCTCCAGCAGCAACAACAGCAGGGCTACAGAGTCTCGCCCGCCGCTCAGCCCCACCAGCACCACACCCTCCCGCGCCACTTGCATAGCGGCGGGGTGCAGGTGTGCTGTTATTTCGGCGGGCATCATAACTCGCTCTTCAGCGCATCCACACAAATGGCCGACCAAGTTTCAAGCTTGTCGTACATGGGGCCTGCCAGTTCTTCAAGCGTGCAGAACTTGAGGTTTGCCAGCTTCTTTTCCAGCGGTTGCACCTCATCGCTATCCAGCTCGAACCGGTGCACAATGCCTAAGTGTACGCTGCCCACCTCGTTAGTGTCATCGTTAATAACGGCATAGAGCTTTTGCGTGGCATTGCCCGAAAATGAAATCTCCTCGCGAATCTCGCGTTCTACCCCCGCCAGATACGTATCGAGGTTATCAGCCAAACCATCTACCGGGTTAATGTGCCCACCGATGCCCAACGACCACTTGTCGTGCAGGCGGGCCTCGCCGCCTTTCGAGGTGCGTGCATAGGCCAACACCTTGCCCTCGTGGCAAAAAATAGCATAGGCGATAATCTGCTTGAACTGCGGGCTCATCTCTGCCTCATCGCGGTCCATATAATGCGCCACGCCATTGCCGAAAAAGGCAGCAAGATACTCTTGCGCGTTCATGCGTACTCCATTAAAATATCCCACGGCCTCAAAAGCGGCGCGGGGTACCACCAATACCTGTTCTCCGTTATAGCGTGACATGCCGTCAGTTTATAATGAATGCGTTCGTTTGGCAAGCCAAAACAATTGCAAAGTGCGGTTGATGAATGGTTTGCTCGGGGGCTGCACCGCGTTTCCGCAATGGGGGGAATTCGTCATTCTTACTTCTTTTTGCTTGACTTATTATGGGGGGAAGCGTATTACAATAGGCATGAGCGCGATTCCTTGGCTGACAATGGCTGCCCTTTCGGTAGGGGCAGATTATTTTAACCCGATTCCTCAACCCGGCGAGCCCGGGTATACCGCGGTGCCGCAACACCATTTTCGTGGTACGATGGAGAACGACTCCGCCTTCGGCCAAGACTCTTGCTATTCTCACGGTACTCGTCTGGACTACGCCCAAGGTCTGCAAAATGGCGATGCTTGGGGTGTAAGCCTCACTCAAAATATCTATACACCCACCTCGCATACCAACGGTGCCGTAATGGGCGAGCACCCCTATGCCGGTTATCTGGCCGTGGGCGCGGCCTACCTTTCGCGCGGTGAAAACTTCGGCAATGCTATTGAGTTTCAGCTGGGCACCACCGGCAATGCCTCACTCTCTCGCTACACGCAAAACGGCTTGCACGAGGCTTGCGGCATGACCACTTGGGACGGCTGGCACGACCAAGTACCCTCCGAAGTAACGCTGCAATTAACCGCCCAACAAAACATCCGCTTGCCGTGGCTCGAGTTCAATTGTCCGAATGGCTGCGAGACCGACGGCGCCTTCATCTTGCGAGAAGAAGTGGGCACGGCATTTATACGCGGTGGTGCCGGCATATCGGTGCGCTATGGGCACAACCTGCCGCCCGCCATGATGGTGAATGGCAATCGCGCGGCCCAATACGGCATCAGCCTGCTCGAGAAAAACAACTATAACCCCGAGGAAATTTCGTACTTTGTGGTTGGCGAGGCCTACGTAGAATACGTGGCGCATGATATCTCGGTAGATGGTGGCGTGTTCCACCATTTCGACCAAACCTGCAGCCGCCAACCTTGGCAGGCAGAGCTCCGTCTCGGCGTGGGGGTGTCCTACAAGGGTATCGACTACTTTGCGGGCGGGGTATACAGTACCGACACCTACCGCGGACAACAAGAAAACAAATTCTACGGCACATTCTCCATCAGCTGGCACTGGTAAAGCAAGATGAGCGGACTCCTTAAGGCATCATTGATGATATTGGGCGCAGCCTGCGTATTACTGGTGGCCGGGGCATTCCCCGTGCTGGGTGCACCGGTCGTGTTTAAGGGTGGTGTTATGATACTGCTCGGGGTAGTGGCAGCCCTGTTATCCTTGTGGGGGGGCTGGCGCTTATCTGCGGGCAGGCATGCGCAATTTATTTTCGGGCTGGTGAGTTTGTATTTCACCACCTCGGGGCTCATCGCCGCATGGATGTACGGCAGCAAAGCCGTATCGCACGCCATGCTGGGCGGTGCCATGTGGTTCGGCGCCTTGGCTATGGTGTGTACCATGGTGGTAGGGCTTTTATTTGCCACCATCTTCGGCTTCTTTTTGCTGCGGTTGATGAAACCGCGTCTGTGGTTGGCCGGGGCGCACTGGTGCTGTGCCCTCATCGTGGCCGGTGCCATGGTAGACTTCTGTGCCGAGAAAAACGCCTACCTGTATGCCACCGCCGGCAGCGGCGGGAGAATCGACCAAGTTGTCACCCCTGCCGGCGAGCCCCTGCCGCTGGGCTTTGCCCTGCAGGTAAACGATTTTAAGGTGGCCCATTACGATACCCCGCAAACCGCGCCGGCACGCCACCACCTGATGATACGCGAGAACCGCGGTGAGTACGAGGCCTTTGTTTACATGCAAAACCGCTGGGTACCCTTGCCCCCGGGGCACTTAAAACGCGAGGGCACCGTGCTGCACCTCGGCGAGCGCACCTTTAACGTGGCAGAGGTTAAGGCCCACCCCGGGTTGACCCACCCCTGCTTGATGGTGAGCTCTCCCATGCCCGCCGGCATAAGCAGCAGCGGCACGGTACAAGAATACAGCGCCGACTGCACCGTGTATACCGACCACCGGGGCCGCCCCGAAACCCGCCACGAAAACCTCCGGGTAAACCACCCCATCGCCTGTAAAGACTGGCACCTCTACTTGTTGAGCTACGACTACAACCCCATCAGCAACAAAGTAACCGTGCTGCTGCAAGCCCGCAAGGCACCCGGCCGTTGGTACACCTTGGCGGGCATGGTCGGGCTTATTATTTGCACCGCTTGCTGGTGCTGGTGGAAACGCGAAAAAATCGCCCCTGCAACAGACGGAAAGGAGACCCCCGCCGTATGATTATGCTCATCTACATGCTGACCATCGGCACCTTGCTCATGGCACTGGCCACTTGCGTGTTCGGTTGCATGCGCAAGGCAGAATACGCCCATGGCATGATGTCCGGGTGCTGGCTAATCGCCTTGGCCCTCTTTGTGCTTAATTGGATGCTCGCGCAGGCCGTACCCTTCGGCAACATGCGCCACGTGCTCTGCTTCTTCCCACTGGTACTGGCCCCTGCCGCATATTACATGCGCCGCAGCCGCGGGCTCGAGCTCACCGCCTATTTTGCCGGGGCCGCTGCCCTGTGCATGGTAGGGGCCCTGTGCATGCCCATGCAAGCTGCGTGGCGACAAATGCCCGCCCTGCAATCCCCTTGGTTTGCCCCGCATGTTACCTCTTATGTTATCGCCTACGGCTTCTTGGCCGTATCTGCCATCTTGGCCATCGCCTCATGTTTCGGCTCCCGCAAACAAGAGCACCTGCACGCCGCAGATGCCGTGGTGATGCTCGCCTTCCCCTTCCTCACCTTCGGCTTGTGGAGCGGCGCCCTCTGGGCAGACGTAGCCTGGGCCCGCTACTGGGCATGGGACATTAAAGAGGCTTGGGCTCTCATCACCTGGTGCGTCTACCTCATCTACTTTCACCTGCGGGCACAGGCAGCCTTTGCCACATGGTTACGCCCCCTGCTGATACTCGGTTTTGTTGCGGTGCTCATCACCTTCTTTATCGTCAACCTGCTGCCCGGCCTACAAAGCATACACAGCTACGCGCAGTAAAACCGCCCCCACACCCCTGTACAAAAAATACCTTCGAGGAACATCCCGACAAGCATGGTCCGAATACCGCTGCTACCTCTCGGTCCTGACGGGGTTTTCCGGCCATGCCTCCAAGAGTCCCCGAAGGCAGCGCTATACTGCCACATCTTCTACCCCGCGTCAAGCCCTTATTCATAACATGACGCAAATTAAAGTCGGAAGTTGAAAATCAAAATCGCCACCTACTTCATCCTTCTATTTCGTACCCCGTATTTCCCTTTGACTCTTTAGCTATTTTTTTATACAATACACGCAACCGGCCACACAGCATAGCACCGGGCAAAAAACACAGCTTCACAAACCAAAAGGAGATAACACCGTGAATGTATACCCATGCGCCGTGATACGCGAGGCAGAGCAAAGCTGCATCGCCACAGGTATTACCACTCCCGACCAACTGATGGATACCGCAATAGACCGCCTGTGGTACACCCTGCAACACGACCCCGAATTCTCCGCCCGCAAAATTGAGCGCATCATCGTCTATGCCGGCAAAGGCAACAACGCCGGCGACGCCATCGGCCTGGCCGCCCGCTTCGGGTGCCATGTGCAAATCTGTGCCGTATGCGACCCCGCCGACTTCTCGCCCGCTACCCGCCGCCAATACGAAAAATGCCAAAACCGCCCGCAGCAAGACGCCCCGCCTGCTGCAGACGTTTTGCAAGGCAGCGGCTGCCTGCTCATCATCGATGGCCTGTTGGGCAGCGGGGTAACCGGCCCCCTGCGCTCCGAATATGCCGCCATGGTAGAAGAAATAAACGCCCTGCGCCGCTATCACCCCAACTCGCTCATCCTCTCCATCGACATCCCCACCGGCTTGCAGGCCGACACCGGCGAGATCCTCGGCTGCGCCGTCGAGGCCGATATAACCGCCGCCATCGGCTGCGTAAAACCCGGCATGCTCGTAGACGGGGCAGAGGACTTCGTGGGCCGCTTGCTCTGCATCCCGCTCCCCTCGCTCCCCCTGCCGGATGCCCAAACAGCCGTGGTAACCGACCCCCGCCACGCCTCCTTGCCGCCCCGCCCCTACTCCTTCTACAAAAACAAAGTGGGCAGGGTCAACATCGTCGCCGGCAGTGTAGGCTACATCGGCGCTGCACAACTGTGTGCAGATGCCGCCGTGGCCGCCGGTGCCGGGCTGGTTGCCCTGTACTGCAAAGAAGAGGTATACCCCATCCTCGCCGCGCGCGTCGCACCCGAGGTCATGGTACACCCCGTCCAATCCTACACCCAAGTCCCCACAGACTCCGCCCAAGCCCTCGTCATCGGCCCCGGTATCGGCCGGCCCTGCATCGCCGAGGCTGAGGCCTTGCACCGCCTGCTCAACAACTTCTGCGGCCCCGTCGTGCTCGATGCCGACGCCCTCAACCTTGCCGCCAAATACCACTGGCACATCCCCGAAACCGCCATCCTCACCCCGCACCCCGGCGAAATGCGCCGCCTCTTCCCCCCAGCCGCCTCCCTCTCCCGTGCAGAAACCGTGCGCCGCTTCTTGCAACAAACCCCCTGTACCCTCCTGTACAAAGGCGCCCGCACCATCATCTCCGCGGCCACCTTCCCCTACCTTATCTACAACAGCACCGGCGGCCCCCACATGGCCAACGGCGGCCAGGGCGATGTGCTCTCCGGCGTCATCGGCGCCCTCGTCGCCCAAACCGCCGACCCCATCTGCGCCACCCGCTGCGCTGCCTACGTCTGCGGCCTCGCCGCCTCCTACGCCCGCGCTGCCTCTTCCAATCCCCCCGCCACCCCCGCCTCCGCCCTCATCCCCTTCCTCCCCGCTGCACTGAAAGCGTAAAGAACCATCATTTTAATGCATATTCGTTTATTAAAATATTTTTCCCAAATTTGCTAATATTATTGACATACGCTGATTCATATGATAGGTTTTACTCGTGGGTTGCGTCCCATTCTCGAGTGCTCTTCCGCCTTCGGAGTCTCTTCTGTACATTGACATCTGCGAGTGCCTGTGTGTTGCGTGTTTCTTTAGATGATGCTCGCAGCTCATCATTATCAGGATAATACGCGTCTAATCGGGGACGTCTGCGCGCTTTCTGCTGTGACTTTTGGTATCACTCTCGCAATTGAATGCGTAGTGCATTGACTGTTAGCTCAGCATCGCTGTAGCAGTCGCACTCGCTGATGTTAGTGTTACTGAATGGCGGTGGGTACGCAAGACTCAGGACGAGAACGGCGCGTATGGTCGCACTCGCTGATGTTAGTGTTACTGAATGGCGGAGGGAGCATGGAACGGCGTGCCACGGGGGAGAGGGAAGTCGCACTCGCTGATGTTAGTGTTACTGAATGGCGGCACGATATCCTCATCACTCTGGAAAATCGCGGGCGGTCGCACTCGCTGATGTTAGTGTTACTGAATGGCGGTATGGTGGTGAACAGCGTTCACTAACGTGGCGCGCCGTCGCACTCGCTGATGTTAGTGTTACTGAATGGCGGGGTAGGCGGCAGGGTGTTTTCCGGCTCTTCCCATGTGGGGTCGCACTCGCTGATGTTAGTGTTACTGAATGGCGGCACCCCACCTTACCAATAGCGCGAAAAATCCCCAGGTCGCACTCGCTGATGTTAGTGTTACTGAATGGCGGCAAAATTCACCATGACCGCCATCGACTTCGCAACCCGTCGCACTCGCTGATGTTAGTGTTACTGAATGGCGGACCACCCCCCTTTGACAATTAACCACCGATAACACGTCGCACTCGCTGATGTTAGTGTTACTGAATGGCGGCTGGTGCAGTTGCAATTTCCCATCGCGGCCATCTATAGTCGCACTCGCTGATGTTAGTGTTACTGAATGGCGGCAGCATCAGCTCTGCCCAAGTGGCGGGGTTGCCCGGTAGTCGCACTCGCTGATGTTAGTGTTACTGAATGGCGGTTCCCCGCGCACCTCACCCGTCACACCACCACCACCCGTCGCACTCGCTGATGTTAGTGTTACTGAATGGCGGCGTGCGGTCCGTAACAACCAACAGCCCCGCATCAACGTCGCACTCGCTGATGTTAGTGTTACTGAATGGCGGCCATTCCTCCTCCGAAAAGCGCACAATCACGGCAGTCGCACTCGCTGATGTTAGTGTTACTGAATGGCGGACAAAAACTATGACGTTTACATCCCCCGAATACCATGTCGCACTCGCTGATGTTAGTGTTACTGAATGGCGGCACGACCCGCAGTGAGGGCAGGGCATGTAATACTTGTCGCACTCGCTGATGTTAGTGTTACTGAATGGCGGTCATCGTCTCCCTCGTAGGGGTCGTAGAAGATGAGTCGCACTCGCTGATGTTAGTGTTACTGAATGGCGGCAATCCGCGCCGCTCAACTCATAGTGCAAACCGCCGCGTCGCACTCGCTGATGTTAGTGTTACTGAATGGCGGCACGGTTGACGCGCGAGAGAAATTGGCCCCGGCGAGGAAGTCGCACTCGCTGATGTTAGTGTTACTGAATGGCGGTTAACTTAAACGAACAATAAAATTATGAAAGAAGGTCGCACTCGCTGATGTTAGTGTTACTGAATGGCGGCAACTTGATTCCCTGCTCTTCCAAACTGGTAAAAGTCGCACTCGCTGATGTTAGTGTTACTGAATGGCGGACGTGGGCCTTCGAAAACCCCACCCCGCAGCCTCTTCAGTCGCACTCGCTGATGTTAGTGTTACTGAATGGCGGCGATATTGTTCCAGTGGCCGACCTTAACGCGAAGTCGCACTCGCTGATGTTAGTGTTACTGAATGGCGGTATTCATTGAAGAAAGTAGTGGCTTCATCCCTTTTGTCGCACTCGCTGATGTTAGTGTTACTGAATGGCGGGCGTCTATGACCTACTCAATGAAACCGCCGGCACTCGTCGCACTCGCTGATGTTAGTGTTACTGAATGGCGGGTCAACTGCATCAACGCAAGCAAGTACCCAGTACCAGTCGCACTCGCTGATGTTAGTGTTACTGAATGGCGGGTATTCCCTTTTCGGTCGTAAATGCGTCTATGGCAGTCGCACTCGCTGATGTTAGTGTTACTGAATGGCGGCCCCAACAAAACAAAACAAAAATATGAAACTCGAAACGTCGCACTCGCTGATGTTAGTGTTACTGAATGGCGGTACCAACGTATAAGAGTATGACAAAAAATTATAAAGTCGCACTCGCTGATGTTAGTGTTACTGAATGGCGGTGCACAAGTCCATTCTGAGTCTTTTTCTTTTTCAGTCGCACTCGCTGATGTTAGTGTTACTGAATGGCGGTCCACAACGGCGCCGCCGTCGGAGGCCATGGTAAGTCGCACTCGCTGATGTTAGTGTTACTGAATGGCGGCTTTCATTTGCTGCATCAAATTCAGTTCTTACAGTCGCACTCGCTGATGTTAGTGTTACTGAATGGCGGATGATTCGCGACGCGCTTGCTCCACTTGGTGTGCGTCGCACTCGCTGATGTTAGTGTTACTGAATGGCGGGCTGGTATAGCCGCCGTAGAATACGTGGCAGACGTCGCACTCGCTGATGTTAGTGTTACTGAATGGCGGTTTCCGCAGCAGAGGCCCCAAAAATGACGTACATAGTCGCACTCGCTGATGTTAGTGTTACTGAATGGCGGACCACCACAGACCACCAAAAAGCCGCTTACGATGCCACGTCGCACTCGCTGATGTTAGTGTTACTGAATGGCGGGCATATAGCTTTTTTGGGAGTCTTTGAGTAGTTAGTCGCACTCGCTGATGTTAGTGTTACTGAATGGCGGCTACCCCGCAGCAAGAACTCTTCCGCCTCTGTTCCGGTCGCACTCGCTGATGGAGGATTGTAATTTAATCAATGATTTGAGAATAGGCGTATGAGAAAGCAATTATCGTAAACAATGTTGTATTGAGACTTAAGATTGACATGTGGTCATAAAATTGGTAGTGTATGTGTGGTATTATCCAAATTTTCCATCTGCTGCCACCTTCTGCAGATGCACGAATATACTGTGAGGTGGATAAAATTTCGATTTAATCAAATTTTATGATAAAAAAATATTGACGTGGGCATATGCTCGTGTTAATCTGACATCAACAACGAAAATCTATAATAAACATGGCAACTCGAATATACCAAGGTCGAATTATTACGGTTGAATACGAAAACGCAGCCGAGATAAGTGGGAGCATGAGTGCAGAGGAAGCTCTCGTTTATACTTTCAATCTTTTTCAGGAGGCAATCAACTACCATTTGGTAGCGTTAGCCGGAATGGCAGAGTCTTGTGCGAAGGGGCAGTCTGTAGGGGTAAGATTCAGGAATAAGGTGCAGAGTATATGGGGGGAGCATCCAAAAGGGAAGGAGTCGGGAAAGACCCTGCAGCAGTCTCTGGCGAAGACGCTGCATCTGCGAGAAGATGCAAGCTTTGAGGAGGTGGTAGCGGTTATTTTTGAGGGGTGCGATAGAAAAGAAGTATTGCCGTATGTGCAACAGTTCATCATGAATCGCACACAAAAAGGCGATGGTGCCATTCAACAGGAGGGACGAGCCTTGTTACCTAAGTTGTGCGATGCCGATTTTGGGGGTAATTATGACTATAGTGCCAAAGAAAAAAACGCGGCTGTCGGTAATACAAGGTTGAAACGTGAGTTGGCAAGAACGGATATTACACAAGAAGAGTTGGAACAACTGGCAAATGAAATGGATTTATCGTGGGCTGCCATCAAGACACAGCCGAATGAGAACCATACGGCATCGTTATGCTATAGCCAGGACGAAACTTGTACCAAAGTTCGAGAAATAATGGATGAGTTGAGCGAATGTTTGTACAAGAAAACAGATAAGGCATGGGAGAAATATGCGAGCAAGAGAGGTCTTAATCTGTATGAAGAAGTCAGGCAAACGATAGCGCAACGCCCTGTCATTAATAGTGCTCATTTACTTGCTAAAAATCGCGCGGTTGCTGCTGCGTTGAAACAAGCTGCCGTGTTTTTCATGTATTACCCCTGCCGATTGTCTGCGGATTTGCTCAAGGTAAAGCTTGGGAAGGAGAAACCAGAGAAAGGAGAGGTAACGGAGTACGATTGTTCTGCTTTAGAAAATGATCCCATACTGTTGGCACGTGGTACGCGTGGGTATATATACCGCGGTTTTACGGCGCTGCCCGATTGGCAGCAGGATGGGGCAAAGATGTATTCAACTGAGTGGGATATTCTTGCTTTCAAAGATGCATTGAAGATGCTGCATTCGTACGAATTGAAAACTCAAGAGCGCAAAAAGCATGTTGATGAGCTCAATGAAGAGTTACTTTACATGGTAGAAGGTAAGGGAAAAGCTCCGTCACAGAGCGGAGAGCATGATAACGCGACACCCGTGTTAAAAGACGATCCGCGATACGTGTTAGTAGAAGAACTGGTACGTGAGATTACCCCTGAAGCAGGGAGAGATTATACAATCAGTCATCGGGCATTGAATGCATTTGATGAAGTGAAAGAGGAGTGGTTAAAGGCTGAGAAAAAGGGCATTGCCGATGAAGAAAACCTAAAAGCAATCGTGCGAAAGATTCAGGGTGAAAGTAGCAGATTTGGAGCCGGTGTGTTATTTGAAGCCTTGTGCAAGGAAAAATACCGTCCGATATGGCATGATTGGAAAGATAAGCAATCTTGGGTACGTTCGACAAATATTTTGAAAGATTACGGGCATGTGCAGGAGTTAAAAGCAGAGATAGAACAGTATAAACAAGAGGTGAGAATTACGGCAGCAGAGGCAGAGTATTCACCGCGCCAATTATTGTTCTCGGATATAGGGAGCTTTGGTAAAAAGCAACCCGGGCATGAGTACATACGAGGTCAGAAAGGTAAGCTGCGTTTGCGGGTAGCCGTTCAAGATGCACGTGGTCGATTAACGGGTGCTACGGTGTTGGTGCGTTACTCTGCGCCTCGGTTTGAGCGAGATGAATTGGGGGTGGATGCTGCAAATTGGACCAAGCCCAAAAAAGGGGAAGACACGACGGTGCCTTGGTTGCAACCCATGATGAAAGCGTTGCATATTGACGAAAGCTTGATTCGTTTAGATAAAGAACCGGCTGTTGCTTTGCAGGTAAAAAAGGATAAAAAACAAGGTAATGTATGCTTGTTAAATTTCCCGGTGACAATGAATTTAGAGCCCTTGCATCAGTACATGGGCAAAGCCGCATTGTGGAAAAATCAGATGCTTGGTGGGCAAGATGAAAAACTGCATTTGCATTGGCCCGCTACCTACAAAGGTAAAGAAACGCCGTGGTGGGAAAATAAATCTATACAAAACAATGGGTTTGATGTTTTGGGAATAGACTTAGGCATGCGTTATGCTGCAGCATGGTCATTGACTCATGTGCAGAAAGAAGATAAGTTATACACAAAACGCGGTAGCGAATTGCAGGGACGCTATGTTGGTGATTCCGGCAATTTGATGTGGTATGGTTACAGCATAAAGCAAGGGCTCATGAAAATTGATGGCGAGGGAAATCACTACAGGCATTTGGAAAGTAGAAAGAATGATAACACTCCCCAGTCACCTGCCGGCATTACGGGTGCATCTGATGATGATAAAAAATTGGCGAAAGACATTTTAAGCAGAGTTGGTATGCCGTTGCCCGATAGTGCAGATAAGGACGTATTGGTATTGGGTAATGCTGCTTTGAGGGCGTTTAAGCGGCTCATTTCGCGTTTCCGCCGTTATCAATCCTTTCTCGTAAAGTTGAAGGATGAAGAAAAGAGGGACGGGGCGCTGCAAGAAGCAAAAGTGTTTTTTGCATATAATGAAACGACCAAACAATATATCCCGCAAATTTTACAAAAGATAGAAGAAAATGATGATGTTGCTGTTCGCGATTTATTGCTGGGTGCTTTGTTAGAATTGCGCGCTGCATTGCCGACTGTTGCATCTGATTTGATGAATCTTATATTACCGAGAAAAAAAGGCACATGGCAATGGGTAGAGGATTATAAGCCGGGGTATATATGTTCCGGGCGTATAGATTTAGTCGATAAAAATACACCTGAACGGCTTATCTATCATCGGGGCGGTTTGTCCGTTAAACGTTTGACTCAACTGGAGAAGTTGCGACAAGCACTACAAGCTTTGAATCATATCCTTTGGTGGGAACCGGGGGTTACTGTTCCTTTTGGTAATGATCTTAAGAATATTCCCGTGGTTGACCCGTGTCCTCAATTACTTGAGAAAATTGAAAATGTACGAGAACAACGTGTCAACAAGATTGCTCATGATATCGTAGCACAGGCATTGGGTGTGCGGTTGGTGCAGCCCCGTAAAGATAAAAATTCCGGTGGTAAAGATATAGTGCATGGCGAATATGAGTTAATACCGGGGAGAAAACCTGTTGATTTTGTTGTGTTAGAAAATCTGAGTCGTTATTTGACTTCGGTAGACAGGAGCTCCGATGAGAATGTGACGTTGATGCGTTGGTGCCATCGGCAGTTGGTAGCCAAGGTAAAACAGTTGTTGGAAGAAGTGTTCGGAATCCCTGTAATTTGTACACATGCTGCGTATACCTCTAAGTTTGATGCTTTGACATCTGCGCCCGGTTTCCGTGCTCAGGAATTGAATGCTGCTATGGTTAACAGATTGGCCCAATCTTCAGATTCGAAAGATAAACGCATAGGTGAAGCGTATTCAAAGATTTTGGAAAAATTATCGGAAGACACACAGAAAAATAACATCAAATTGTTGGCTCCCGATAGCCGTAATGGCGGTGAATATTTTGTCAGCCGTTCTTCTCAAGGTGTAAGAGTAACAAATGCCGATATTAACGCGGCTGTTAATATTGCATGGCGTGGTATAGCTGCGCCGGAGTCTTTGCACTTGTTACACCGTATACGATTGGAGAAGAAGAAAGGTGAAATGAAACCACGTGAAGCTAATATGAGAGAGAAGTCTCTAAAGGGTGACTATGTTCTGAAACAGCATCGATCTCTTCATGAGGTGGATGATATTATCACGGCTTTCTGCCTTACGGATGATATACCCGGGGTGCTTCCGTTTGCTTCATATCAATCAGAAAAGTACGCTTCGTACAACGTAGTATATGGCCGCGATTTGTGGAGAACGATGAAAAATAATTGGTGGAGCATGTGTCACATGTACAATCTCCGAGTGTTAGAAAAATATGGTGTACGCGTAGGGCTGTTAAAGGAGTTGATACAGTCTCTTAATTCACCACTTGACGATGATGACATCCCCATGTGATTCTGAAGAACAGCCGCTGCATATGCCTGTGCGGCGGCTGCACAATTATGTGTATTGTCCACGCTTATTTTATTTGCAGTGGGTAGAGAATATTTTTGTGGAAAATGAGGATACCGTCATTGGGTCTGCTATACACCGACGAGTGGATGAACCTACCAAAACGAGGGAAAATACTTTATTGGAGGAAGGTGGGACGCTGAGGTCCGTTCATATGAGTTCTGATACATTAGGGATGACCGGTGTGGTTGATATTGTCGAACATGCTGAAAATGGCAAACGTTATTTGCTGGATTATAAAAAGGGGGCGCCCGATAAAGACCAATATGGGGACTGGAAAGTTAAAGAGAATGATGCCGTGCAGTTGGCTGCATACGCTATGCTTTTGGCTGAAAACGGTGTAAATGTGGATGCGGCCGGTGTTTATTATGCCGAAATTAAAAGGCGAGTCTACGTGGAACTAACAGAAGCCCTTTTTAGCAAAGTACAAAAATATGTAAAAGAGGCAAGGGAAGTAGCTGAATCACGCATATGCCCACCACCCATGTGTGATACACGCTGTTTGTATTGTTCTGCCTATCCTGTTTGTTTGCCTTTTGAGACACGAGTGTGGAGTGAAGGCCGATATGAAGAAAAGAATCTTCCGCCACGTGCCCCCATGCCGAGCGGGGACGAAGGCGAGTTTTTAGTAGTTCAAAATCGCGATGCGTACGTATCAGTTAATGGCGGGGTAATAGTAGTTAAGTTGAACGGAGAGGTAGTAAGTAAACATCCCATTCATCAGTTGGCAGGCGTTTGTTTGTATGGTGCCATTCAAATATCTGCACAGGCTCAGCAATTACTCATGGAGCAGGGGGTGCCTGTTTCTTGGTTTAGTGCAGCCGGGCGTTTTATAGGTATGGCACATGGTTTACCTTGTAGCGGGGTAGATGCCCGTCTTGGTCAGAGCAGATTGTGGAGTGCACCCGAACGCCGACTGGCCTTGGCTTCTTGCATTGTTAAAGCCAAAATACATAACCAGAGAGTTATGCTTATGCGCAATGGCCATGCAGACGAATCTGTATTGAAAAAAATGGCAACTCTCAGAGATTCTTGCCGGAGTCAACCTTCTTTGTCATCTTTGCGAGGGGTGGAAGGTTCTGCTGCTGCTTTGTATTTTGAAAACTTTGAAGGCATGTTAAAGCCAGACATGAAGTTTGATTTCCAAGGGCGTAATAGACGCCCGCCTAAAGACCCCGTTAATGCATTGTTATCAATGGCGTATTCTATGCTGGCCAAAGAGTTGACCGGTATAGCATATACTGTGGGCTTAGACCCGTTTTTGGGATTTTTTCATTCTCCAAGATACGGGCGTCCGGCATTGGCCTTGGATATGATGGAAGAGTTTCGCCCCCTTATAGCAGATTCAACCGTGCTGACTCTATTAAATCGTGGAGAGGTTACGCCCGTCGATTTTACGTATTCTTCTCGTGGCGTTTTATTAGGGGATAGTGCGAGACGCCAGTTTTGGAGAGCTTGGACTAGGCGACTGGATACAGAAATAACTCATCCTGTTTTTGGTTATAAAATGAGCTATAGGCGTATGTTGATGGTGCAGATGCGCCAATTGTGGCGTTATTGTCGAGGAGACATAAATGAATACCATTCTTTTACGACCAGATGAGTAAGAGACACAGATTTTTGGTTTGTTATGATATCGCTGATGCAAAAAGGCTGAGGCGCGTAGCCAAGGTATGTGAATCGTACGGGAGCAGAATACAGTTTTCTGTTTTTGAAAGTGCTCTCACTAATACTATGATGGCTTCTTTGCGCGCTGAGTTGGATGCCGTTATTAATCATGATACCGACCAAATTTTATTTGTCAATCTGGGTGCAGATGATGCGTCAACTCCATTTACCATGGAGTATTTGGGGCTGCCTTATGTGAAAAAAAACAGAGTTACTATTATTTAATGTTTATTATTTGCATAACGCCCCGCTAGTCGGGGGGTAATTTTTTCTTCTTGCCGTGGGGGTTGAAAGGTGGTAGGATGGTGGTAGTATGAGATATTTAATATTGATAGCGATGATGGTGGTGAGTACGGTGGGGGAGGTGCAGGGGGCGAATGAGACGCGGGAGCGAGTTGTGGGCGGGTTGTTGAGGCTGGGAAAGGGGTTGTTGGAGAATGAGCTGGAGAAGCGAGAGGATGCGGCAAAGGAGGCGGGCAAAAAGGCAGCAGAGACGACGGAGCCGCAGCAGCGGACGTGGGGGCAACGAGGGGCAGATATGGCGGGTACGTTTGCCGCTACGGTGGTAGATGAGTTTGGGAAGAGGTCTACGAGTGAGGTGTTTGCGTTTTCGGTAAAGGATGCGTTGGATGTGCTGATAAATGAGTATAAGGAGCAGTATAAGAAGGAGGGGCGGGAGTATGCGCGCGAGCTGGGGGACCGCATGGTGGAGCGTGTGAAGGCGGACCCGAAGATAAGTAAGACGCTGACGGCGATTGAGGTGCTGTGCTGGTCTATCATCGGGTATTTGAGTTTTGTGACGTTGTTTGTCTTTTTTGCGTTGATTGTGGTGTTGCGCGGGCAGCGTAGGTTGAGCCGGGGGTATGAGGGGCTGTGCCGTAAAATTGATGAGCTGCAGCAAGAGGTTGCTGCAGCCCGGGGTGAAAAGTAGGCGGTGAGTTGGGTTTTACAATTGGCGGTCGCGTTATTGTGCGAGTGCTGAGAGTAATTTGCCGTGTATGCCGCCGAAGCCGCCGTTGCTCATGACGAGCAGAACGTCGCCGGGGTGTACGTGTGCGACGACGTGTGCGACGATGTCGTCTACGCCGGTGCCGAGGTAGCAGGTGGTGCCTGCTGCGGTGATGTCGGCGCAGAGGCGGGCTTCGTCGAGTCGGTTTTCGGGGGCGACGCGTTTGTGGTTTTCAACGGGGGAGAGAACGGCGAAGTCTGCGGTGGCGAGGGATTCTGCGAGTTCTTTTTGGAAGAGGTTGCGGATGGTGGTGTTGCTGCGGGGGTCGAAGAGGACCCAGAGGCGGCTTTTGGGGAAGCGCTGGCGCAGGCCTTGTACGGCTTGTTTGATGGCGGTGGGGTGGTGGGCGAAGTCGTCTACCACGGTGACGCCGTGGACGGTGCCGCGGATTTCTTGGCGACGTGCCACGCCCTCGAAGGTGGCGAGGGAGGCGCGGATTTGGTCGGGGGTGAGGCCGGCGAAGCGTGCGGCGCAGGTGGCCATGGCGGCGTTGCGGATGTTGAAGTCGCCGACCATGGGGATGCTGTAGGGCTCGCCGTCGAGGGTGAAGTCGCAGCCGTCGGTACGGTGGGCGATGTTGGTGATGCGCAGGTCGGCATGTTCGCCCATGCCGACGGAGACGACTTTGACCATGCGGAGCTCTGCGGCGGCGTGTTCGCGGACGTCTGCGCAGTTGGGGCAGTCTGCGTTGATGTAGACGACGCCGTCTTTGGGAACGACGCGCAGCAGGCGTTTGAAGGAGAGTTTAATTTCTTCCACATTGGCGTAGATGTCTGCGTGGTCCATCTCGATGTTGTTGATGATGACGACCTTGGGCAGGTAGTGGAGGAATTTGGAGCGTTTGTCGAAGAAAGCGGTGTCGTATTCGTCGCCCTCAAGTACGCAGTAGTCGGAGTCTGTAAAGTTGCCGCCGCGGCCGAGGTTGCGTGCGATGCCGCCGATCATGAAGCCCGGGTTGAGGCCGTTGTCTTGCATGAGCCAAGCGAGCATGGAGGAGGTGGTGGTTTTGCCGTGGGTGCCTGTGACAACGTAGTTTTGTTTGCCCCAGAGGAAGAACTCTTTCATGGTTTCGGGGAGGCTCATGTAGCGGTAGTTTTTCTCAAGCACGGTTTCAACCTCTGCATTGCCGCGGCTCATGGCGTTGCCGATGACGACGAGGTCTGTGCCGTCGGGGATGTTGTCCGGTTTGTAGCCTTGGGAGATGGAGATGCCCTCACTTTCGAGGAATGTGGACATGGGGGGGTAGACGTTGGCATCTGTGCCGGTTACCACGTAGCCTTTGCGAGCCATGGCAGAGGCAACGGCGCCCATGGCTGTGCCGCAGATTCCGAGAAAGTGGACATGTTTCATAAATAATGCTACAATTGGTGAGATGAGAGGGCAAGCTTATAACATGTTGCGCGATTTGGCAAGCGTTTTCTTTGACTGCAAGAGGGGCTGCCTGTATTTGGCACCGAGTTTTTTCTTGAGAAGGGCTCGGGTTATTTATTTGGTGGGGGTTGAGCGCTTAGCGGTGATGTATTGTTCTCTTAAGTAGTGCAGCTGCTCGATGCGGCCGTTGGCGAGTATGGGTGCGGTGTTGATGCAGGTGCCGCAGGCGGTGGCGATGGCGAGGTCTTCGGGGGTGGCGGCGGGGTCTCTCAGGGCAATGCCGGCGGTGGCGAGCTCGGGGATGCGCTCGAGGTAGGTCATGCGGTTTTCGAGGGTGACGCGTATGCCGAGGCCCTCGAGGTGGCGGGGCATCCAGGGGCGCAGGGTGGCGGTGCTGAGGTGAATCTCGCAGCCGGCTTTGAGGGCTGCCATGAGGAAGAGTGAGATTTCGGTATCGGTGGTGTCGTTTTCTGCCCGCAGGCACACGGGGCGTGGCCGGTATTGCAGGGTGGTGCAGAGGCCGGGGTGCGGGGTGAGTTGGTGGGTGATGCCGAATTCGTTTTCCCACCAGTAGGAGATGGAGTCTGCGGCTGCGGTGAGTCGCATGGTTTCGTCGGGGGTGGGTTTGGGGACGAGGACCTCCCACGGGGTGAAGGAGATGTTGCGCTGTTTGCCGCGGCGTTGCGGGCGGGCGGTTTCTTGCCAGTGGCAGAGGGCGATGAGGTAGTTTTTGCCGCCGGGTACGGCGGGGGCACCCGGGGTGTGGGGGCTCCAGCTGCCGAAGGGTTGCAGGGCGGGGCGTGCCTGCGGGCAGCAGTTGTGGTAAAGGGCAGAGCAGTCTGCCAGTGCTTTTTGCCAGGTGGTGTATTCTGCCGGGTCTTGGGAGTAGAGGATGGCGGCTTGGCCGTTGCAGATGGTTTCTTGCAGGGCGGTGGCTTGCTCTGTGTTCTCTACGCGTATGAGTGCCAGGATGGGGAGCTTGTGTATGTGTTGCAGCAGGGGGCTGTCTATGGCAACTCCGGTGCGTATGCCGGGGGTGAAGATGAGGGTGTCGGGGGCTTCCCCGGTGGGTTTGAGCAGCCAGGTTTCTTTGCCGTGTACGCAGCTGAGCTCTCGGCGCTCTTGTGGGCTGAGGGGGGCTGCCAGCGGGCCTATGTGGGCCTCTTGGTGGCGACCGGGTGCGGCGGTGCAGGTGCTGACGGCATCTTTGAGTGCGTTGATGAAGAGCTGGTTGTCGTATATGGCGCTGTGTACTATGACCACGTGCGGGCAGGTGGGGCTTTGGCCGGAGCGGCGGAAGGCGTGTTGGGCCAAGTCTCTGACGGCTTGTTGCCAGTCTGCGGTGGGGGCCAGGTAGGCGGCGGTGTTGCCGGCGGGTTGGCTGCAGATGACGGCGGCGGGGGCTTTCTCTGCCAAGCGCTGGGTGTCGTAGAGGGTGCTGTCTGCTATGATGGCGCTGATGCAGGGCGAGGTCATGAGCTTGACGGCAATTTGGTTGTCCAGGCAGGGTACGAATTGGAAGTAGGGCTCGCAGATACCGGCCTCTTGTACGAGGTCTGCCAGCTTGCGGCCCAAGAGGACGTTGCCCGAGGCGGGTTTGTAGATGATGGCGTTGCCGGTGAGGGTGGCGGCGGCTATGGCTGCAACGGCGTCTGCCAGGGGGTGTATGTGCCCGGGGGCTATGACGACGATGCCGCGCGGGGCGGGGGTTGTGCCGTCTTTGAGGCCGTCGCGCTCAGCGCTTTGGGCGTAGTAGTAGCAGGCATCCGTGGCGTAGAGGAGCTCGTGCTCGCTGTCTCGGTAGTTAAAGCCGGCGTCTCTTACCAGCAAGGCGCCCAGCTCGGCGCGGTGCTTGTGCAAGAGTTTGGCCAGTTTGTGTACGTACCGATAGGGCTCGGGGGGGGCTTTCTTTTGTTTGCCGGCAGATTGGGCAATGTCTAATATGGCGTTTACGGTTTCGAAGTCTGCGCTGGTGTAGCGGTAGTCTTCTATGCCCGGGGCGGTGAGGGAGCGGTGAATGCAGGTGAGGGGGGTCTCTACCGTTTGCCCGCCTATGCTCAGCGGTATGGGGGCTTGGGTGCGCTCTTGCTCTTGCTCTGCTGCGGCAAAAAATCGGGCGGTGTAGGCTTCTTCTGTGCTTTGGGCCAGGTTGCCCGGTATAAAGTCGTCTGCCCCTTTGAAGGGGGCGATGGGGTCTTCTTCTCGCCCGCTGAGGGCTGCCAGGAAGTGCTGGCGCATGCGGTTCCACCCCATGGAGTCGGGCTCGGGGGCGTAGCCGTGGGTGAGGTAGCCGTCGGGGCGAGAGAGCTCGTTGAGGAGGTGGAGGAGGTGGGTCTCAAAGCCGTCTGTCTCGGCGTCTTCGGATTCGATGCCGGCAGAGAGTATCACGGTGGCGCCTTCGCGGGTGAGGCTGCGGCCGATGTGGTTGCCCAAGCCGGCGCGGAATACGAAGTGAGGCAGGCCTACGCGCCCGCACCTGCCCCAGTCTAACAGGGCGTAGCTGATGTCGAAGAGGTTGTGGGTGCCGATAAGTGGGGTAATCAGTTTGGGCGATGTGCTGATGGCGGCGTGTACCAATTTTTTGAAACGGGCATCTGTAACGGCTTTGTTGGGGGCAGCGGCATTTTGGTCTCCGTACTCAAAGTGCTTGATGCGCTCTTGGTTGAGGTGGCTGCCTTTGACGATGAGCACTTGAAGCGGTTTGGCGCCTTTGGCCGTGCGGGTGTTGCTCCATTCGGTGAGCTCTCTGAGCACGGCTTGGGCGTTGTTGAGGTAGGCCGGCAGCTCGATGGCGATGTTGGCTTGCTGTAAGTCGGGGTTGGCCAAGGCTTGTTTAATGCCCGAGATGATGACGGGTTGCAGGTCTGAGGTGCCGGTTTCGACAATGAGGGGGATGGAGAGCCCGCCGCTGATGGCTGCGTGGATGATGTGGGTGAGCTTTTTTGCCAGTTCTTTGGCGCCGGAGTCGGGCGCAAAGTGTGAGAGCGCGGGGCAGAGCCGCCATGGTTGGATGGTGAGACCTACGCCGGTTTGGCGAGATAGGATGGACTCGAGATGCCGTGCGTATTTATCTGCGGCTTTGGGGCCGAATACCGTGGGCGATAAGGGAGAAAGTGCCGGGATAAGCTTGTGTTTGCTCCATTCTTTCACCTTTTTGTCTACTTTATCGAGGCGTGTAGGCAAGGTGAGCTCGCCGAAGGTGTTGCGGAAGATGCGGCGAATCTCGTTGAGGGCGGCACCCTGCATACCCCGCGAGGCAATGGCTGCTGCTTTGAATCGCAAACGCGCCATGGCGCCGAAGAAGGTGGGCACTCCCCCGAAGTCGCTGAGCTGTTTGCGCAGGGTCTCACATTGTTTTTCTTCGCTGCTGCCGCGGAGTACTTCATCGCACAGGTGTACCAAAAATTCGCGGTTTTTCTCGTCGGCTGCCAAGCGGCTGAGGGCAGAGAGCAGGGCGCGCTCATCGGAGGTTAAGCGGCGTATGGAGTCGTCTCGCAATTTTTCTGCAAAGTCTACCGCGCGCTGAGCCAGCGTGCGGTCGTCCCACTTGCGGTCTTTTGCTTCATTGAGAATGGCGCTGATGTTGAGGTCTCCCATGGCGATGCGCTTATTGTAACCTGTATCTTCTTTGTTGGCAAGTTTTATATGTTATGGCGGGCGGGGCTGTCTCAGTTTTTGATGATGCCCCAGTTAATTTGGCGTGCCGCCAGCTCGGCGATGAGGCTTTGTATGGCGTCTTCGGCCTCTTCTTCGCTGATGCCGGTGTCGCCGCCCCAGTAGCTGCCTACCTGCAAGTAGGCCCAGCGCTGGGTGCGCCCCAGGGCAAAGCGGTCCCACATGTCGTAGAGGGTGCGTTGCAGGTGCGAGTGGCAAATGCGGTCGTGCCCTACAAAAACATAATAATGAATGTGTTGTATTCTGGTATCGGTGTCGTTACCGGGTATGGTGAATGATTGCAGTCGGCGCAGGGTGATTTTTTTGCCGTTGGCCAGTTGCAGGGTGGTATCGGTGCCGGTGAGCTCCATGTGCCCTTGGGTGGGTAGGCAGCGCTCGGGGCGGTGGATGGAGGCATTCATGTCTCTGCCCGAGTAGACGATGGAGACGGCTACCTGTGGCCCATAGCAGTATGCTTGGTTGGCTGCCGGGGCTTGCCCGGGTAAGAGCAGGTCGCCCGAGGCTTCGTTGCTGTAGCAGCGGCGGTATACGGCTTTGCTGAACTCGGTGTCGGTGGCCAAGCTACCACGCTCTTTGGCCGAGGGTTGCGTCTTTTCGCCGTACCAGCCCGGTATGGTGGTGCCCACGGGGAGCTCTGCCGATATGGCAGACTCTTTCAGCTCTGCGTCAAAGGGTAATATGTAAATGAGGCAAAGCAGAAGCGCCAATACTGCCGGCGGGAGAATGAGGGGGAGGTGTTTTTTGAGGTTCATGCGCGGTCTCCTTTCTCGTCTGCAGGGGCTTCGTCGGCTGTCGCGTTATGTTTGCGGGTTACGGTTTTTCGTTTGCGGATGAATGGTAACTCACCCGCCAGCAGACCATGCAGTAGGGCTAAGCCTATTAGGGTGGCGGGGAAGAAGAAGAGTAGCCCCGACCAGTCGTGCCAGGTTTTGCCGGCAAAGGTGGGGTCTACGTACTCTGCAAATAAACAGATGCTGGAGATGCGGAAGATGTTGCCGATGATGGCAAGCGGTATGGCGCTGACGGCCAACAAAAAGCGTTTCCATAGTGCCAGGGTGTCTGCCAAATAGGCCCAGACGATAGAAATCATCAACAGGGCCATCAGTGAGCGTATGCCGGAGCAGCCGCCTACGATGTCGAAGGAGTCCCAAGTGCCGTTGGCGGCGGCGATTTTGCTGCCGGCCAAAATGGTTTCCACACCGCAGAGGCTGGCTACGGCATGGGCACCGTGTGCGGTGAGAGATTGCAAGCTTGTGGTGGCTTGCTGCAGGCCGGGCAGGGGGATGGCCATCCACAAAAAGAACAGCGGGAAAGCGCAGGTGAGGGCCGCCTTGCGCCCCCAGTAACACCACACGGCCCCGCTAAGCAAAAAAGGTACGGCTCCGATAACGACGCGCGGCTGCTGGCTGCGCGCGGCCAGTATGCAAAACAGCCCCCCCACTAAGGTTATCCACAGGCCTTTCAGGCTGCCTTGCACCGGGGCGGTTTCTAACTTTTTGGCTGCACGGCACATCATGTAAATGCACAGCAGTGGTATCATCCAGCCGTGTTCATAGTCGGTCTCGGGGGTCCAGGCAGATTCCAACCAGGCGGCGGCACTCTGCGTGTTACCCATGAACCCTTTGTAAAAAAATACAAAAAGAACAGTTAATGCCAAATAGATGCCTATACTTATCCAATGTGTTAATGGTAAACGTAGTAGGGTTGTTTTTTGCGTGCTGTCCATTTTATTTTACCGTAAAAAAGTGTGTGCGTCTGTGCTT
This sequence comes from Akkermansiaceae bacterium, assembly GCA_015062055.1. Classification (GTDB taxonomy): domain Bacteria; phylum Verrucomicrobiota; class Verrucomicrobiia; order Verrucomicrobiales; family Akkermansiaceae; genus Akkermansia. The sequence goes on from SUVK01000001.1 coordinate 43,939, forward strand.
TTAGTATTGATATTTTCTCGAAAATGTCAAGAATAGACGTGCGCTCACCCATATTCTCGCACATGAAAATTATCAGTGGAACAGCACATCCTCAGTTAGCCAAAGACATCGCCGCCGAGTTGGGGCTTCCCCTTTGCGATGCCACCGTTAATGCTTTCCCCGATGGCGAAAGCTTCGTTCAGATCAATGAGTCCATTCGCGGTGAAGATGTTTTCATCGTGCAGCCGACTTGTCCGCCGACCAACCATAACCTGATGGAGTTGTTGGTGATGGTAGATGCCGTGCGCCGTGCCAGTGCCAGCCGCATTACTGCCGTAATGCCGTTCTATGGCTATGCTCGCCAAGACCGTAAAGACAAGCCCAGAGTGCCTATCACCTCTAAGTTGGTGGCTAATCTTCTTACCGCAGCGGGGGTTAACCGTGTGCTGACGATGGATTTGCACGCTGCGCAGATTCAGGGCTTCTTTGAAATCCCCGTAGACCATTTGTACTCTCTGCCCGTGCTCATTAAGCACCTTAAAGAGCATTATGTGAAGGATATCAATAACTTGGTGGTTGTTTCACCCGATATCGGTGGTGTGAAGAATGCCAAGTCGTACGCCAATATCCTCGGTACCCAGTTGGCCATTGTGGCTAAACAGCGTATATCTGCAACAGAGGTAGACGCCCACGCCCTCATCGGCGATGTCGCCGGTAAAGATGTGTTGCTGGTGGACGATATGACGGAGTCCGGTGGTACTCTTTGTGCTGCTGCCGACATCCTTAAACGGCATGGTGCTGCACGTATCTTCGCCGGTGTGTCCCACGCCGTGCTCAACGAGAAAGCCCGCACCCGCTTGGCTGATAGCCCCATCGAGTGCCTGCTGACCTCCGACTCCGTACCCATGGCTTGTGGCTCGGAGCGTGTAGACACCGTCAGCATTGCGCCTCTTTTTGCACAGGCAATCGCCAATATTCACAATAATGCCTCTGTAACCCACTTGTTCGAGGTAGGCTGCTGAGGTACATTCATCTCACATATAGGCCATATGCCCTGCCACCGGGGTATATGGCTTTTTTATTGGTTGCGGTGTGCGTAAAATCTGCCGGCGTGGCATGCTTTTTGTGTGACAAACGGGGGTATATGTGTTAGAGTTTGGGCATGAATCAAAGTGCTGCGGTCAAAAAACGCTTGGTTGAGAGTCCTGTTGGTACGGTGCTTGCGGTGATGCTGGGGGTATTGTGGCTGGTTTCTATGGCGGTGGTAGATGGCCACGCCCTGTCGTTTTACCCGGCCGGGTGGGGGCTTTTGGCGATCATCGGCGTCTATTTTGTGACACAGCTGATGGGGTACAAGGTGGTGCGTATATCGTGCACGGCGTGGACGGGGCTTTTGGCGGGGGGGTATTTTTTGTTGAGGTGTTTGTATAGCCCATCTACCGTAGCAACTTGGCACGAGTTGGGGTTGATTGTGGGGGCATTTGTTTTTTATATGGCCGGTGTGTATGCAGCTCAGCAGTCCGACAATAAACGCATCATCACCTTATTGGTGGTGGCGGTGTTGTTAAATGCTGCCGCCTACATGCTGATGCAAGACCCCGCCACGAGTGTGCGCATGCTTGGGCGCCCCGAAACAAGTTTGATAGGGCCGAATAACCGCAATGTCTCTCTGTTTGTTTACAAAAATTTTGCCGGTCTGAGTTTTGCGATTTTTGGCATGCTTTTGGTGTGGTATGCGGTATGGCGGCATAAGTTTTGCGCCGAAACTGTCGTGTGCCTGGTAGTGGGCGTGGGGGCTTGTTTGGCTTCTTTTTACTGCTCGACTCGTATTATATGGCTGGGATTACCACTGATGGTAGCCGTAGGGGCCGGTTTGTCGGCATTTTTGAGCGTGTACCAAAAGAAGCCTCTTAACTTGTACCAGTTGGTTTTGTTGATTGCAGGCGGAATCGGTATTCTTGTTTTTGTGGCAGACCTCTTTATGGGGCACGAGATAGTGAATAAAGTTTTTGAGGTTAATTCGCATACACGTTTCCAGATTTGGTCTTTTGCATGGTTGAATGTGGCCGATGCGCCTTTGTGTGGTTATGGGGCTGCCGAGGCTCAGTGGGTGTTTTCCCCGGTTTACCCGTGCCGCTGTTTGCCCAATTATGTACACAACGAATATTTGCAGGTGTGGATGGATTATGGCATTGTCGGGGTAGTGTTGATGTTTCTGCTTATTTTCGGTCACTTGTTCCATGGTATGCGCGCGATGGCATCGGAGCACGTGGACGAAGCCCAAAAAATAAAAATCGCGATGGCTTTCTTGTGTGTTGTGGCAATGGCTGCTGCTGCTTTGACTGATTTTGTGTGGCACAATTTTGCTTTGGTTTCGCTTACGGCTTTTGCTTTCGGTATACTCGCCACCCCGTTTGCACAGGCGCCGTTGCGCTTATTTGATTTCCGGTATTGGGCACCGGGCTCGGGAGCTTCTGTACGCCGGTTACGGGCCCAGAGTGGTGTTTTCAAAGTGTTGATGCTGGCTTTGGCTTTGGGTGTGGGGTGCTGCATAGCTTGGCTTACCCGTCAGATTGCTCCTGCATGGCGTGCGCAGTGGGAGTATGATGCCATGTGTGCCAATGGTGAGAGCCCCGCCCGCCAACGCGCTTTCTTGAGTGAATGTGTAGCGTGTTACCCCGACCACGGACTGGCGGATCAATACTTGCTATTGTCGGTGGATGGGGGGATAGCGTGGCCGGAGTATGAAAAAATGCTGCGTACGGTTCTTGAGCATACCCCACGCCAGATTTTTATTGCTGCGCTGCTTGCAGATGTTTTGGACCGGCAGCAGCGTTTCGAAGAGTCAGAGGGGCTCTTTCGCCAATATTACAAGGCCGATGGGCAAGATAATAAGGAGCTATATTATTGGACGGATGTCTATGTGCTGCATCTTTTTGCTTGGGGGGATTATCTGCTGCGTACGGGGCAGCCTCAGCGTGCTTTGTCGTTGTTCTTGTACGGTGAGCAGTTGATGAAAAGTGGCCCCATCCCTTGGATGAAAGAATATAACCCCGAGCGTGATAAACGCCTGCGTTTGCGTTACCGTGTCAAAATTTACAGAAAGGCATTTGTAGAGCATTGCCTCACCGAATTGTATATTTTGAAATCTACCGGTATTACGCCCGACCATTCGTGGAAAAAGCCCCTGCAACCCGGCGGTAAACCTGCCCTTTACTCTCGTTATATGCAATCAGAAAACTAGTTTTACCCCCAAAATTCTCGTTTCTTCTTGCTGCGTGTAAAAAAAAATGCCTCGGGGTGCGTTTTCTGCTTGCAATAATGAAAAAAAAGTGCAATATAAAAGAAATCCGCCTTGGCGGCATATAGACTTTACTGACTGTTATGAGTACACCTCCTCCGCCCCCTTCGCCTGTTCGTCCCGGTGCGCCTGCCGCTCCGGGGGCTCCTCGTCCTGCTGTGCCTGCAGCTGTACCTACGCGCCCCATGCCGCCTAAGCCTGCCGGTGCACCCGGTGCCCCTGTGGCTCCTGCTCGTCCGGTTGCTACAACTGTACCTCTTTCTGCGCCCAAGCCTCCCGCAGCCCCCGGTGCGCCTAAGCCTCCCGCAGCCCCCGGTGCGCCTAAGCCTCCCGCAGCCCCCGGTGCTCCCTCGATTCCTCTTGCTCCCAAACCCACGGCTCCCGTTGCGCCCAAACCTGTCGCGCCGACGGCTCCTGTGGCTCCCGGTGCTCCCAGACCCGCAGCACCCACGATTCCTCTGAGCGTGCCGAGCCGCCCCGCAGCCCCCGGTGCTCCCAAGCCCGGTGCACCTTCCGCTCCGTCTCCTGCAACTCAGCCTGCCGCTGCCCCCAAGCCTGCCGCTCCTAAACCTGCCGGTGCTCAAACCGCAGCCATGCCTGCTGCTACCGCGCCCGTTGGTAAGCCCGCCGGTTTCACTAAACCTGCCGGTTTCTCCAAACCTGCCGGTTTCGGTAAAGCTGCCAAGGAGGAGGATGAAGAGCCGAAGAAGGTTGGCCCCGTAGTGCTGGTAATCTGCATTCTCAGCTTGTTGGTATCTCTCTTCGCTGTTTGGGTACAGTATTCTACCGATCAGACCCCGAACCGCATGGCGGCTGAGGCTGACTACATCTTCGGGCTCCCTGCTGATTCCGGTGCTGCTGCTCCGGCTGATGACAGCTCTTCTGCCCCCGCTGCATCCGCTGCTGACGAGGAGGAATCCGATGATGAGGAGGAATCCGATGATGAGGATAGTTCTGACGAGGAGACAGCATCTGAGGAAGAGTCCTCCGAAGAAGAACCAGCTGAAGAAGAAGCTGCTGAAGAAGAAACTGCAGAGGAGGAGGAGCCCTCTGATGACGCAGAAGAGTAATATTTTATTCAACGGGGCTTTACCCCGTTACGTCTAAGAAAATACTATGGCATTACAAATTACAGAAAACAATTTCGAGGCAGAGGTTCTCAACTCTGAGGTACCGGTGTTGATAGACTTCTGGGCAACATGGTGTGGCCCGTGCAAGATGATTTCCCCCATCGTAGACCAGGTGGCTGTAGAAGTTGCCGGCTCTGCTAAGGTGGGCAAGGTAAACGTTGACGAGGCTGCCGATTTGGCTCGTCGCTACAACGTGCGCAACATCCCCACGCTCGTTTTCGTCAAGAACGGCGAAGAGGTTGATCGCATTACCGGTGCTACTTCTAAAGATAACATCTTGGCTCACCTGCGCGCTCTCATGTAATAGAGCACTGCATGCTTAATTTTGACCCCCGGTTGGCATTGCTGTACCGGGGGTCGCTGTTTTTTTTGAATGCTGCTTTCTGACTCTATACAAAAAAGCCGCTCGGGCTTGCATTACCCGAACGGCTTCTCTCGAATAGTCTCGCCTGGATTCGAACCAAGACAAAGAGAATCAAAATCTCTTGTGCTACCTTTACACCACGAGACCACTCGCGGTTAGTGATTGGACACTAAAACCGCAGGGAAAATACTATATTTGATGCCTTTTGTCAAGCTCAGAAGTGAAAAAGTGCGCATTTTTTTCAAAATTGAGCCATTTTGTTAAAAAAATAAAACATTTTGTTGTCATAATACAAAAAAATACTTGCATTTATAAAAACAGTTGCTATAATTTAACTAAACCGCAGAAGCGTATACAAACATTCTGCGTAGTGAGATACATTTTTATCGGAAAGGAGAACACAATGAAAATAAAATCTGTAGCCATAGTCTTAATGGGAGGAGCCTCCATGCTGTTGAGCTCATGCGTGACGGATGCCGGTGTATGGGGCGCCTCTGTGTCGTATTCGACGCCCGGGTTCAGTTCCTCTGTGGCGTGGACCAACGCGAGCTACGATGCGGATGGATTCCCGATATACGGGTATGCCTATGGTAGGCCGGTATACGGGTACACCTCTGCCGGTGTTGCCATATACAGCATATCTGCACTTACGGCTTGGTGTTATGTGCCTAACTGGCGACCTGCACCATGGTACCATGGCCCGCACCACCACCCGCACCATTGCCACCATGCACCCGCGCCGCCCAAGCATGACCACGGGCATCATCCCGGGCGTCGCCCCGAAGGAGGCCTGCATGCCCCGATTCACAAAAACCCGTCATCCGTGTTGGGTAAACCCGTGGGACATAATGGCAGACCCTCGCACGGCTCAAATCATGTTTCGGCAGGTCGCCCGAACGGTAACCGCCCCGGTAATAATATGGTGAATCGCCCGAACGGTAACCGCCCCGGCAATAATATGGTGAATCGCCCGAACGGTAACCGCCCCGGCAATAATATGGTGAATCGCCCGAACGGTAATCGCCCCGGTAATAATATGGTGAATCGCCCGAACGGTAACCGCCCCGGTAATACTATGGTGAATCGCCCGAACGGCAACCGCCCCGGTAATAATATGGTGAATCGCCCGAACATGAGCCGCCCGAACAACAATGCCATAAGCCACCCGAGCAACAATGCCATGAGCCGCCCGAGTATGAGCCGCCCGAACAACAATGCCATGAGTCGCCCGAGTATGAGCCGCCCGAACAACAATGCCATGAGTCGCCCGAGCATAAGCCGTCCGAGCAACAATGCCATGAGTCGCCCGAGTGGTCATTCCGGAGGACGTCCGAACATGGGAGGCGGTGGACGCTCCGGCGGTGGCGGACGCCATCGTTAAACAATAAATGGTATTCATCTGCCGTTGCATAGAGAAAACTACCCTGCAACGGCAGATGAAATTCGGGTGCAAAAAGCCCCCGACCCCAATATGGAAAAAAACATGATTTATGCTTGCAAAACGCAGGCAAATTTGATACCCTTTCTGCGTATGAAGAAAACAATAGCAGCACTCGGCGTAGGTGCATCTTTGATGCTTGCACTCAGTTCTTGCACCGGCACAGACGTATACGAGCCGACAAGTAATTACATGGTACCTGAAGGGGAAATCCCCATTTGGTTGCTCGAAGGTAGTGAAGACGAGCAGATTGCGGCAGAATCCACTTCTCAAAATCGTAACGATACATATATTCCTGACGAAACGGAGACTATGGCAAATGTGAATGCCGGTACTTCATCTCAGGTGCAGCCCGGCAATATTGCTCAGAATCCTCCTCCCCCCACCGAGGATTTGCCCTTTATCGAAACTCCCCCCGTCAATACGCCGACGACCCCCGTTATAACGCCGGACCAAACGGCCATTGCCACGGCAAATACGTCTAAACCCAAGACTCAGACCAAGCCCAAAACTCAGACGAAGACCCAGAAACCCAAGGGGAAAAAGCCTACTCAGAAGTTTACCGAGCCCACCCTTATCACCTACACCGTGCGTAAGGGCGATAACCTGTACGACATTGCCAAGCGCAGTCGTACCACGGTTGCTCAGATTAAGCGTGACTCCGGTTTGAAGGGTGATACCATTTACCCCGGCCAAGTCATTAAGGTGTGCTATATCCCCAAAGACTATAAGCCCGGTAAGAAAAACGCTGCAACTGCCACGGCTAAGCCCCGCGTGCACGTAGTGGCCAAGGGTGAAACTATCTCCGGTATTGCTAAAAAGTACGGTGTGCCCTACACACAAATACTTAAAGCCAACAACTTGAGCTTGTCCGATGCTGCCAAGATTCGCCCCGGCAAGCGCTTGACCATACCGGCACCTGCTGCTAAAAACAACAAGAAGAAATAATTTGCAGTTCTCTTATACACCCATTTGCTCAGACGTATGAAAAACTCTCCTGCTTTGGTGTTAGCCGGTTGTTTCGGTGTAAGTGTATTGGCTTCGTGCTCTACCCAAGCCCCGAAGGTTGATGTCGGCTGGGTAGGGGAGTACGTCTCTGCCCCGGAGAATGACACGGTGATTAACGAGAACGGCCAAAATTTGCCGCAGCTGTCAGCTCAGTCCGGCACCACAACGCCGACAGCTGCAACATCAACTCCTTGGTCGGCCTTTATGGCACAAGTGCAGCGGCAACCGCAGCCCGACACGGCTCAGCCGAATCAACCTGTTTACCAACCAACGCCTGCTGCTAATACCTATGTGGTAAGAACGGGGGATTCTCTCTCATCTATCGCAGCTCGGTATGGTGTCAGCGTAGGTACCCTCATCAAGCTCAATGGTATGGAAAATAATCCCAATGCCTTGTATGTGGGACAGGTGTTGCGCTTGCCCGGTAATGCTCCCGCGGCCACTCAGGCTCCACAGTATTCTGTGCCGACAGTGCCGCAGTATTCGGCTCCCGTGGCAAAGCCGGTGCCTTCTACACCTTCATACACAACATACACGGTTGCCCCCGGGGATACCTTGTCTGCCATAGCGCGTCGCCACGGTGTAACAATATCAGACCTCTTGAAGATTAATGGTATTACCCCCGATCAAGCGAACAAACTTCGCGTAGGTCAAACCTTAAAACTGCCTCATAACAGATGAAGAAAAACCTCGTTATCGGTGTATCTGCCATACTGGCATCAGTGTTGGTATCGTGCGACCCATTAATTGGAGAATACTCCGGGGTTACGGTACACAATGCCCAGAACCCGCTGTTGAATACACCCTCGCTTTACGCTTCCACGGGTGGGATTAACCCTCTCGATATTCCCGGTAAAGACCAGCCCGGTTATGTTAATACGTTCCCGACGGGTACTTACGAGCACTTCGTTGCGCAGCCTGAGTACCCCAAAACCATTAAAAACTTCACCAACCCGGCCTTGTTGGCCCAAGCTACCCCGTATAATGCCAAAATCATTATCTGCTTGCCCCAACAGCGCGCCCGCATGTATGTAAACGGTGCCGTAGCCTACGACTGGCCCATTTCTACCGGTACAGACGGCCACGAAACCCCCACGGGTACGTTCCGCATCCTTCAAAAGGAGAAAGACCATAAGTCTAACCGTTACGGCAAGTTCGTGAAGGATGGCAAGACGATAGATTCTAATGCCGATACCGCCAAGGGTATACCCGAGGGTGCCACCTTCCGCCCCGCCGGCATGCCCAACTGGAACCGCTTGACGTGGGACGGCGTCGGCATACACGGCGGTAAAGTAGTACCCGGCAGGCGTTTATCCCATGGTTGCATACGTACCCCGTACGATGTGGCGGCGGACTTGTATAAGTATACCGAGGTAGGCATGCCGGTTTACATAAGCTCGGGTATAGAAGACTACAACCGAGGCGGTGCCGTACGCCGCAGCGATGTGAAATACCGCCCGGGAGGTGATAATACCGACATGCCACAGGCACCCGTCCAAGGGCCGGCTCAACAGCCAACAGTTCAGCCTGCCGGTTATCCCAACGGATATTATAACAACGGATATCCCACCGGGTACCCTGCTGTACAGCCTGTGTACCAATACCGCTGATTCAATAAACCCTCCAATTTTATTTTGGCAGAAGCGTAGCTGTTATTTTTACCTTGCGCTTCTGCCATTATTTTTACCATGACACCACGAACCCTACGCGCCGCCAACTCAGGTTTTTATATCGGTTGTATCGTTTTTATCATTTTTGCCTGTGTCTACACCGTCATCACCCGAGACCTCAGCCTGTGGGCAATAGGGACTATTGCCATAGTCGGTATCGCTGCAACCGTGTGGGGCGGGTATTATGCCACGATTCGTTATATAGTGGATGAAGAGCGGGTTACTCGTAAAACTTTGTTCGGCTCAATTTCTGTGCGCTGGGCAGAAGCAATAGAGCTCTCTTGCACAGAAACCGAGTCCGGCGGCGTCGCTTCTTGCCAAATTACCATTCAAACCTCGGTTGCTATGATGGTGCTGAGCAGTGAGCTTCTGGGGCTTGATGATATGCAGACTCTTGCGGCCGATTTGAGGCAATCTGCCTTGCTAAAAGATGAAAAAATGACTCAAAATGGCTAATGGTTATCATTTTTTTGAAAAAAAGTCTTTTCAAATCAAATCTTTTTGATATAATCCGCGCGCTGACCCGCGGAGGAGGCCTGAAAAATCGGCCATAACGCGGAACCCAGTGGCACAAATAATATGACTGATTACACTACACGAGTGCTGGAGCATGTTCGGACCAAAAACGCTGCCGAACCCGAGTTCCTGCAAGCTGTGCAAGAGGTGATCTCCACCATCACCCCTGTGCTTTCCGCTAATAAGAAATACGAAGACAATTGCATTCTCGAGCGTATTACGGAGCCTGAGCGTACCATCATTTTCCGTGTACCGTGGATGGATGATAATGGAAAGATTCACGTTAACCGTGGTTATCGTGTACAGTTCAACAGCGCCATCGGACCGTATAAGGGCGGTATTCGTTTCCACCCGTCCGTAAACTTGGGTATTCTCAAGTTCCTCGGTTTCGAGCAGGTGTTCAAAAACTCTCTCACCACGCTCGCCATGGGTGGTGGTAAGGGCGGTGCGGATTTTGACCCCAAGGGCAAGAGCAGTGCAGAGGTAATGCGCTTCTGCCAGAGCTTTATGACCGAGCTGCAGCGCCACATCGGTGCAGATACCGACGTGCCTGCCGGCGATATCGGTGTAGGCGGTCGCGAAATCGGCTTCATGTATGGCCAGTACAAGCGCTTGCGCAATGAGTTTACGGGCGTGCTTACCGGTAAAGCCCTCAACTGGGGCGGTTCCCTCATTCGCCCCGAGGCCACGGGCTACGGTTGCGTATACTTTGCCCAAAATATGCTTGCCACCAAAAACGATGACCTGCAAGGCAAAGTTTGCGTGGTCTCCGGTTCCGGTAACGTGGCACAGTACTTGGTACAAAAGCTCAATCAGCTTGGTGCCAAGGTTGTTACCATGTCAGACTCCAACGGCTACGTGTTCGACCCCGAGGGCATCAGCGAAGAAAAACTCGCATGGATTATGGAGCTCAAGAACGAGCGCCGCGGCCGTATCAAGGAGTATGCAGATGCCTTCTCCGGTGTGCAGTACTTTGCCGGCCAGCGCCCTTGGAGCGTGCCCTGCGACTGCGCTTTCCCCTGCGCTACGCAAAACGAAATCAACGGCGAAGAAGCTGCAACCCTCATCAAAAACGGCTGTATGCTCGTGGCTGAAGGTGCCAACATGCCCACCGATTTGGACGGCATCAATGCCTACCTCGCTGCCAAGATTCTTTACGGCCCTGCCAAGGCAGCCAATGCCGGCGGCGTGGCTACCTCCGGCCTCGAAATGTCTCAGAACAGCATGCGCCTTAAGTGGACCGCTGAAGAGGTGGACGCCAAGCTCCACAGCATTATGAGCGACATTCACGAAAACGCATATAACCATGCTCGCGAGTACTCCCCCGACTCCACGGGTGATTACACCAACTACGTTGCCGGCGCCAACATCGCCGCTTTCGTCAAGGTGGCCGATGCCATGATTGACCAAGGCCTTGTTTGATGCCGTGCCTTTTTCCTCGCACTCTTGCCCCCGTACCGACGCATCGGCACGGGGGCTTGTCCGTTTATTTAGGCGCGGTTAATGAAATTATGCGACAAAAATGGGCCGAAATGCCGGAGACCGACCCGCTGCAAGTCGCTTGAAACGTCACTTTTATAAAGAAAATTGATAAAAAAAGCAAATAAATTTCGGATTCGGCTTGCCTAATTGTTACATGTGTGGTACAGTTCGCCACCGCACCTCTCATCCAATTATCATTACTCTCACAATGATTCGGTTTTTAACAGTACTTATGCTCATGGTGATGCTGATATCCCAACCCGGGTGCCAGCAGCAACACCAATTGCAGCAAAATGCCTCTACCCCGGAGTACCGGTATAAAGAAGGCTACACCGCGTATATGCGCGGGAATAAGGCTGTGGCGCCCTCTAAGGCTCCCAAGCAAATTAAAAGACTCATTGCAGCAGGCAACAAGATTGTACATTGTCCCTACCGCCGAGGTGGTGGTCATGGCAGACATGTCGATACCGCATATGATTGCTCCGGTTCGGTCGGCTTCGTTTTGCGAGAGGCCGGCATGATGGGGCGTGTGCAATACCGCACCAGCCGCCAGTTTTTGAGCTGGGGGCATCCCGGCTATGGTAAATGGCTTACCGTATACACCAAGCGTGGTCATGTATTCTTGGTGGTGGCCGGGTTGCGTTTCGACACCTATGGCACCGGCAATGGTGTCGGGCCGCGTTGGTACACCAAATCCCGCAAGTGCGCCGGTTTCTACGTGCGCCACGTACCGGGTTTCTGATGGCTTTCTTAATTTAACCATATCCTTAAAGATGAACGAACAAAACGAACGTAATCACGGCCCCCAGCGTATAGATGATATCATGCTTGCTTGGGGGCTGGATAACCACGACCTTGTAGACGTATCTCTCGAGCAGCTTACCCACAAACAAGTGCAAAAAGCACGCGCAGGCCGCCAGCTTACCCTCAAAATGATGCAAAAGGTAGCCCGCGCCCTCAACGTAGCCATTTGGAACCGCCTGCCCGAAGAACACCGCGAGGTCTACTACGAATATATTCACAGAGACCTCTTCTCTTACGCCAAAGGTTACTCCGCCGATTGGGCAGACCCCAACGCGCCCTTAGTGCCCCGCGATTGATAACGCAGCATGCCGCTGAGTGTCACAGAAATCGTATCTCGCCTCAAATCTGCCGTAGAATACGGCGTGGGCGAGCAGTGCGTGATCGGCGAAATTGGCTCCTGCAAAATGGCGGGTAGTGGTCATACCTACTTTACCTTGAAAGACGCATCTGCCCAGTTGCAGTGCGTCTTTTACCGTTATCAGGCCATGTACAGTCGCGTGCGCCTGCGCGAAGGTATGCAGGTGGAAATTACCGGTAAACCTACCGTGTGGGAGGGCCGCGGCAGCTTGCAATTTGTGGTCAGCTCCGTCAAAGAAGCAGGCTTGGGCTCTTTGCAACAACAGTTCGAGGCCCTCAAACGTAAACTCGAGGCCGAGGGCCTTTTCTCCCCCTCGCGTAAAAAGCCCTTGCCGCCATTCCCCAAAAGCGTCGGCCTTATCACCTCGGCCACCGGGGCCGTTATTCAAGATATGCGCCATCGGCTGCAGGAGCGCGCCCCGTGGATGCTCGCCTACCTTTACCCCGTGCAAGTGCAGGGCAGGGGGGCAGAGCTGGGAATTGCCCGTGCCATCGAGCAATGGAACCACCCTGCTCAGAACAAATTGCCACAGGTCGACTACCTCATCATTGCCCGTGGCGGTGGCTCGCTAGAAGACCTTTGGTGCTTTAACGAAGAAGTGTTGGCGCGCACTATTGCCGCCAGCCGTTTGCCGGTGGTTTCTGCTGTAGGGCACGAGACTGACTTTACCATTGCTGATTTTGTGGCAGACCTCCGCGCCCCTACACCTACTGCAGCCATCGAGTTGACAACCCCCGACTCTGCCGAACTTGCAGCCAACTTGCAACAGCAAGAAAATGCGCTTAAACGCGCCTGTACCCGCGCTTTGGAGCACGCGCGCCTGCGCCTGCGCCTGGCAGAGCAGGGGCCCTTGCGCCATCCCCTTAATACCTTGGCCCCCTTCGCTCAGCGCTTGGATGTTTTTGAGGAAGACTTGCACCGTGCCTGCCGAGAGCACCACGCTACCGCTTCTGCCCGCCTGCAGGTATTGGCCGCGCGTGTATCACCACGCGCGCTCTATGCTCGTCTACAATCTGCTCACCATTCGTTGGATGCTGCCATGGCTCGCATTTCTTCCGCTGCTTCCCGCAAAATAGAATCCGCCCGCGCCGCCCTCCAACTACAAGAGACCGGCTTGCGCGCTGCCAGCCCACAACATGCACTCGACCGCGGCTTTGCCCTCGTTCGTATGCCCGATGGCTCGCTTGCCCGAGATGCTGCCCGGCTGCCCCACGGCACACCTCTGCATATTACGCTCTCCCATGGCGAGGTTGAGGCTGAGGTGAAGTAGACGTTTGATGTTGGTGCTACGCGTTTGGAGCTGTGGTTAAGTTACTGCTTTTTGCGGTGATTGTTAATCCTAATTTTTTGGAGATTTTTCCGCTACGGCGGGGCAGCCTCCCTTTTTTATTTCGTTGTAACGCAATAAAAAAGTTGGCTTGGCAAACCTGAAGGCTTGCCAAGCCGAAGTTTTTTCTCCGAAAAAACGGAGGCTGGAGGCGAGGGGAATTGAACCCCTGTCCTGGACACTTTTAACGTAAGCATCTCCATGTTCAGACGCAGATTTGCTGCTCTCGCCGGCGGTCCGCTCTGCGTCAGCCTTCCGCCATAGCCAGGAACCTGTGGGTGTCATATACGGCGCGGTTCCCCCGCCGTATACCTGCCTACTAAAGCTATTGACCGTCCTCCCCAGTAGGCGTCAGGAATCCGGTCTAGGCGCTAATCTTAAGCAGCCATTGCGTATTCGTTATTGGAATAGGCATTTAATTGTTTGAGCGGCTTTTAAGGAGGCCAGCCGATCAACCTCCACATGCAGCCGACGTCTCGAATGTTCAGTCGAAACCGGGACGCCCCCATGATGTAAGGTGGTGTAGCCGTGAGGTACACACAGAGTATAGAGTCAAAAAAAGCCGGGTTTGTTCAAACACCCGGTATTTTTTTGTGGCTCTGAGCCAATTTAAGGAGCACGCCCGCAGGGATTCGAACCCCAAACCTTCTGATCCGTAGTCAGATGCTCTATCCAATTGAGCTACGGGCGCATTGCCTTGTTTGGTTGCCGCTGTTGCGGTACGCAAATTATACACGTTTGGCAGCGAATGTCAATATTAATTTTGTATTTTTTTTCAAAAAAGCAAAATTTTAACTTAATCTGCGTTCAAAATCGGCATAATCGAGGGCACAAACGGTGCGAAGCTGCCCATTTTCGTGCAAAATTTGCACAGAGGGGTGGGGTACACCGTTAAAGTGAGTGGTTTTGACGATGGTGTAATGGGTCATATCGTCAAAGAGGAGCTCGTCGCCCACTTGCAGCGGGGTGTCGAAAGAGAAATCGCCGATGATATCTCCGGCCAGGCAGGTGGGAGCACCCAAGCGGTAGGTGTGCGGGCGTTCGCCTGCTTCGCCGGCGGGGGCATAGCTTTCGCCTTGTAGGCACAGGGCCGGTGTGCCGGTGGCTTCTTCTGCCGGGCGTACGGCGTATACATCGGGTCTGTATGGCATTTCGAGCACATCGGGCATGTGGGCGCTGGCGCTTACATCCAAGATGGCGTGCCGGTAACCCAGCGAGTCAAAAATGTCTAGCACAACAGCCTTGAGTACACCTGTGTGCACACACCAAGCCTCGCCCGGCTCGAGAAACACTTCTACGTTGTAACATTCGTGTATTTCTTTGAGCAGGGCAACCAAGGCGGCTCGGTCGTAATTCGGTTTGGTTATCCAGTGGCCGCCCCCCATGTTCAGGTATTTGATGCGTGGGGAGGCGAGCAAGGCCCCGAAACTTTTTTCGAAGGCACGGAACGTGTCGATGAGCTCTTGCGCACCCTGCTCGCAGAGGGTGTGAAAATGCAACCCCGAGATACCGGAGAGGTCTACGCCTTCCAGTTCTGCTGCCGGAATCCCCAAGCGTGAGCCGGGTATACAGGGGTCGTACAAAGGTGTGTGGCCGGTGGAGTAACAGGGGTTGATGCGTAGCCCGAACTGCAGCTCGCCGCGTTGCGCGCGTGGGTGGTTCAGGCATTGCTCACGGTAGCGTTGCCATTGCGGTATGCTGTTAAAGTCTATGTGGTGAGCAAACTCTAACAGCTCTGTGAGCTCGGCGTCTCGGTATGCCGGGGAATACACGGCCACATGCCCCCCCATGTGGCGCGCTGCCAAGCGTGCCTCGTATAACCCCGATGCGCAGCACCCGGCGGCATATGGGCGTATGGCCTCAAAACAACTTGTCGTAGAAAACGCTTTGAGCGCCAGCAACATGTGAGCGCTCCCGGCTTGGGCTACCTCGTGCAGAAGTTTTGCGTTGCGTTGTAAAGCCTCGCGAGATATGATAAATGATGCCACGGTGTTATAAGAGGTGGTCTGTTAGAGTTTATTTCTTGCGACGCTTGCGCTTGTTTTTCTTCGAGGTGCTTTTTTTCGGCGCCGGTTCTGCTTTGACCTCGGGGGTTTGGGAGACTGTGGCTGTTTCGGGGGCCGCATTATCTACCGCAGCCGGGATGGCAGAATCGTTCGGCAGAGGGGGCAAATCGGGGTTGAGCGGCTCGGTGGTAATTTCGTGCGGTTTTTGGCCTTCTTCAAGCTTTTTATATGCCTCCATCGCAGTTTGGGCGTAAGTAAGCATTATTTTGCGAACCCCTTCATCTCGGGATTTGTTGTGAACGTCCGCGCAATGTTTCGCTAACGTATACAAATGCTGCATTGCCTTTTGCGAGTCGTTGTTTTGTGTCGCATTATTTGCGGCATCGGCGAGCAATAGTATATATTGATTGTGCACCGGTAAGCTGGGCAACATAGTGAGCGGCGTGGCTCGAGTAATTGCCTCTTCATAAAATGTCTGGGCTTCGTTTCTGTTTGTGAGTGCCACGCATGCGGCATGGTCTCGTAACGTTGCGATGAGGTCGGTAGCAAATGGCACAATCTCCATGCTGACATTTATGCCGGGTTTGAGCTCGGGATAGGTGGACAAAACTTTTTCATTGAGCTCGCGTCTCAAACTCAGCTGCTCGATGGCCTTTTGCGGCTCTTTTTTATTCAAAAAACACGCAGCCTTGCCTTTGTAAATGATACTCAGCCATGAAATGTGGACATTATCGGCCTTGTCTTCTTCGGTCATGGCATTAAAATCTGCCAAGGCTCGGTCGTAGTCTGCAAGTGCAGCGTCCCACGCCCCGAACGAGCAGCGCATGTTTGCTATGACAACGGCCAACCGCGTACGCTCCGGGGTGCCTGCCAATGCCTCTTTTTCTTGCTCGTACTGCTCGTTGAGTAATCTAAGAACTTCTCGTATCTGCGAGCTGACGGGTGAATTGGGTGCTGCTACGGCAGGGGCGACTTGGTATACCAAAATGTCGTATATTTGCTCGCGTGTGTCGATGGCTTCCTCTTCTTCTGCTGACTCCTCTTGCGCATCGGCTTCGGGGTTAGCTTGTTCAGCTTTTTCCGGTTCGGGGGAGGGTTGCTCTGCGACTGCTGGCCCCGCGGAGGGGTGTGGGTGCGTCTCCGTTGTTGTCGCTGCTCCGGTTGTTTCTTGTGGTGCCGATGCGGTTTCTTCGTTACATGAGCTCAGCGTTAGTGCTAAAAGCCCGCAGATTATTGATAAGCATGTTTTTTTTGTTAAAACTTCCGTACAACGCAATTTCATATCTCTTTTATTCTGCCGATGGAATGCTACTACGTCAAGCCTATTTTGAGTGAGTCGGCAAATTTCAGACGTCTCCGGTCGTTATTTGGGGCTGCTGCGGGTAAAATTTTAAAAAAAATGCCATTTTAGCAAGTTTTTGCTTGTCTTTATCCTCCGTATTCGGCTAGAATAAGGAACACCGAAACGTCATGAAACATTTTCCCCTCCTCCAGAATATTGCGTTGACCTGCTGCGCAGTCGCTGCTACGTTAGTTGTCAGCTCTTGCAACAGCCCGGTCTCTCCGTCCGCTGCGGCCTTACAGCTTCGCTCCAGCTCTGCTGTGGCTGTGTATAGCCATAACGACACTTCATCTCCTGTTGTACGAGACGTCGTCAACATGGGGCCCATGCCCGAGCGTGCTGTCCGTGCTTTGGATAACTGGCTGCGTCGCTCCACGGTGAAAACTTTCTCTTACGCATACCCGCAATACTACATTGCTATGACCAACCCGAATGGTGCCGAAACCGTATGGGGTATCTGCACGGATGGTCAGGGCAACATGACAGGTGTTCATATTCCCCGAGATGGTCGCCCCGCTTGGATGGCTCCGCACACCAGCGAGATGATGATGTATGTATACGAGGGCGATGACCGTGCTGCTGTGAGTGCCGCTATTATGGAGACTTTGGCAGATGCCGGTTATGATACATACCGCATCAATACCCGCAAGGCTTCCGGTCTTGTTGATGAAGATTACCTGCTTTCCAAGCCTCGCTCTGCTGAGGCTCAGCGTGAGTACGACCTCCGCGAGATGGCCAAGCGCCAGAAAGAAGAGAAGGAAGCTGCCGATGCCGCTGCCGATGATATGGGGGATGACGGTGATTCCGATTCCGACGTGCTCGACGAGGATAGCGATGATCTCGATCTCGACCTCTGATATCACTCCATTCCATTAGTTCTACAATTCAAAAGCGCAACCCTATATCGGGTTGCGCTTTTAACTTGATGGTGCGTATTAACTGCGAACAAAAAAAGAGCTACGCGTTCAACGTAGCTCTTTCGTTATGCTCGAAGGGGGACTCGAACCCCCACGGATCGCTCCACTAGATCCTTAGTCTAGCGCGTCTACCAATTCCGCCATCCGAGCATCGGATGTTGCACTTGGTGCGCAGGCAATATACACGATTTTGTTGTGTATTGCAAGCCTTTTTTTGTAAAAAGTAGAGTTTTTTGCAAAAAAGAACGAGAAAAACGGGTGCCGGCGTGATAATTTTCGGGAATCGCGACTCAAAAGCGGGAGGGGGTGAAACGATGCGTCAGCGGACAAAGTGGGTCCAAGCGCGGGGTTCTTCGAGGGTGGGGTGTGCGGGGCCTTGAGAGATACACTGCATCATCCAGGCCAGGTTTCTACCGAGATTGCGCATGGTTTGGCAACCCTCGGGGTCCATCTGCACCTCACCGGGGCGCATGCCGTATATCATATTCCAGTAAAACGAGCTGACCAGCGGCTGGTTGTTATAGGTTATGTATTTGTTGAGGCGGTCGAGCGTGGTAGAGGCGCCGCCACGGCGAGCCACGGCGATGGTAGCGCCGGGTTTGTATGCCAACTTGCTGCCTGCAGAGTAGTACAGGCGGTCCAGCAGGGCACAGAGGGAGCCGTTGGGGCCGGCAAAATAAGTGGGGCTGCCGATGACAATGGCGTCTATTTCATCCAACTTTTCATAAATGGAGTTGTAGAGTTCATCTTGCATGCCGCAGCGGCCGGTTTTCAGGCAACGGCGGCAGCCGATGCAACCTTGCACGGCACGAGTGCCCAGCTGAATAATTTCTGCATCTGCGCCACCGGCGCGAAGGCCTTCTGCAACCATGGTGAGGGCGTGGTATGTATTTCCTTGTGCGTTCGGACTACCGTTAATGAGGAGAGCTTTCATGATAATGTTATTTAACCCATGTATAGATTAGCACGAGGTCCCCCCGACAAGCAAGAAAAATGCTGCGTACGGGTTCAGAATTGACAGGATAGATAGCTTGTAGTACAATGAGCCTGTGATGAAGTTTGACCTTATGAAATGCATTTTTGCCGCTACGGTTACGGGGCCGGCATCGTGTACTGATTTGTGTCAAACGGTTGGAGATTTGGGGGCAGAGTACAGCGGGGTTCAGCCGGTGGATAAGACCACCTACTACCGCCACGGCGGCAAGAGCTATGTAAAAGGGCTGCGTTATGATTACAGACGCACCTTTGTAGACCATCCGTATGCCATTCGCAAGAGGTGCTGCCGCCTCCTACTGAAACAATCCCGGAAAACTGATTATATATGATAGCCGTATCCATTATTTTATTTATTGTAGGTTGTGTGTTGGGCTTTGTTGTGAACCAACTTGCCGCTACTCGCAAGAATCAAGAAGCCCTTGTTGCTGCGGAGCGTACCGGGGTGGAGCTTAACATGCTGCAACAACAAAAAGCAGAGGCCGAGCAAAAAGGGCAAGCCTTGCAGGTGCATGCAGACAAAATAGCGGCCGAGCTTACCGTCGCCCGTACTCAGGCTGTGAGCCTGAGTACT
The DNA here is from genome assembly GCA_015062055.1 of Akkermansiaceae bacterium. GTDB lineage: Bacteria > Verrucomicrobiota > Verrucomicrobiia > Verrucomicrobiales > Akkermansiaceae > Akkermansia. Next base: position 63,148 of record SUVK01000001.1, read on the forward strand.
GCGTTGGAGCACGAGAAAGCGCAGCACAATGCTGATAACGCCCGCCTCGACGCCTTGCAAAAGGAGTACGAAACCACCCGAAATGAGTTTACAAGTACCTTGGCCGAGCTTGCCCGTTGCAAAACCGAGCTGGAAAAAGAGCGCGAGCAACGTGAATCCGAAGCAAGCAAAATCAAGGAAATGCAAGAAAAACACTTTGCGCAGTTCCGCAACCTGGCGGGTGAAATCTTGGAGCAAAATGCCGGCAAGCTCAAAGATACCAATAAGGAGAGCATGGACAGCCTGCTCAAACCGCTGCGCGTGCAGCTGGAGAGTCTCGGTAAGGCCGTGACGGCTACCAATGAGACCGCAGCAGGTAATAAAGCTTCGCTCGAGGCCGCCATCAAAGCCATGATGGAGAAAACGGAAAGCCTCGGCAAAGATGCCGAAAATCTTACCTTGGCCCTGCGCGGTAATACCAAAAAGCAGGGGGACTGGGGTGAAATGATTTTGGAGCGCATGTTGGAGGAGTCCGGCTTGCGCAAGGGCGAAGAGTACTATGTGCAAGAGAATCACAAGACGGAAGAGGGAAAAGACTTGCGCCCCGATGTGGTGATACGTTTCCCCGAAAAACGCTGTGTGATTGTGGACTCCAAGGTTTCTCTTACGGCCTATGCGCATTACTCGGCTGCCGAAAATGAGCAGGAGCGCTCTCGCTATTTGGAGGCTCACGTGGCCTCCGTGCGCAAACATATAGACGAGTTGGCTGCCAAAGACTACAAAGGCACGGTGGAGGACACCATCAGCTACGTGCTCATGTTTGTGCCTAACGAGGCCTCGTACATGGCCGCCGTGCAGGCCGCCCCCTCGTTGCCGCTGGATGCCTACCGCAAAAAGATTGTGCTTATCAGCCCCACCAACTTGCTCATGGCTCTGCAACTGGCTTACAACTTATGGCAAAAGGAGCGTCAAACGCAGAATGTGGAAAAAATCATTGACCGTGCTACCAAGCTTTACGACAAGCTTGCCACCGTGCAAGAAAGCCTGGAAAAAGTCGGTAAAGGTATAGATCAAGCTCAAAGTGCCTATTCGCAGGCCATTACTCAGCTTTTCCATGGCCGTGGCAATTATGCCAAACAGCTTGATGACCTGCGCCAAATGGGCATATCGCCCAACAAACGACTTAAACTGAATGAAGAAGATGAGCCGCAAGGTTAAGCTCGCAGCCCTGCTTTCGGCGGCAACCGTGTTCTGCCAAGTGTAAACGGCAGGGGCTATTTGTGTTGTTTGTGGTCCAAGATGATGCGATGTTTTATTCGCTGATGGCAAAGCTCAGGCCACGCAAGGGGGCATGCTCCATTTGCAATCCCCGGGTGAGAGCCCGCAGCAACTCCAATGAGCCCGCAGCATCGTACAGGGCATCGTGCCAGCGTTTGCCGGGGGCAAGGGCATCCACCTGCGGGGTAATGCGCAGGGCATCGCACACCTTACCTAAGGAGTGGTCTTTGAGGGTGGGCAGGGCTTTGCGTGCCAGTTGCAGGGTATCGAGCCAGGGGCCGAAGCCGTGGCCGGGGAACGCACTCAGAAAACGAATCTCGGTAGCGGGGTTATGCCCTACCACCACACAGCCGGCGAGCAGTTGTTGAATTTGCGGCCACAGCTCGGCAAAGGTAGGGGCGTCTTGCAGCATGGCTGTGGTAATGCCGTGCACTTTGGCTGCGCTCCAGCATACGGGGCGGGGGCTGTGTATGTAAGAGGTAAAGCACACGGGCTCGGCAAACAGGGACTTGGCGCGCACAATGCCTATCTGCACGGGGCAATCGGTCTCGCCCGGGGCTGCCCCGGCAGACTCAAAGTCGATGGCGGCAACGGGCAGTTGCGCCAAGGGGGTATCCATCAACTGCGTACCCATGCTCGTGCTTTCTGAATCTCTTGAGAAAGAGCCTCAAAATCGCAGGTCAGGAACTTGCCGTCGCGGTACAGCTCTTTACCGTTTACCACCGTTAGGCGGTTTTCCATACCTGTGGCGGCATAAACAATGTTCGACACGATATTGTGCACGGGCTGCATGTTGGGGCTGCTCAGGTCTATGGCAATAAAGTCTGCTTTCATGCCGGGCTCGAGCGTACCGATTTGCGGGAGGTGCAGGGCATCCGACCCGCCGCGTGTAGCCATATCGAGTGCTGTTTGGGCCGGGCAGGCGGTGGGCTCTTGCGTGTGTACCTTTTGCAGCAAACTTGCCATGTACATTTCACGGAACATGTTTTGGGCATTGTTGCTGGCGGGGCCATCTGTGCCAAGGCCTACGGGTATGCGGTAGTCTGCGAAAGTACCGATGGGGGCCACGCCACTGGCCAGTTTCATGTTGCTGGCAGGATTGTGCACCACGGCGCAGTGAGCTTCTGCCAGCAGCTCCATATCATGCGCATCTGCATGCACTACATGAAAGAATGTGCTGCCGGGTTGCAAAAGCCCGAGGCTGTTGCAGTAGGGGATGGGGCGCAGACCGTGCTCTTTCAGGCAGGTGTCTGTCTCGTTCTGCGTTTCGGCCAAATGCATGCCGAAGAGACTCCCGGTTTCTTCGGCCAGAGCATAGCATTTTTTAAGCAGGTCGGGGTTGGTGGTGTAGGGGGCATGGGGTACTACTGCCTGGCGAATGAGGGGGTGGCCTTTCCATTCTTCTGCCTGTTGGCGTACCAAGTCAAAGTAGGCCTCTTGATCTTTGCAGGAGAGTGAGGGGAAGTATTGCGTAACACTCTCACCCAGTACGGCGCGCATGCCCATATCGTGGGCGGCTTTGAATACGCTGCGCTCCCACATGTACATGTCGTAAAAGGCGGTGGTGCCCGTGCGTATCATCTCTGCCAGGCTGAACCGTGTCCCCAGCTCTACCAGTTCGGGACTCAGTTTTGCTTCTTGCGGGAAGATGTCCTGTGTCAGCCAATCCATGAGTGCCTTGTCATCGGAGTAGCCGCGCAGCAGGCTCATGGGTACATGCGTGTGGGCGTTGATAAGCCCGGGCATGATGGCGGCGTTGCCTAAGTCTACTCTGCGTGCATCGGGGTATAAAATCTCCAGAATATCGGTGTGCCCCACACACAAGATGTGGTCTTCACACACGGCTACGGCCCCTTGCTTTATAATGTCTCGGCCGTCATTTTGGGTAATGACGTAATCAGCCGTATACAGCGTATCACAAACGTTTTGCATAGCTTTTTATTCAATACCAGAAGACTACAGCGCATACCAAAATGGCGGCGCCCCATGCGGCCCCTATACCGTTGATGACGCGGTATAATATCGGGTGGGCGGTCAGTTTTTCCATTTGGTTACGGAACTCGTAGGGCTTGGCTACCCAATACATGGCCAGCGTAAGCACCGGGTACCACCAGCACGGTATCAGCAGTCGCGTTACCGGGTCTTTCAAAAAGGCTGCCGTAAGTGGTACCAGTGCCATCAACAGCAAAAATAAGCCCAGCGCCCGCGGGAACAAGAGCTCTCTCTTGCGATTATAGTACAACAGAACACCACATACAACCGGGCAGAGTATCAGCAAAAAATCGCGTGCTTTGTTGAAATCAAATAAATTCATCTGCAGTGGGTTCCAATCTGCATCCAATAGCAGCAGGAAAATCCAGACAAAATCGATTATCAACAATATTTTGGCAGCTTGGGTGTGGGTGGCCGCTTGGCGTAGTGCGTTTTTGGTAGCCTCGGGGTTCAACAGGGCAAAGCCGTGCAACAGCAGCAGCACCAGGCCCATGATTACTCCTGCCGTGCCCAGGGAAAGTTTTTCGTATGCGTGCAGATATTGGTCGTATTGGTCGTACATGGTATTAACTGCCGAGCATTCTACCCTCATTAACGCCGCATATCAAGCTAAAAGCAAGTCAGAATCGCAATTTAGCGTTACCTTTGCTTCAAAAACTTAACAACGCCTTTGCCGATGGTGCGTGCATATTTTACCGCGTTGTCGTGTTGGGAGAGAAACTTAGCGTGCTCGGGGTTAGAGAGGTAAGCTACCTCGGTAATCAGCGCAGGCACGTAAGACTCATTGCAGGCGTTGAGCCAGTCTCCGCCGCCCAGACGCCCGTTGTTGCGAATGATAATGCCGCAGGGTTGGTTATTATTGGGTAAGCCGTGGTTCAAGAGCTCATCATTCATTACTTCGGCCATGATGGTGGCCATGCGCACGCCTGCCTCGTTGCAATAGAAGGCTCCTTTGTTACACACGGTCCACTTAGAAGAGTTGCTGTTGTGGTGCAAGAAGATAACGGCAGCGGGCTTTTGGTCGAGCGCGTAGTTGGTGCTGAGCATGCCCACGGCCATGCGGTTTGGGTGCTGTTTGGAGCGATATATACCGGTGGGTACGGGAGATTTAACATGGTAAACCCCGGCTTTTTTGGCAACTGCGGCCAGTTCTTTATCGGTAGGCATATCACCACGGTTGCAGATGATGCATTGGTAGCCGGCTGCCTCAATCTCTTGTTTTACGTAAATGGCGTAGCGATACCAAAAGTCCGTCTCTTCGATGACGCCGTATTTGCCATTGGGGGTACGGGCACCTTGCCCGCCGCGCTCCGGGTGGTAATAGTGGCCTATATCCAACACCACAATGTTGGATTCTCTCGCTTGTCGCTTCATTTGCATTTGATAACACCCGCCCACAAGCAGGGTGAAACAGGCCAACAACAGGTACAGAAACTTTTGCATACAGTGGGGTGGTGGTCAGTTGAGCGGGAGTTCGCCTTGCCCGCCTGTGGGCAGGGCACCTATTTTTTGATACGCGGCAGGCAGGGCTTCTCGCCCGCGCGGGGTGCGTTTTATGTATCCCTGCATGATGAGGAACGGCTCGTGCACGTCTTCTATGGTAGATTCATCTTCGCCCACGGCCACTGCCAGAGATGATAAACCCACCGGGCCTCCGTTGAATTTATAAATCATGGTCTCGAGCAAGCGCTTGTCCATCTCGTCAAGACCATCTTCATCTATATCAATCATGCTCAGCGCGGCTTGGGCCACAGCATCGGTGATGCGGCCATCGTGTTTTACTTGGGCGTAGTCGCGCACCCATCGCAACAGGGCGTTGGCTACGCGGGGGGTGCCGCGAGAGCGCCCGGCAATGGCCAGTGCCCCGCCGGGGTGCAGGTCTATATCTAACAAACCTGCCGAGCGGTGCAAAATGGCACAGAGCTCTTGGGCTGAGTAATAATCGAGCCTGTTGACCAGCCCGAATCTGGAGCGCAGCGGCCCGGTGAGCATACCGGCGCGTGTGGTTGCCCCTACCAGCGTGAACTTGGGCAGGTTGAGCTGAATACTGCGCGCGTTGGGCCCTTGGTCGATGATGATATCCAGCCGAAAATCCTCCATCGCCGGGTACAGGTACTCCTCGATGGCCGGGTGCAGGCGGTGTATCTCATCAATAAACAGCACATCGCCCTTCTCAACGTTGGTGAGAATACCTGCTAAATCGCCCGCCTTTTCAATTTGCGGGCCGGAGGTAGTGTGCAATTTGTGCCCCACGGCGTTGGCGATAATGTTGGCCAGTGTGGTCTTGCCCAGCCCGGGCGGGCCACTCAGCAACACGTGGTCAAGTACATCGCCTCGCATACGCGCCGCCTCGACCATGAGCATGAGGCGTTCTTTTACCTTTTCCTGTCCGCAGAATTCACTGAATGCAGGCGGCCTCAGAGAGAGGTCGAAACTGCCGGAAGGGGCATTGGCCATGCGGCGGTATACGGAGTCTGCCATGGGTGCAACTATTACTTAGCGATTATAACACCGCCGGTGGTGATTTCCTCTAGCGGCTGCTGCTGTTGGTTTTGCTGAGTTTGGCAAGAAGAAGTCACAAGAGCTGCTGTGGCTGTGGCCACAACGGCTGCTGCTTTCACGATGGCCGGGTATGCCGGCTTTTTCTTGTTTTGGTTGGCTTGTATCTTCATAGGCCCCTATTGTAGCATGGGTATGCCCTGTTTTCAATGCTATTATTTGTTCTATGGCCTTTCTTTTGCTTGTTTTCATGGTATAATTGTAGGAGTATGCGAACTTCCGGCTTGCGTTGAGGGTTTTACTTTGCTAACATGTAGGCAATGAAAATGAAATCCATTGCATTTGCTGTGGCTGCTGCATTCTCCCTGTCTGCCCAAGGGCAGCAGGTATTGCCTGTGGCCGGAGATGAAGACCATGCCGCCATCACCGAAACGGCAGAACAGCGAGACGCCCGCATGGAGTGGTGGCGCGATGCCAAGTTCGGTATGTTCATTCACTATGGCTTGTACTCGGGCTTAGCCGGTGAGTTTAAGGGGGTGCAAGGTGGGTCGGAGTGGATTCAGACCAACTTGGAGCTGGATACCGAGACATACGCTGCCGAGGCATTGCCGTTGTTCAAGCCGGCCCCCGGTTGTACGGATGCTTGGGCCGAACTTGCTCAAAAAGCCGGTTGTCGCTACATGGTGCTTACCTCGAAGCACCACGATGGTTTTGCGCTTTTCGAGACGCCGACATCCGATTACAGCTCGGCGCATCATCACGGGCGGGATTTGGTGAAAGAGTTTACGGACTCCGCCCGCAAACACGGCATGCGTGTGGGCTTGTACCACAGTGTGATAGACTGGCACCACCCTGCCTACGATAATACCATTTGCCCCGATTTGTGCTACCCCGATAATCAAGAAAAAATGCTCAAAGAGCGTGGCATACCCCGCGACCATGCAACCTACCAAAAGTACTTGCATGCACAGGTGCGCGAGCTGATGACCAAATACGGCACCATTGATATCATGTGGTGGGACTATTCTCAAGGCGCGGCCTCGGGCGAGCGTGGCTGGAAAGCCCCCGCCCTTATGGATATGTGCCGCGAAATCAACCCCAACGTTATTATGAACAACCGCCTGTACGCCTTCTCGGGGTTTGATACCTCTCGCGATGGCGTGCAGCTCGACCTGCGCTGCGGCGACTACACCACCCCCGAGAAACGCATCCCCGAGAAAGGCTACCCCGGCATCGACTGGGAGTCTTGCATGACTGTGGGCGATAAGTGGGGCTACAATCGCTACGACCTGCGTTATAAGACCCCCACCATGGTGATTCGCCAGTTGGAGGAGTGCTCTGCCAAGGGTGGCAACCTTTTGCTCAACATCAACCCTAAGGCAGATGGCTCTATCCCCCGCCCGGTTGTCAAGGTGTTTACCGTTGTGGGTGAGTGGATGTCGGTAAACGGCTCTGCCATTTACGGCAGCGAGCCCATGTATGCCGTGCATATGCCCGAGGGGTGGATGTGCAGCCGCACCGGGGCAGACCTCAATATCTTTGCGCCCTCGCTGGGTATTACCATGCAAACCACCGTGCTGCTTACCGTACCTACCGCCGGGTTGCAGATTCCGGCAGATGGAGTGGTACAGGTAGAGGTACTGGGGCAGCCCGATACCGTGGTGCCTGCCACTGTTAACGGTAATCTGCTCGAGCTGAGCATACCTGCCCGGGCTTGGACGGAGGCTGTGGAGTTCATGCCCGTTATCCGAGTAAAAGGTGTAGCCCGTTAAAGTACCCGAACCATGTTTTCTGCAACCGTATACAATCTCCCTAAATTATTGGGTGGGCAATACATGCTCACCGCCGTATTGGCGGAGACGGTAGATACGGTTGTTTATGCCGCAACCCAGAAAGACTTGCGCCGCGAGGTCGTGGTCGAGACCCTGCGCCCCGAGCGCATGACCGACCCCCACAAGGTGCAATTCTTTCTGGAGACGGCCCGGGCGCAAACCGGCATGGGTGGCAAGTTTGTAGCTACCGTGCTCGAGCTCTTGTATGCCGAAGATACATGGCATATTGCCCGAGAGCGCATACAAGGGGAACCGATGGATGAATTATTGGCATCCGGCGAGCGCGGCTCGGCAGCTACGTTTTGTGAATTGATGCTCACGCTGATACGCACCTGCATACGGCAAGATATGCAGGGGGTGGCCTCTGCCCCGTTCTTTTTGCAAAATGCGCATTTCATGGGGCTGGGTTTTCGCTTGGATAACTTGGCCCTGGCCGGGCCGAGGGACCCCGGCTCCTCCGGCCGAGATATCCGAAACGCTGCACACGAGATATTGTCTATGGTAGACCCGGCCACCCCGCGTGCGGAAGATATGCGGGTTATTTTGCGCAACATACTCAACACGACGCGGTGGGTGCAATTAACCCCGTTGGATGTATACGCCGAGTTCGTGCGTCTGCAGCTGCTCATCAATCGGGCCTGAGTTCATTCTCGGCCGTTGTAGCGTGTTTTTGTAAAAACTCTTTTACTCCGTAGGTAGGGTATAAAAGGTCATTGTTGCTGAAAAGCTCAATTTCGCGGATGGCACGTTGCAGCACCTCCTCCTCGGTTTCGCCGGCATCGGTGCGGTATAGTTGGTCGATACTCAGTGCCTCTGCGGCCGGTACTTGTATCTTGTTTTGCAGCGCAAAGAGCAGAAAATGCACGGATGGCACCCTGTGCATCTCGTTTTCAAACAAGCTGCGCCCCAGTTGCCAAGCCTCTTGTTCTCTGCCCGGTACACGGCATAAATTGTAAAAAAGGACACGCTTGTAGTACTCGGGGGCTCCCAGCTCGATTGCCTTTTTCATGGTGTCTATGGCCTTGTCGAACTGCGGGAGGCGGTACAAGTTGCCGTAGTGTTCGGCAAGTGCGGTGTAGAGTTTCCAGCTTTGCGGATTATTGGCAATGCCCTCCAGCAAGAAATTTTCGCCCAGTTTAATGTATTCTCTGTAGGCGTTTTCTTGTTCGCTGCGGCTGAGCTTGCGGTTTCTGATCACATCGCCCGCCGCATTAGAGGTCATATCATTTTCGGCGTTAATCCAATAATTGAGACGGCGGGGCATCAGGGTGGTGGCGCTTTCCCAGCGGCTGCGTAACCGTGGCCAGTCCCGCTTGCTCCACGCATCGGTGGCATCCAGGGTATAAATCTCTGCCACCAAAGAGCGCAGGCCCCCCAAGGTAAAAAATGCCAGTTGTTGAGACAAAGCATCGCTGCGGTCGGGGCTGGGCAGGGGGGGCTGCAGCCCGCATGCCTTTTGCTCCTTATAAATGCTTGCAGAGCAGTAAGCCGGCACAATACCGCCTATACCCAATGCCAACAGAGCGCAGGCATAGGTTTTGAGCGTGTGGTAGTGTTTGCGGCGCGGTGCGGGTGCTGTGCTCATGAAAAGTGTCGGCTTAATGGGTTAATCGCTTTCTTATGTCGGCTGCCAGCTGCTGCCACTCGGGCACCGGGGCGCCGGCTGCCAGGGCCAGGCGCAGGGGAGTACCCCAAATGGCCTCGTACTCAACGGGGCGATTGCGGTTGTAATCTACCGCGCTGCTGGGTATAAAATCTCCCATGGCTGCGGTGCTACGCATCTGTTCTTGAACAATCTCCGTCGGCAGGGGGAAACCACGCAACTCTGCCGTGTGGTACACCTCGTTCATGATACGGCGTGCGCGCTCCACCTCTTGCGGCATGGTAAAGAGTTGGCGTATGCTGATACCGCCGTGTGCCAAACATAGCCCGTTGAACGGTATATTCCACGACAACTTGCACCACAGTATTTGCTCTGCATGCATAAAGACACTTGTCTTGATAGGGGTGCCGGCGAACAAGTCTGCCAGCTCTTGCGCGGTCTGCAGACCGGCTGCGCTTGCCGTGTAGGGGGCAAATTGAATATCGCCTTTCTCCAAATGCGTGATAATACCGGGGGTGTCCATCATCACGCATACAAAGCATAAGCCGATAAAAACTCGCTCGGCCGGTACTATTTGCGCGATGGCTTCTGCATTGCCCATGCCGTTTTGAAAGGTCAACACCCTGGTGTGGGCGTGCAACAGGGCGGGCAGCTCTTGCTCCAGTAAATGGTTGCAGGTGGTTTTCCAGCTCACGATTACCAAATCCACCGGGCCACATTCGGCTGTATGGCGCGCTATTCTCGGGTGCGGCAGGCAGATGTCTCCTTTGATGCTGTTTACCTGCAGGCCTCGTTGGCTTACCGGCTCGTAGGCCGAGCGCATGATAAAGGTTACCCGGTGCCCGGCCTCTGCCAGCCGCGCGCCGTAATAACACCCCAAGGCTCCGGCTCCCAGTATCGCAATGTTCATGCCCCTTATCCTAGCATCTTACCCCGCACCACGCAAACTTAAATTGAGTATGTTGCCGCTATTGCTGCCGGAGAAACCACCTTTTCTCCCCCCTTAAATCACAAATTTAACCGTTAAGCCACATTTTTGCCTTGCCTTATGCCATAGAATGAGTTATTAAAAAAGCACTTCATTTAATTCCGGGGTGCTCGCTGCACCTCTACAAACATCAACAGAAAATGGGTCAACAACACCGTAAGGAAACGAAGCGCCGCCGCCGCAGCGCCTATATCAAGCGTCAGAAAGAAATCGCCAAGAACAGCGCCAACGCTGTTCCCGTGCAGCTTGCTACCAAGGTAGTCAAGGCAGATGCCGAGCCAGCCAAGAAGGCACCTGCTAAGAAGAAGACGGCCGAGGCTTAAGTCTCTCTCCTCTTCTGTGGAGATTTTATTTGAACAACGGGCAGCTCTGTATCAGTACAGAGCTGCCCGTTGGCATGTTACTTGAGCCGCGCAAATTGCAGGTGCATCCAATCATAGTCGCATTCTCTCCCCAACGATACCGCACCGTGGCTCTCCCATATCTCCCACCATTTGCGACACTCTGCGTGCGATAATGTGGCCCGCGGTGCCTTGTAGTGCAGGGCATTGGCTGCGGGCGAAAAATCCAAAGCTATACCCCAGGCATGCATCGACAGTGCCCCGCCGCTTTGGGTAGAGCGGTAGTTGTACGAGCCACCGTAAAGGTCGAGCCCCAAGCGGTGTATGTTCTCTTGCCCATAGTGGGCCAGTACCTCCTCCAATGCACTTTGCACATGTTTGGCGATAAGGCGGTGCACGCGTATACTGCGTACGGCGCTACCCTCATAATACAAGGGGTAGGGCGGTGTCAGCGGCACGAGGTCGGCCTCGCACCCGGCGCGGCCGAAGATGCTGTTACCACGGCGTACCTCTGCTTGTGTGGGCCATACCGGTATGCGGGCAATACCCAATTTGTTGCGTATGGCTTCGATGGTGCGGGGGCCTATGATGCCGTCTGCTGCTACCCCCACATGCTTTTGTATAGCAATAATGTCTGTCTTCATGCTACGGGGTGGGGGTGTTTTTTTGTTGAGGTTTGTGTGTACATGCCTCTTCTATAAACCGAAAGGCGCACCAAGACAAGCTCGGTGCACCTTCTGTCGGCACTTTCCGCGATTTTGCCAATCGCCCTGTGTCCTGTTCTGTTTGAGTAAATTCTTACAAAGCCGGTTTAACCGGGGTAGCCGGTGTGGCAGGCTTGGCAGCCGTTGCGGGTTTAGCAGCCTCAGCAGGCTTGGCCGGGGTGGTCGGCTCTGCCTTCTTCTCAGCCGGTTTTTCCGTGGACTCGGGGGTAGCGTAGTATACCTCGCCATCCAACGAGGCGCGGTAGCGACCGCCGGACAAAATGGTAATGCCGATTGTCTTGCCCATGTAGGCAGGCGGAGGGTTTACTTTGTAGCGGCGCAGCTCGGGGGCCCCGGGTTGGTCGGGGTCGCGCACCACTACGGTAAGCTGCCCGCTGATGGGGCGAGGCTCTGCCGGTTGCGTGCTGATCTTCTGCCCGGCATACATCGATGCCACCGGGAAGATGTTGTCAGAATCATCGTGCATCTCAATAAAGATGCGGCCATTGGTGGCGTTGGATACCTGCACCGCATAGCCTGCGCTGCCATCGGCTGCCGGTTGGTTCGGGTAATAATTGTTGACAGCCGGTTGCAAACCCGCTTGCGGGTACATCGGGTCTACTGCGGGTACGGTTACTCCCGGTTGCGTATAACCGGGTATCTGCGGTTGGGGGTACGGCTGGGCTACCACGGGTGTGGTAGGTACGGTAGGCACGGTCTGCCCGGTGTAGGCTGCCACCTGTTCCTCAAACGCTGCATCCGTATCTGTTGTATGCGTGTTCACTGCCCCTTGCCCCGGCAGGGCTAAATACTGGCGGTGTGCCGGGTTCTCTTTCGGCAGGGTGGAGGGTCGCATTGTCCCGTAGGGGGCTACTTGCGTGCATGCGGACAATGCCATAACGGCTCCGGTTATGAGTATGAGATAGCTCTTCATCGGCGGCATGTTACCATTTTTTTTGTCATATGGCAAGCGTTTATGTTAATTTTTCGTAAAAAATTAACGTTTTTTTACTGATATGGCAGTTATTTTGCTTGCCACACCGCGTTTGTTCTGCTAGAATCTTGCACCCGCGGCAGGTTGCGCTTATGTATGTGCCTGCCAGATGGTATCATATTCAATCGTCAAGATAATTATTATGAAAGAACTCAAAGGTGCATGCATCATCGGCCAGTCCGGCGGTCCCACCGCTGTGATTAACGCCAGCGTTCTCGGCGCAGTTAAGGCCGCTCTCAACGCCCCCCAGATCACCCGCGTATACGGTGCCGCTCACGGTATCACCGGCGTGCTTAACCAGCAGCTTTACGATATGGGTATGGAAGACCCTGCCGAGCTTGACCTCCTCAAGTTTACCCCCTCTTCTGCCCTCGGTACCTGCCGCTACAAAATGAAGGATCCCGATGTGGACCCCACCGATTACGAGAAAATCCTCGAAACCTTCCGTAAGTTCGACGTCCGTTACTTCTTCTACAACGGCGGTAACGACTCCATGGACACCTGCAACAAGATCTCCAAGTTCATGCAGAAATCCGGTTACGAGTGCCGCGTTATGGGTATTCCCAAGACGATTGACAACGACCTCTTCGGTACCGACCACTGCCCCGGTTTCGCCTCTGCCGCCAAGTACATTGCCACCTCTTGCATGGAGGTTCAGCACGATGCTTCTTGCTACGACACCGGCATGATCACCATCATCGAGGTGATGGGCCGCAACGCCGGTTGGCTTACCGCCGCCTCCGCTCTGGCTACCTACGCCGGTGCCGGTCCCGACCTTATCTATCTCCCCGAGGTTGATTTCGATATGGAGTCCTTCTTGGTTGATGTTGAGAAGCGTTACAACGCTACCGGTAAGTGCCTTGTAGTGGTTTCCGAGGGTATCCATGACTCCGATGGTAACTTCATCTCCCAAGCCAAGACCAACAGCAACGACGGCTTCGGCCACGCCCAGCTCGGCGGCCTTGCTAACAAGCTTGCAGAGGTTGTTCGCTCTCGCGTTCCCTCCGCTAAGGTTCGCGCCATCGAGCCCTCCCTGCTTCAGCGCTGCGCTACTCACTTGGCCTCCACCACCGACGCCACAGAGGCTTACCTCGCCGGTAAGACCGCCGTGCAGGCCGCCGTTTCCGGCGATACCGACAAGATGGTTGCATTCGAGCGCGACAGCGTTTACGGCCAGTACGTTTGCAACACCAAGCTCCTGCCCCTCGAGAGCGTTGCCAACTTCGAGAAAAAAGTTCCCCGCGAATGGATTAACGCTGCCGGTAACGGCATCGAGCGCGCCTTCATCGACTATGCTCTGCCCCTCATCCAGGGCGAGACCGGCATGAAGACCGTTGAAGCTCTCCCCCGCTTCGCCCGCCTCCGCAAGGTGTTGGCTAAGCCCGTTTGCGAGTAATTTTAGCTCCTCTCCCTTAATCATTGCCCCCGCGTTTCTCTTACAAACGCGGGGGCTTTGTCATTATCTGCCTCAGCTACCACAACATGGTGCTATCTCCTCTTGATTAAAAAGCCGAATGCCGGAGCTGACCACACGATTTCAATTGAAAATAAAAGAGCCCGCAAGAAACGGTATAATGTCGCAACCCTATATTACGGCTGACTAACCGTATTGTATGAACATAACAAACAAATGCAAGCAAAAAAAAGAGTAACATAAAAAAGCCGCTTAACGTGCAGAATTGCAGCGTTTAAGCGGCTTTTTGTTCCAGAGCCGGATGTCAGGGTCGAACTGACGACCGTCCGATTACAAATCGGGTGCTCTACCACTGAGCTAATCCGGCGAGGTGGGCACATGATACACGAGAACGGAGCAGATAGCAAGCTTTTTTTCGTTAAAAAGTGTCAGAATCAACGAGAATGGCAAAAAAAGTAACGGGAGCACCGTGTGGGTGCTCCCGTAGAAGGAAGGGAAATGCCGTGTGAGAGGGAGGCGTGGATTAGAATTTCCAGCCGAAGTCTAAGCCGATGGTAAACTGCATGTGGTCTACCGGGCCGTTACCCACGGCGCGGTCGATGTCGCCGGAGTTGTTGCCTGCGGCAGAGATTTGCAGCCAGGGGGTAATTTGGGTGCGGCCGTCGCGGCCGATGGTGCCGCTGTGGGTGAAGATGGGTGCGGCTACGCGAAGGCGCACGGCATCGGTACCTTTGACGCCATTAGCCCAGTAGCTGAAGGAAGTTGCCCAGCCGGCGGATACCTCGAGGTCGAGGCCCCAGCGAGCGTTGTTGACAACATCGGTAAAGCGGTAGCCGGCCTCGAGGTCGAAGTAGTGGCCCGTGAGACCTTGGAACCCGATACCCCATTGAGCAGCGCCGAAGAAGCCCTTCTGGTGGTCGTTAAACTCGAGGGTAACCGTTAAATCTTGAGCTAAGCGGTGCGGACCACTGTTGGCATAGCGGGTCATGAAGCCCTCTAAACCGCCATGGTGCATGGTGTAGCCCAGCTCGAGCGTCATGTTGGGGAAGATTTCTTTACCCATGGCATAACCGGCTTTGAGCACGGGAGTATCGGCCAGCTCTGCCGTAGCGCCCCACACAATACCAAAGTTGCCGCTTACCTTGTGGTAGATGCCGCAATTGAAAAGATTACGGTTGGGCAATATGTAGTGGCCGGATATGGAGGAGTAGCCGTTAGAGGCCATGTTGTCGGTCACACCCATGCCTCGTACCTGATAATTGGTTTCGTATAAGCCGAGTTTGATGTAGCCTCTCTCGCCGGCGGTTGATGTGGGCGTGATGGGGGCTGTTGCCGGGGCGGGCTCGGTGAAGGCATACGGGTCTTCAAACCCGGCCAGAGGATCCTCGTAGGAGACGTGTTCATACGTTACGGGACCATCCGGTATCATGGGCGGCATTTCGCTGCCCATTGCCGGCAGGGTAAGGCCGATAATTAAAAAAAGGTTCTTCTTCATACGCGGATATTTTACCTTAGTTAAATAAATTGGCAAGTCCAAACTGAGTACAAAGCACAAAAAACGGGAAGAAATTTTGAAAAAAGGCGTTGACGAAGCGGGCAATGCCCGTTAGAATAGGCTCATGAAAAAGCTTTTACTGAGTGCCTTGATGATAATGCCTGTATTGGCAGGGAATGAGGACGCGGCAGAGCCCGTACGCACCATGCCCGATACCATGACGATGACGCAAGATGCCCGCTGCCGGCAAGTATTGGTGAATTGTGTGGTAAATGGAGTGCCTATGCGCATGATGCTGGACACGGGGGCCACCAACACCGTGTTGCACCGAGAGAGCTTGAAAAAGCTGAAGAACCCGCACCGGTTGGATACCCGCAACATGCAGTTCAGGGGCAATGCGAATGAGCGGCCGGATGTGTATTTGCTGAATCTTCAATTTGCCGGCACCGCAGCCGTACGCAATCACCCGGTTATGGCGTTGAGCCTCGAGGGGGCTCGCAGCATGATGGACGAGCAGATAGACGGCATTATCGGTATGGATATATTGGGCGCGATGCCGTTTACCTTCGATGTGAGCAATGGGCGCTTGCACTGGGGACTGCCGGAGGGGGATTTGAAACTGGTGCCGCTGCATGGCCGGCTCGATGAAGGTGGACGCTTGATACTCAGTGTAGAATGTGATGGCAAGAAGCATGAGATTCTTTTAGACTCCGGCAGTACGCTTACACGCTTGCCTGCTGCAGCTTGGCCCGCAGGTGCGGCTCATGAGGTTGATATGAACGTGAGCGATGTTAATGCCGCAGCTTCCCTCAAGGCAACCGTGGGGGCCCCGGGTACCGTGAAGTTTGCCCCTGGTGTAGAGGTGCAGGGGGTAACCCCCGTGTTCTGCGGTGATGAGGAGCCTACCATCTTGGGGATGGATATTTTGAGCCGCGTGCGCTTGGTGCACGTGCCCTCATCTTCGCACCCTTCCGGTTACTTCTTTATCGCTTTGTAAAGACTATATGAAGATACTGCTTACCATAGCCCTTTTGGTCATCAGCAATATCGTGATGACCTTTGCGTGGTACGGTTTTTTGCGCAAGCCCGGGCAAGAGACAGATGCGTCTCAATGGTGGAAGCTTATTCTCATGAGTTGGGGGTTAGCGTTTTTTGAGTACTGCTTTTTAGTGCCGGGCAACCATATAGGGCGCGAATGTGGCTTGAGCTTGGCCCAGCTTAAAATTACGCAAGAGGTGATAACCCTTACCGTATTTGTGCCGTTTATGATATTTTTCATGGGTGAGCACTGGAAATGGGATTACCTGTGGGCGTTTTTCTGCATACTCGGGGCCGTATTTTTTGTGAACCGAGAGTCTTTAATGATGCCATGACGTTCATTTGGCTTGCATATGGTGTGATATTTTGATATACGAGCGTGCGTATGAAGCCTGTTTATCTACTGACTGCCTCTGTTGCCCTGTTGTCCTCTTGCAGCTGGTTGGAGGGTGTTTTCTCTGCCGGAGAATATACCCCCGAGTATTTGAAGGAGGAGTCTCCGCTGGATCCTCCCGGTACTGCCGAAGCTCGCGAAGCAGCACGCCGTAAATTGGTGAAAGAGGGCATGTTTGTAGACGGGGCTGAAATCGAGGTGAGAGAGGGCAAGGCATTCTTGTTCAATCGTAACCCCGACCATGCAGAAGACCCGGGTGGCCGCATGGTGAAGACGGAAAAGGCAAAGATTCTTGCATGCGAAGGCTCCTATTACTTTGTTGAGGTAGAGGGAGGCAAGCGCGGTTTCTTGCGTGAAAGCGACTTTGTAGACCCGGTGTCGATGCTGACCTCGACCTCGGATTTCTTGCCCGACGGGCAGGGGCTGTTCCCGGGTATGGAGCCTGGCGATACCGGTACTTTTATACCGGGTGCAGAGCTGCAAGTGGATGAGAACCAGACCTATACAACCAGCCAAACCGGGCGCACCGTGCTGGTGGTGGGCACCAAGAGTGATAAGTCCAAAGCCTTTGAAGAGGCTAAACGCCAGGTGGAGTCCGGTCAGGCATTGCCGCCGACAACTTCCGGTAGCGGGGTGGCAGATGAGGAGTTTGAGCCCTTGCCTGCACCGACGGGGTCTGCACAATAATGGCCATGGAGTGGGCTGCGCTGACGGAGCGATTTTTGTTGTACTTGGCTGCGGAGTGTGGGCTGAGTGTCAATTATCGGGAGTCTGTGCGCAGAAGCTTGGCGCGGTTCACCGCATGGTGCCGTGAGCGGGAGTTGACCCCGGGGCAGATAACGGAGCCCTTGCTGGCGGAGTACCGCCGTATGCTGCATGCCGAGGGGCTGGCTTTTTCGAGCAGCCGTATAGCCATGGTGCATTTGCGGCGCTTTTTTCGCTTTCTGAACTCGCGTGGGGTGGTCGAGCAAGACCCTTCTGCCTTGGTGAAGGGGGGGGCCGTGCGTCAAGGTATCCCCGAAACCCTTGGGGCCGAGGCTGTGGCAAAAATGCTTGATGCCACCAATGCGGATGATATACCGTATGGCGCGCGCGACCGTGCCATCTTAGAGATGTTGTATGGCAGCGGCTTGCGGGTGAGCGAGCTCGTACGCTTGCGAGCAGACCAAATCAGTTGGGAAGAGCGCTTTCTGCGCATTACCGGCAAAGGGGGCAAGACCCGCTATGTACCCTTGGGGGCCATGGCTGCCAAAGCCTTGCAAAATTACGTGCAGACGGCCCGTGGCATCTTAGCCAAAGAGGGGCACCGCGTGCCCGAGCTCTTTTTATCGAACCGCGGGGAGCGCCTTACCCGTGAGCGCATACGCCAGATTATACGCAAGCGCGCAGCAGAAGCCGGCTTGAGCGAGCGGGTTTACCCGCATATCATGCGTCACTCCTTCGCTACTCATTTGCTGGAAAACGGGGCCGACTTGCGCGTGATTCAGGATATGTTGGGGCATGCAGATTTGGCTACCACGCAAATATACACGCACGTAGAAGCCAAACGCTTGGTGGGATTGCACCGCAGTTTTCACCCCCGAGGTCGTAAAACCGAGCGCGGGGAGGGAGAATAGCCCGCTGCACTTTTTTCGAGTCACCGCGTGCGGGCTCAAAAGTTATTTTTTACGCGCAGCAGGGTTAACACGGCAACTTTTTGAACCCCGGGTAGGCGCTTCAACACTGCGGCACAGGCTCGCACCGTGGCACCTGTGGTGTAGACATCGTCTACCAGCACAACATGAGATGGCAGTGCCTTTGCGCCTGTTTCGTATGCCGGGAGAGGGTGGTAGATTAATCTTGCATTCTTAAGGCGCTCTGCGGCCGACAGGCGTGTTTGGCTGTCGGTTTTCACATCTATTCTCTGCAAGGGCTCGCGCAGGGGTAGCTTGAGCATTTTTGCCAAGGGGCGCGCCAGCTCTTCGGCTTGGTTGTAACCGCGGCGCCTCAGGTGTAATTTGCCGATGGGGACGGGTACAATCGCCGCATTACCATATTGTGCCAGCTCGGGCGTATTGTGCCACTGCTCGCAAAGTGCCGGTGCCAGTGCCGCTGCCAAATGAGAGGCTCCCTTGTATTTGAGCCTGTGTATTAAATCCATGCTTTCGTTGCCGGTCAACAGGGCAGAGCGTGCAAAATCGAACGGGCGAGGTTTGCCTTTGCAGGCCGGGCAGTGGTAGGCATCTTGTTGCTCCCCGATGACGGGTGCCCCGCAATACAGGCAAATGGGGCGAGGTACCCTCGGCAACTTTGCCAAGCAATCTTCGCAAAGTGTTAACTCGCTCGCTTTGCCACACAGGCTGCAGGTGATGGGAAACAGCCAACGGAGCATGGCTTTTTCTTCAGCGTTTGCGGTGGCGTGCCAAAAACTCCTTGGCGGCATTCTGGTAGGCCATAGAGGCCGTGCCGTAGGGGTCGTGCTCGATGACGGTTTTACCGAAACTGGGCGCCTCTGCCACACGTACCGAGCGCGGTATGTAGGTGGTGTATAACTGGTCGGGCAGGTTCTCTTTTACCTGGGCTATCACTTGGTTGGCCAAGTTGGTGTTGCTGTACATAGTCATCAGCACGCCCTCGTGTTTCAGGTTGGGGTTGGCACCACTGTCGCGTATTTGCTCGACCACATAGAGAATTTTGGAGAGACCGTCCAGGCTGAGGAACTCGCACTGCATGGGGGTAAGCACCTCGTCGCATGCGCATAACGAGCTGGTCATCAACACGCCGAGAGAGGGCGGAGTGTCTAAAAATACATAGTCATAGTACTTGCTGCCACGCAGGCCTTCCATGGCGTCTCTCATGCAGGTAAGGTGGGTACCGTTTTGTGTGAGCTCTACCTCAACGCCCGACAAGTCCATGTGGGCGGGGATGATAGAAAGATTGCGACGGTTGGCCGGGCGAATCAGCTCTTCCATCAACTTGTTGCCGATGAGAGCCTGGTAGATACTGTGCTCGCAGTCTACCTCTACCCCGAGTGCTTGTGAAGCATTTGCCTGGGAGTCTACATCAATAAGCAGCACTCGTTTGCCCCGCATGGCAAGGGCTGCAGATAAGTTGACGGCTGTGGTGGTTTTACCGACTCCACCTTTTTGGTTTGCTATGGCTATGACTTTCACGCGCGCCATTATACAGAAATGAAATTGTATTTTCAAGCCGATAATTGTTGCTGAACTCTTGCAAATGTGATAAACTCATGTCATGCAGATTCAGCAAGTAATTGATGCCGCCCGCGAGTTGTCTGACCAGATGGATGCCTTGCAGTTTGATGCCCCCGTAGCCTACACTTACAACCCGCTTACCTATGCGTGGGCCGGGCACGAGGCCTATATTCGCCGCTTTGCGGGGGGACAAAAGGATGTGCTGTATCTGGGCATGAACCCCGGCCCCTTCGGTATGGCGCAAACCGGTGTGCCCTTCGGCGAAATTGCAGCCGTTACTTTATGGATGGGGATTACCGCCTCAATAGGCCAACCGCCGGCCACGCACCCCAAGCGCCCCGTGCAGGGGTTCAACTGCCCGCGCTCAGAGGTTAGTGGTCGCCGTCTTTGGGGCTTGTTTGAGGAGATGTACGGTACGGCCGATGCGTTTTTCAAACAGGCCTATGTCGCTAACTATTGTCCGCTGATATGGATGAGCGAGAGCGGGGCTAACATAACCCCCACTCAGTTGCCCAAAGAGCAGCGCTTGCAGATAGACGCCGCTTGCCAACGCCATTTGGTGCGTTTGATTGAGATTTTGCAGCCCAAATGCCTTATCGGGATAGGGGGCTATGCCCTCAAGCAAATGGAGCTTGCCGCTGCTGCCTTGCCCGATAAGCAGTTTACCCTCGGTACGGTTCTGCACCCCA
The DNA here is from genome assembly GCA_015062055.1 of Akkermansiaceae bacterium. Taxonomy (GTDB): domain Bacteria; phylum Verrucomicrobiota; class Verrucomicrobiia; order Verrucomicrobiales; family Akkermansiaceae; genus Akkermansia. The sequence continues at coordinate 83,582 of SUVK01000001.1, forward strand.
GCCCCGCCAGCCCGACTTCTAATAAATGCTGGCCCGCACGCCCCTTGCAGCAAATCCGCGAGATTTTGAGCCAAGCCGGTTTGGCATAAGCGGCCCTCTCTTATGTCATGCAACGGCAAATCGCTTGCAATCTCCGCTGTCTTGGTGTAGAATGCCGACACTTCAATAAACCATTAACATAAGCTATGAGCGACAAAGTAAAATTCTTCGATACCACGCTGCGCGATGGTGAGCAATGCCCCGGAGCTTCCATGAATCTCCGCCAGAAGCTGGAGGTTGCACGTCAGCTCGAAAAGCTAGGTGTAGATGTGATTGAAGCCGGCTTCCCCTGCATTTCCGAGGGTGATTTTGAGGCTGTGTATACCATAGCCAAGACCGTGAAGACCTGCCGCGTAGCGGGCTTGGCACGCTGTGTTGAGAACGACATACGCAAGGCAGCCGCAGCCGTTACACCGGCAGGCGACCGCGGGCGAATCCATGTCTTCTTGGCCACCAGCCCCTTGCACCGCGAGTTCAAACTCAAGAAGAGCAAGGAAGAGATTTTGCAAATGGCAGTAGAGGGCGTTAAGCTGGCTAAAAGCTTGGTCAACGATGTGGAGTTCTCTGCCGAAGACGCCAGCCGTACCGAGCACGATTACCTTGCCCAAGTGGTAGAGGCGGTGATTGCCGCCGGTGCCACCACTGTGAATATACCCGATACCGTAGGCTTTACCACTCCCACGGAGTACTACAATATCATTAAGTACCTTAAGGATAACGTGAAGAATATAGACGATGCCGTCATCTCCGTGCATTGTCACAACGATATCGGTATGGCTGTTGCTAACTCGCTGGCTGCCGTGCAGGCCGGTGCTCGCCAGGTAGAGGGTACCATCAACGGTATCGGCGAGCGCGCCGGTAACACCGCTATCGAGGAGTGCGCCATGGCCCTCTCCACCCGCCCCGAGGCCTTCGGCTTTGCCCCAAGCGATAAACCCCACAACCTCAATACTCGCGAGATTGTCAAGACCAGCCGCGTGGTTTCTCGTATGAGCGGTATGGTGGTGCAGCGCTCCAAAGCCATTGTGGGTGAAAATGCCTTTGCCCACAGCTCGGGTATTCACCAGCATGGTATCTTGGCCAAGCGCGAAACCTACGAAATTATCGACCCTGTGGAGGTAGGTTGGGGTGAGACCGAATTGCCCCTCACCAAGCACAGTGGCCGCGCCGCCGTGAAGGCACGTCTGGAGAAACTGGGCCACACCCTTTCTAACGACGAGCTTACCCACGTGTTTGAGCGTTTCAAGAAGGTGGGCGACAGCAAGAAGTTTGTGTACGATGACGATTTATCGTCTATTGTAGACGACTCTCTGAGCACGTCTAATGGTGTATGGCAGCTCAAGAGCATTCAGTTTATTGCAGGCTCTGCAGCCCTGCCTACGGCTACCGTAACTCTTATTAAGGATGATGAGGAGTACACCGACTGCGCCATCGGCAACGGCCCGGTTAACGCTTGCTTCAAGGCCATAGATCGCATCACTCAATCTGCCGGCGAGCTGGTAGATTACAACGTGCGCGCTACCTCCATTGGTCAAGATGCTCTTGGCGAGGTGAGTGTCAAGGTGCACTTCGGTGATTGCGATGACTGCAACGCCAAGCCCGTATCCGGTAAGGGTGCTGCTACCGATGTGATTGAGGCCTCTGCTCGCGCTTACCTTAACGCCGTAAACCGCAACATTACATTCTCCCAACTCGGTATTTGAGCTGTTGATAGAGTATGAAGCCTATCCGCATTATTGTAGGGCTGGGTAATCCCGGTAGAGATTACGCCGCCACCCGTCATAATGTCGGGTTTATGGTGCTGGATAGGCTTGCGGCTCATATGGGCGCTGAGTGGAAACTCGAGAAAGCCTACAAGGCCGAGGTAGCAGCCGGCCCCGGTGTGCTGCTGGTAAAGCCGCAAACCTTCATGAACGCCTCCGGCGAAAGCGTGGGCCCGCTCATGCGCTATTTTAAGTTCGACCCCGAGCAGGTGTTTGTGGTGTATGATGACATCTCCTTCCCCGTGGGTACCATGCGCCTGCGCGCGGGTGGCTCTGCCGGCGGGCATAACGGTATGAAATCCCTCATCGCCCACCTGGGTACAGAGAAATTCCCCCGCCTGCGTGTGGGTATCAGCGCCCCCGGTTGCAAGCAGATGGTCAGCCATGTGCTGGGTAAATTCGCCCCCGATGAACGTCCCTTGCTGGATGAAGCCCTCCTCAAGGCTGCGGCCGCCTCCCTCACTGCCCTGAGAGACGGTTTTGATGCCGCTGCCAATCAATTCAATATACGCAAGGAAAAGAAGAAAAAAGAAAAGCCGCAGCAGCCGGAGGCAGAGCAAGCCGATTTATCCAGTTGAAGTTTCGACGAAGCAGGGAATAAAGTAATCACTGTTGGATAAAATCCGATAAGAAATACGCGTAGGAACCGGGCAAGCTTTCTAATGGAGAATAAAGTTTATAATCTACTCCATTGATTGTTCTGAAAATAAGTTTAAAAGAGTCTCTGTTTGGAGCTGCCGGGAGACTATTATCATACAGATAACCACGTTGCACCAAACGCATCGCTTCTGCACCATACATGAGGGCTCGACTGTACCGATCATTAACTTTGTTTCCCGGAACGGCATGTCCACCTTTTGCAAATCTATCAGCCACGCGGTCTATGTTGATGCGGGGTGATTCTGTGCAAATGAAAAATAACCTTACAAAGTAGCCTAAACTGCGGGCCTTATGTATTATATCCAGCTTTGAAGGGTGAGAAAAAACCGTTTCGTAAATGATATCTTGCTTAGCCTCAATGGCATTATTGAGTTGTTCACGGATTTGCTGCTGCGCTTTTATAATGCACTCTGTATCATTCCAACCTCCGAGTTCTTCAGCTAAAGCATCAGCATTTAAATTGATACAATCCTTTCCCCACGGGTGCTGCAATAACAGAGATGCAAAGGTAGTTTTGCCGGAGCCATTGGGCCCGGCAAGTATAATTAAATTAGGAAGGGGTGTCGCCATCAGCGTGATGATTTCATTTCCTCTAACATTCGTTTTCGGCATTCTGCTGCTTTGGCTTCATCAATTTGAGATAGGCTTTTCCATGCTAAAACAGAAGCTCCATGAGCAAGCTTTGTAAGTTCTTGCTCTTCTGATTCATCCCAGTCTTTGGGGGGAGTTTTTTGTAGAATCACTGTTGGGGCTTTGCCCGGTGTTCTATTTATCTGTGCATACATCGCCATGAGATCATTCTATCCCATTTTTATTTGATTTGCAATAAAAAATAAAACGGTAATTGCGAAAAAGAATATGCATTATTTGCTTTTGTGTATTGCGCATGCCTGTACGCAGCTTGCATGTGAGTACACAGCGTTCGCATGATCTTTATACATGAAAGCATGGCATGAAAGAACGCTCACATGAAAAAGCCGCAACCTTGTACAGGTTGCGGCTTTTTGATTGATTGGGATGCGATTATTACAGGGTGGAGATGTAGTAACCTGCGATAACGGCGGTACCGATAACACCGGCCACGTTGGGGCCCATGGCGTGCATGAGCAAGAAGTTGGAGCGGTCGGCCTTTTGGCCCTCGTTGTGAGAAACGCGGGCAGCCATGGGTACGGCAGATACGCCGGCGGAGCCAATGAGCGGGTTAATCGGGTTCTTACGCCAGCCGGGGATGAGGTTCATGAGCTGAGCAAAGAGCAAGCCACAGCAGGTTGCCACGGCAAAGGCTACCACACCCAGCATGATGATGAGCAGGGTCTCGGGCATCAGGAATCGCTCACCCTGCATGGTGAGACCTACGGATACACCCAAGAGGATGGTCACGATATTCATCAGCTCGTTCTGGGCGCAGCTTACAAGGCGCTCTGTTACCTTACATTCGCGCAGGAAGTTACCCAGCATGAGCATGCCCAGCAGCGGGGCGGCATCCGGGCAAAGCAGGATGGTCAGAATCGTTACCGTGAAGCAGAAGAACAGCTTCTCGCCCTTGGATACCTGGCGCAGGCTCTTCATCTTAATCTTACGCTGGGCCTCTGTGGTGCACAAACGCATGAAGGGCGGCTGAATCAGCGGTACCAAGGCCATGTAGGTGTAAGCCGCCACGGCAATGGCTCCCAAAAGCTCCGGTGCCAAGCTACTGGCCAAGAAGATGGAGGTGGGGCCGTCTGCACCACCGATAATGGCGATGGAGCTTGCCTGCTCGGGCGTGAAGTTAAGGCATATCGCACAAAGGAAGGTGAAGGCTACACCGCCTTGTGCTGCTGCACCCAGCAACAGTGCGCGGGGAGAGGCCAACAGCGGGCCGAAGTCCGTGAGGGCACCTACACCCAAGAAGATGAGCGGGGGGAAGAGCTCGCACTTGATACCCAGGCCAATCCAGTCGAACAGACCGCCCTCGGGCTTTTTAACGAGTACTTCTTCTACCTCGTGGCCGGTTACATTCAGACGACCTTTACGGGCTTTGCCTGTCTTCGGGTCGTATACCTGCTCGTAAACGGCGGGAATCTCTTTGGCTGCTGCCAGCTTGAAGTACTCGAGCTGCTTCTCAGGAGAAAGTGCAGCGCGCTCGGCTTTGGTTAAATCCGGAGTAACCAGAATGAGTGCCTTGTCGTCTGTTGTAAGGGCGGCAATTTCTTTATCCGTATACCCACCGACTTTGAGAAGTCTCTCCAACACGGCAACTTGATCCTCATGCTTGTGGCGGATGAGTTGCAGACGCAGGAAACCTACGTCTTTCATGATGGTTTTAGCGCGCTCCTCTTCTGTAAGATTCGGGTCGTTCGGGTCAAGGAACTTGCCGGTCTCGGGGTCGATGGAAGCTACCTGCATTTGGGCTTGGGTAATGACCATACCGTTATCGGGGATGTTGGCAATGAGGGCGCCGAAGGCAATCGGCACCATCAGCAGCGGTTCAAACTGCTTGACCACACCCAAATACAGCATGAGTACCACAACGCCCCACATGACGTACATCTGCCAGGTCATCTGGGTCAGACCGACGCCACTCAGGAAATCCATGAGGGATTCTAATAGTTGCATATCAGCGTGATAAAAGGTTATTGTTTTACACCCTCACTACGCTTTGTAAGCGCATGAGGCCGAACCCGCAGGGGGAACTTAACCGAGGTAGGCGAGCGGCTGGTTCTCAGCAACGGTGTCGCCGGGGGCTACTGCAAAGGAGGTAACGGTGCCGTTAGCGGGGGCGTAGATAACGGTGTTCATCTTCATGGCCTCAAGGGTCATGATTTGGTCGCCCTCCTTAACGGCTGTGCCGGGGGTAACATCCAGAGATACAACCTTGCCTGCCAGCGGGCTGGGTACGGGGGTGCCTGCGCCGGCGGCGGGGGCGGGAGCTGCTACGGGAGCAGGGGCGGCTACGGGGGCTGCCACGGGAGCCGGGGCCACAACGGGGGCTGCTACAGGTGCAGGGGCCGGGGCTGCGGCAAGGCTGCCGCCTACGGTTTCTACGGTTACATCAAAAGTTTGGCCGGCAACGGTGATACGGAGTTGTTTCATTGTTTTGTATGTGTGTTAGATTGTTAAGATTGAAAGAAAGTTTTTTGTGGGGATGCGGGGTTAACCGCGGGTGGGGAAGGAGTGGGAGTTCATGATGGCGGTGCGTCCGCTTTGTGCATAACCGGTATTAACGGGCTGAATGTCCAGAATGCGGGCCTCATTACCAACCGTTACTTTAACGGCGGCGGCAATGGCTGCTACTACCTCGGGCGTAATGCTGGAGGCTGCTGCATCATAAATACCGGCGGCAATGGCTGCCACCTGTGCTGGTGCCAGCTCGGGTGCCACGGCCGGTTGCGGCGCTACGGGTGCGGTGGCGGCTGCTGCTGCACGCGCAGCGTCTGCCTGGGCTTTTCTCTTGGCCTCTTGGCGGGTTGCAACCGCGCCCGAGGCTTCGAGGATAAGCCAGAGCAGAATCAGACAGCCGAACACAACAATCATACCCGTAACCTGATACGTGAGTGCTTTCATGAAAGCATCCCACGTAATGGCGAGTGTATTGAATGTGTTGATCATGATTTTGTTTTATTTGAAAAAAGAATCAGAGCGGCATGTTGCCGTGTTTCTTGGCCGGGCGTGTCTCCTTCTTGTTAAGGAGGGTACGCAGGGTGAGCGCAATCTTGGCGCGGGTTTCCTTGGGGTTAATTACCTCGGTCACCTGGTCGGAGGCTGCGGCGGCATACGGGTTGTAGAAGGCCTCGGTATACTCGTTGAGTAGCTCTTGACGGCGTGCTTCGCGGGCGGCATCGTCTTCTATTCCCTTGAGCTCGCGGCCATACAGCACCGGCACGGCACCTTGGGCGCCCATTACGGCAATCTCGGCCGTGGGCCATGCGTATACGGCGTCTGCCCCCAATCCCTTGCAGCACATGGCAATGTAGGCACCGCCGTAGGCTTTGCGCAATATCATGGTTACCTTGGGTACGGTGGCAGAGGAGTAGGCGAAAATCATCTTGGCTCCGTGGCGAATAATGCCACCGCGCTCTTGCTGCTTGCCGGGCAAGAAGCCGGGTACGTCTACCAAGTTGACCAAGGGAATGTTAAAGGAGTCGCAGCAGCGGATGAAGCGGGCGGCTTTGTCGGAGGCGTCAATATCCAAGCAACCGGCTTTTACGGCAGGCTGGTTGGCGATGATACCTACTACTACACCGCAAATGCGGCCGAAGCCTACGATGACGTTGCCGGCAAAGTTGGCGTGCACCTCCATAAAGCTGCCTTCGTCTACCAAGCGGGCAATCACCTTTTGCATGTCCAGCGGGGTGGTGTTGCTCTCGGGGATGATGTCGTTCATGCCTTCATCATCAGCAATATCCAGCGGGCAATCAAGCTCGTGGGGCGGGTCTTGCGTGTTGTTGGAGGGCAGGTAGGTGAGCAGCTTCTTGGCGATGTTGATGGCCTCTTCGTCGCTGTTGGCTACAAAGTGAGCATTGCCCGATACGGAGGCGTGTACATCTGCACCGCCAATCTCTTCCATGGTGCATTTTTCATACGTTACCTGTTCAATCACCTTGGGCCCGGTAATGTACATGCCGGCGGCTCCGCCACGACGTATGATGATGAAGTCTGTAAGCGCGGGGGAGTATGCTGCACCACCGGCGCAGGGGCCGAGGATAAGGGAAATCTGGGGTACCACACCACTGGCTGCCACGTTGTTGTAGAATACGTTAGCAAAACCGGTGAGGGAGTCTACGCCCTCTTGCAGACGAGCGCCACCCGAGTCGTTAATCTGGATAACGGGCATGCCGCCTTTGATGGCGTACTGCTGGGCATCGCATATCTTTTGGGCGTGCATGTATCCCAAAGAACCACCCTGCGCCAAGAAGTCAGCAGATGCTGCCGCTACCGGACGCCCGTTGACCAAACCGAAGCCGGTCACAATGCCATCGCCGGGGATGTCTTTGCTCAGCATGCCGAAGTTGCTGCAATGGTGCTTGGTGTGCATGCCGATTTCTGTAAAGGACCCATTATCAAACAGACAGGCGATTCGCTCGCGTGCCGTCCAATCTCCTTTCGCGTGGCGGGCATCATACTTCTCTTGTGTCGCAGCGTACTTAATCTTATGTCTGCGGGCCTCAAGGTCTTCAAGTAATTTGGGATCTATAGCCATATGTTTTTTATGAGTATGGTGTTCGAGATAAGGTCGCTTGGCGCCTGTATACGGCCCTGCCATTGCGCCCTTTCTACGCTGCACACATTCTACCACACTTACCCCGCCCCTGAAAAGAAAATTCCGTGCCTCAGTGCGTTTTTTTTATGCGAAAGCTAGAGAAAACTCTAAGTTTGTGCGAAAATATGACTGCCTCCGCTAATCCGGGGCGGTAAAATTGTAAGGAAACAGGGCTAAACCTGCACGGTGATACGCGGGGTGATGATGGCTCGGCGGTAGGTGCCGGGGGTAACGTGGGTGCGGGGCCACACGATGCAGTCATCCAGCTCGCAGTCGGCGGGGATGACGGCATCTTGCCCTACCATGCAGTCTTCACCCACTTCTGCAAGGGCAGAGATGGTAGCGGAGGGGTGAATGCGTTGGCTGTTGGGCAGCTCGAGGATGGCATCAAGGTAGCCGGCGGGGTTGCCGATTTCATGCCAGTTTGCCCAGTCGAAGACAACGCCGCCCGCGCGGCCTTGTTTAATGAGTTCCAACCAGATGGGGAAGATGGAGAACTTGTCTTCTGCGGGGAAAAGGTGGGCTACCTCGGGCTCCATGATGTAGGTGCCGGCAAATTGGTGTGTACCGGGGTTGATGCCCAGTGCATGGCGCATATCGGTAATACGGCCGGTTGCTTCGTCGAAGCCGACGTTGCGCTTGCCGTCTATGCTGCGCAGGGCCATGGTGAGCAAGTTGCCACTGCGGCGGTGTTCTGCCAGCAAATCCCCCAAGGGAATGTCGGTGAGGATGTCGCCGTTATGCACAATGAGCGGCCCCTCTTTCCACAGCGGGAGAATTTTTTTCACGCCACCGCCGGAGTCCAGCGGTTCATCCTCGTGGCTGAAGGTGACGGGGCAGCCTCTGTATTGCGGGTCGGGGCAGGGGAATGCTTTGTCCCACGCCATTTCAAGGGTGGAGGTATTGATGATGAACTCCGTTACTCCGGCCTTCATAAAGTGGTCCATCGTGTGCTGAATGAGCGGCTTTTGAAAGACCGGCATCAGCGGCTTGGGGAGAATGAAGGTGAGGGGCTCGAGTCGTGTGCCTAAACCGGCACCTAAAATGAATGCTTGCATGGTGAGATTACCAGAGATGTGGCAGGTTGAAACTGATGGCGCATATGCCCATAACGGCGTTGGCTACCCCGTGCATGACGATGGCGGGTGTTATGCGCTTGGTTTTGATGACTAACAGGTAAGTGAGAGAGCCGTAAATAAAGGCGCCGCCCCAATCTGCCGGGTTGTGTATCAGCATGAAAGCTGCCGTTGTAACCCCGTAGGCCGGCCAACTGTGTGTGCCGATGGCTACATGCTGCGGAAAATCCCGGTCAATGCACCAGCGCATCAAAAAGCCTCTCCAAAACAGCTCTTCGGCAAAGGCGACGATGACGGCCGCGCGTACAAAACGCATGGCGTACTCTGCCAAGGTGAGTGCGCTGCCTTCGCCGAATACCTTTTCGGGCATGAACCCATTGCCCGTATCGGGTATCCACCCCGCAAAGTAGGGTATCATCCACAGCCCTATGCCAACCAGCCCGAACGGGATGGCCAACAGGCAGGGGCGCCATGCCCAATCCCACTGCATTTCTTTGCGCACATGCCACAGCCATAAGCCGCAAACGATTGTTTGTAAAGGATAGAGCAGCATCTCGGGGGCACGTTGCCACCACGCTGCATCGGGGTGGTCCCATTTTATCGCCTCCCCGCCGAATGCCAGCACGAGCGTAAAGCCCATGAATATGGCTAAAGGGTAGACGCAGGTGCGGTATAAAGCTCTGTCTGTTATTATTTGTGATTTACAATTTACCATTTACAATTTACAAATGAGCAAAGCTCCAAGAAGGGCTTTTTTGTTAGCTATGAGTTTTTTGTTGCATGTGCAATTTTTTCGTTTTGATAGAAGCTGTCAAAATGGCGGTAATTTGAGATGCTTCGTCACGTAAATCTTGCAGCAACTCCGGTCTCATAGTTCCGGATTCTATCAACATATCCAGCCAAAAGCCTGTTTCATCTGCTTCTTCTTCGCAAATTTTCAGCTTGTTTAAAAAGTCTTTATCACTCTTAGCAATGCAAGTTGCACGGTAGTTAGCACCGACTGCTGTTCCGGAACGTAATATTTGGTCTGCTAAGATTCGGGCTACACCCGGCTGTTTAAGCATTTGTGCAGCAAGATTAATAATTCGCAAGGAAAATTGTTTGGTGCGAATAAGTAAATCTTGCTTGTTCATGATGCTGTTCAGTTGAATAAGAGACTTTGTAAATTGTAAATGGTAAATTGTAAATCGCTTTTGCGAGTCGCTCTTCAGAGCGACTCGCAGAAGCGTTCCATTTTGTCGCAAGCCTCGACAAGCAGCGTCATGGAGGTAGCGTAGCAGCAACGCAGGTAGCCCTCGCCACAGGCACCGAAGGCGGTGCCGGGCACCGCTGCTACCTTGGCGCCTGTCAGCAGGCGCATGGCAAACTCTTTGGAGCTGAGCCCAAAGCGCTTGATGCTGGGGAAAGTGTAGAATGCACCGCCGGGCAGGTGGCAATCCATACCCATGTCGTTGAAACGGCCCACAATGTAGTCGCGGCGGCGGTGGTAGCTGTCGCGCATCTCCAGCATGGCGGGTATGCCGTTTTGCAGGGCTTCTATGCCTGCCTCTTGGCTGGTGATGGTGGGGCAAATCATGGTGTAGGAGTGTATCTTCATCATCTGGTCGATGAGCTCCTTGGGGCCACAGGCATAGCCCAGTCGGAAACCTGTCATGGCGAAGGCTTTGGAGAAGCCGTGCAGCAGCAGGGTGCGCTCTTTCATGCCGGGCAGGGAGGCTATGCTGGTGTGTTCTTCCCCATCGTAGCGCAGTTCAGAATAAATCTCGTCTGTTAAGACGAAAAGATCGTGCTCGATACATATTTTGGCAATCGCCTCGAGGGTTTCTTTGGGGGCGATGGAGCCGGTGGGGTTGGTGGGGAAGTTGAGCATCAGTACCTTGGTGCGCGGTGTGATGGCAGCCTCTAACTTGGCGGGGTTGAGGGCAAAGAGGTCGTCTATGCTTGTTTCTACCACCTTGGGGGTGCCATAGCTCAGCTGTACGGAGGGGGCATAGCTTACGTATGCGGGCTCGTGGTACAATACCTCATCCCCGGGGTTGACCAAACAACGCAGCGCTAAGTCAATCGCCTCGCTGACGCCCACAGTGGGTAATATCTCGTTGTGCGGGTTGTATGATACCTTGAAAAAGTCCTCAACATAGGTTGCAATGGCGCGACGCAGGCTCTCGAGCCCATAGTTACTGGTGTAGGTGGTGCGACCTTTTTCTAAGGAGGTGATGGCTGCCTCGCGAATGTTCCATGGGGTGACGAAGTCGGGCTCGCCTACGCCGAGCGAGATGATGTCTTTACTGCCGGTGACAAGGTCAAAAAACTCGCGGATGCCCGATTTAGGTAGCTCTACGACTTGCTTGGATAAAATACGATCCCAATTCATAGTGCTGGTCAGGGGGCTACGCTGATACGGTCGCTCTCAGGTTCTTCATGGAACTTGAGGCCGTTGAGCTTGTATGTTTTCAACAGAAAGTGAGTGGCGGTAGAAAGAATGCCGTGCAGGTTCGAGAGTTTCTCGCTCACAAAACGTGCAACACCTTGCAGGTTTTCGGCCTCTACCAGTACCAGCAAATCAAAGCCACCACTCATCAAATAGCAGCTTTTTACCTCCTCAAAACGGGCAATGCGTTGGGCCAAACGGTCGAAACCTTCACCTCGCTCGGGGGTGCAGCGTACTTCGATGAATGCCGAGACGCCTTGCTCATCGTGGTTAACAATGGTTTGGTAGCCAACGATTTTGCCCTCCTGCTCGAGGGTAGCTCGCTCTGCGGCAACTTCAGATACACTCACGCCGAGGCGATCTGCAATCTGCCGGTCGCTCAGGCGTGCGTCCGTCTCCAGTAATTTAAGAAGGGCTTCCTGTGTCATAAGTACACAAATACTACCAGTTCGCGGCGTTAAGTCAAGCTTTAATCAGGTAATCTTTGCACGTATGGTACGCAAAATCGTATTGACTTGGTGCCTGTTTAATTTATACTGTACCAAAACGAAAGCCGTGATTAGTTGGGAGTTTGCATTGGCCTTGATAATGGCAGCTTTTATTTTGCCATGTATTGTTCTGTATTTTCGTATGGAAACACAGCAGCAACGGCGGCGTCATGACATAACGGAAAAAGAGTGCCTGCGCCGTATGCTGCGAGAGACAGAGACGCATGTTCGCAACGATAAATCTCTGTTTTTGGAGGCGTTGGGGGTGCCTTTTTTGTTGATGCGCGCCTCGGGGCGCGTGGTGATGGGTAATCAACCTGCCGGCGAGCTTTTGGGGATGGATGTTGCTTGCTGCCCCAATTTGCTGAAATTGCTTCCGCCCTGCGAGTTGAAAACCGTAATTGCGGAGCTGCTGGCAGCCCAACGGCAAGAGACCCGTACGCTTTCGCTTACCGTGCAGGGGGAGCCGCGCCACTACGTACTCACTGCCACTCCTTTACACAATGCAGATCACCATATCGGTGTTGTCTTTCACGATGTGACCGAGGAGTACAGGACGCAGGTGATACGCCGGGATTTTGTCGCCAATGCTTCTCACGAGCTGAGAACTCCCCTTACGATTTTGCGCGGTTATCTCGAAACATTGCTGGAAAACCCACAAGATTCTCAAGATGAGGTGTACCGTACTCGGGCCCTGCAGGTGATGCGTAAGCATACGGAGCGTATTACCCATTTGGTGGAGGGGATGCTGACGGTGTCTCGCCTGGAGGGGGGCGGCTCCCCTCAGCTGAGGTGTGAGCAGTTCGATTTCTCGGAGCTTGTGGCAGATGTTGCGCTGCAATTAGAAAGCCTGATGCAGCAAGGTAAGGTGGACTTTGCTGTACGCCTGCATTGTACGCCGTTTATGGTGAACGGTGATAAATTTTATTGGTCGCAAATCATCTTTAATTTGTTGGAGAACTCATTGAAAAACAATATGTCGCCCGGGTTGCAATTGGAGGTCGGTTCTGTTGCAGAGCCCGATGGCGGCGTGCGTATTTATGTGCAGGATAATGGTGTAGGTATTGATGCGGCGCATTTGCCCTACATTTTTAAGCGTTTTTACCGTGCGGATGCAACCGGTAAGGTGAAGGGTACCGGCTTGGGGTTATCCATTGTGCGCCATGCTGTAGAAGCGCATGGCGGTAGTATTACGGCGAGCAGCACCCCCGGTGTTTCTACTACCTTTACAATATGTTTGCCCCGGCAATGATTGTGAGGGCGCATGTACATAATTGAAACCCGTGTTTTTATTTTGGCCGGTGAGCCCTTTTGTATTTATGCTTCTTTGGCCTCCCCTTTTTTTGATTGATTTTCATAACTGTGAGTGTGAATAAATTATCTCATTTTCTGCCGCTGTATGTTTTTAAGCTTGCAAGTATGCCCCGAAACATGTATATAAATAGTACAGATATTCATGTTATGAAAGACAGATCATCGTATTCAGCAGAAGAAAAGTTGGACATTGTCAAATTGGTGCTTTCCCGTAAGCGTTCCATTCAAGATGTAGCCAAAGAGAAGGGCATTGCGGCAACATTGATTTCGCTTTGGAAAAAGCAAGCAGAAGATGCTATGGCCGCCCGTTTTCAACCCCAGCCCAAGGGGCGCCGTAAGGTGGAGAAAACCGAGGAATGTGCTGCTGCTGAAACCAAATCTCTTAAAAATGATGCTCGTAAAGCTAAGATTAAGGCCTCGCATCTGGAGTCCTCTCTCAAAGAGTCCAAAAAGAGAGTGGCTCTTCTCGAACAACAGCTCGGTGAGCTTTGCGCCGTGCTCGGCTACAAACTCGTCAAGGCTCGCAAACCCCGCAAAAGTCGCAAGGCTTAATTGAATATTTGTTGAGTCAGTGCCCCGCTTTTTGTCATAATACTTCTTTTTTTTGATAGAATTCGCGGTTGCGGGTGTCTTATCCTTTCAAGATGTCTTGTAAAAAAGACGCTCGCGCGACTCTTGCCTTCAAGGTAGAGACTTACAATCCACATTATTACACATTATGAAAATCAATATACTGAGCCGCTTTCGCAGCATGGCCCTTGCTGTATCTGCTGTAGCGGCGGGTTTTGTTTCCTGTACGTCCGTCAGTTATGCAGAGCCCGATTATGATACAATTGGTAAGCAGTTTGCTTTGGTGTTGCAAAATGCACACTATTCACGCACCCGCTTCTCTGCTGCAATGTATGATATGTTCTTCGAGAGTTATATCGAGAGTGTTGACCCGCAGCATCTCTATTTTACCGAGGGAGACGTAAAGGCTTTGCGCGCGAAGTATGCAAAATCTTTCGGTGACTACTTGTTGGCCGGTCGTACGCGCGATTTAGCTACGGCTTTGTATGCCGAGTTTGAGAAATGCGCTCTTGCTCGTATTACCAAAGCCGAGCAGTTGTTGGATTATTATGAGAAGAATGGCCTGCCTGCTTTTGATACCGACCGCTCCACCCCGATTCAGCGCCGCAAGTTGCCCCGCGCCCGAACGCAGGAGGAGCTCGACCAGGCTTGGTGCGACATGATTGACGACATGATTCTTACCGAGGTGCTGCGCCGTGAGAATGTAAGCCGCTTGGCTGCCGAGAAGGGGAAACCCGACCCCACCCTCAAGGAGAAGCCTGTTGTAGAGAAGGTGTCTGCTCGCGTTAAGCGCTTGCGCAATGAGGTGCAAGAGACCGATGTGGATGACATGGTGGCTACTCTGCTCAATGCAGTTGCCCGTACCTACGACCCCCACAGTGATTACATGAGCGCAAAAGAAGAGAAGCGCTTTAAGGATATGATTAAGGCCTCCATCGTGGGTATCGGGGCTCAGCTCAGCGAGCAAGATGACGGCACAACTCGTATTGAGGGTATTGTTAAGGGGGGCCCTGCTGCTAAAAATGGTCAGCTCAAACTCGGCGATCGCATTATTGCCGTAGATAGCGAGAATAATGGCCAGTGGGTCGATATCATGTACATGAGCATCGATAAAGTTGTTGACTTGGTGCGCGGGCAAAAGGGCGTGCCTGTCAAGCTGCGTGTTCTTTCCGGCGAAAGTGCCGAGGAGCGCGAAGTTATCATCGTGCGCGATGAAGTGCCCATGTCTGAGTCTTTGGCCAGCGCTAAGATTGTAGACATGAAGACCCCCGATGGTAAGGTGCGCCGCATCGGTATTCTGACGCTGCCCTCCTTCTATATGGATTTGGACGACACCGGTGGTGCACGTTGCGCCGCCCACGTCAAAAAGCTTCTTGTTCGCATGAACGAGGAGAAGGTGGAGGGCCTTATCGTAGACCTTCGATTTAACGGTGGTGGCTCTCTCGAAGAGGTGCGCAAGATGGTGGGCTTCTTCATCGGAGCCGGTCCCGTGGTGCAGGTGCGCGATGCTCGTGGTCAGCGTGAGCGCCTTACCGTGAGCGGTAAGAGAATCTTCAACGGCGAGGTGGTTGTTATCTGTAACAAGCTGAGTGCCTCTGCCTCCGAGATTTTTGCCGGTGCCATGGCAGACTATGGTCGTGCCGTTATCGTGGGCGATGAGTCCACCTTCGGTAAGGGTACAGTGCAGGTGCCCCGCAGCTTGGCCGACTACTTACCCTACTTCTCTTCTCGCGAAGGGGCCGGTATGATCAAGGTAACGGTGCAAAAGTTCTACCGCATTAACGGTGCCTCTACCCAGAAAAAGGGTGTAGAAAGTGACATTGTATTGCCCATGAACACGGCTGCCCTGCAACTGGGCGAGGCTGAGCTCGACTATGTGATGCCTTACGATGAAATCCCCGCAGCCTCCGGTTATGTGAAAGATAGTCGCATTGCACGCATTTTGCCCGAGCTGGTGAAGCGCAGTGCTGCACGTGTGGCAGCCGACCAAGACCTGCAAAACACCAAGTGGTACATCGACTATCGTCGCGGGGTAATCAAAGCTAATACCGATTCTCTGAATAAAGAGAAACGCGCTGCTGAAAACGAGGCCCTCGTCAAGCGCCAAAAGGCAATCACCGAGGAGAACAAAGTGCGCTATGCTGCCATGGCAGAGGACGATGCGGCTAACTTGCGTGTGCGCCGTCTCAAGTTGGAAGACGTGAATCGCAAAAACCTGCCTGTCATCACCAAAGAAGATGATGATAAGTACATGGATGAAGTGAAGGACCCCGAGGAAGAGTTGGAAGAGGAGGTTGAGTACCCCTCCACCCTCGACCCCGTTCTTCGCGAGTCTCTCAACATTGTTAACGATATGTTGGAGATGCCCTGATACTGAATAAGAGGGTATTTACCACAGATTAAATGATTAAGGCACCTGCCGGAGCTCGAGCCTCTTGCAGGTGCCGAATTTTTCGATGATTTGCAACCATGGATTGCCCAGCCGATAACAAACCGGAGTCAGTCAAACTACTTGATACCGTGCCGGCCGATGAATTGCCACGCGAAAAGCTATTTTTGCACGGACGCCGAGCCTTGAGCGATGAAGAACTGATTGCCATCTTTTTACGCACGGGTATGCAGGGCTGCAATGTGTTGCAGTTGGCGGCTCTGGTGAAAAAGGCCGCGGGCTCCTTGGCTGATTTGGGACAAATGGAGGCGGCCGACATTTTGAACTTGGTAAAAGGCATAGGCAAGGCCAAGGCCGCGACTCTTGCCGCCGGGTTTGAGCTGGGGCAACGGGCCACGCGCGACCGCATGCAACGTTGCGATATGAGCTCTGCTGCCAGTGTATATGAGTATTTGGTAGGCGAGCTGCGCTTCGAATCTCAAGAGGTTCTTTGTGTATTGTTGATTGATGCACGCCGCCGCTTGATTCGGGTAGAACGTGTGGCTGCCGGTACCCTTACACGCATGATTACGCATGCGCGTAATGTTTTTTCGCCGGCCATTCGCTACAACGCCTGCAAAATTATTTTGGCCCACAACCACCCCAGTGGCAATACCTCGCCCAGCGAGCAAGATAAAGCCCTTACCCGTGCCATTGCCGAGGCCGGGCATATCCTCGGTATTCCCTTGATGGACCACGTGATTATCGGCGCGGCAGATAATGACTTTGCTTGCCCATACTTCAGCTTTGCGGAACACGGCCTTATTTGATTTCGATGATGAAAGATTACCATACCCACCACCACAACCCCGCCGGCGGCAGCATTTGTGCCATTACTAGGCAAGATTGGCCTCGCTTGGCCTCCATGCAAGACATGACCCCCGCCTTTGGGGTACACCCCTGGCATGCACACGAGGTAGAAGACCCTGCCGAGTTTGCCTTTGAGCTAGATGATTACCTGTACCGCTACCCCAATGCAGAGGTGGGAGAAACCGGGCTAGACGCCTCAGAAAAACATCAACCTACGCTCGAGGCTCAGCGCCTGTTGTTGCATTTGCACTTGGGGGCCGCTTTTCGGCATGACCGTTTGGTGCACTTACACTGCGTGCGCAGCCATGCAGAGCTGTTGGGTATACTCAAAGAGCGAGCTCGTTGCAACACCTTGCCACGTGTGCTGTTGCATGCATGGAGCGGCTCTCACGAGCTCGCTCGTGAGTTCTTGGCTCTGGGTGCCGTTTTTTCCGTCGGGGTGAGAGAGCTCTCTCACTCTCGTGCCCAAGAGCGTTACGCTCGCATTCCGGAGGGGAAGATTTTCCCGGAATCGGACGACAAGCCCCAAGATTGGCCGCGCGCGCTTGCCCTGTTTCGCCTGTTGCGCGGTGGGTTTACGATTCAGTGAAGGGGCGTATCGGCCGGTATATCGTACATCACCCGTGCATGGGTGCTCAGCAGGTGCTCTGTACGGGTTTCTCCATTGCTTTGAGTCACTTCGCGGTATATATCGCAGCAGCGGTATATACCGTCTTCCTCTTGTATGAAGTCGTCTTTCTCAACCTTTACGCAATAGCTTTGAGACTCCGGGGCATCTGCACGCAATTCTCCGCGAAGGTATTCACCATCTGTGGATAACAAAAACTGGTAGGTGCGTGTGGTGTTGTTGGTGACCCGGTAGTCCAAATAATTATAAACAATGCTGGTACCCAGGCCGAACGGTACTTGTCGCCTGTCGTCGGGGAATAAGTTGAACCGCTCGTGGTGGTGATGCTCTGTGATGGTAAGGGCAGAGTGCAGCACCATCCAATGCAAGAGATTAGACAGTTGGCACATACCACCCCCCACCCCGGCGGTCGGTTTGCCGCAGGCTATGACCAACCCGGGCAGGTAACCTTTGCGGGCTGTCGTATTACCAATCAAACGCCAAAGGGAGAATGTTTCTCCGGGCCGTATGAGGATGCCGTTGATGCATGGCGCTGCTAAGGCCAGATTCTTGGCTTTGTTGTTTTGCAATTCTTCATTAACTCCCTCCAATTTGCGGCGTATCAGCGATGCATGCTGTGCTACGCTATGCGCAAGTGGCTGTGGTGCTTTCTCTTTACAGAAATGCTGCCTGCTCAAGGCATCTTTTAACTTACGCAGCAAAATCCCTTTCAGTCTCGACAGACGGAAGGCTAATGGACACAGCTCGCAGAATAAAGGGCGTTTCATTGCTTTCATTCTATCAGAATTATTCGCTGAATAGCAAGAAAAAAGCACCGCAAACATGCATTTGCGGTGCCTTTGAATCACAAATGTTTGCCCGGTAATCAGGCGCGTGAGGCATAAAGCTCGTCTACGGCCTTTTTCATGGCACTGAGCCCCTGCATCAGCATCTCGGGGCTGGTGGCAAAGTTGAGGCGTACACACTGTGGGTCGCCGAAATTGGCGCCATTGTCCAAGTATACCCCCGCTTTGCTGCGGAAAAACTCGTGCGGAGACTCTACCCCCAAGGCCGAGCAGTCTAACCATGCCAGATACGTGGCCTCTTGGTGGCGCGTCTTAATCATCGGCAGGTTCTCTGCCACATAATCAATGACGGTTTGGCGGTTGGTACGCAGTGTTTTGAGCAACTGCTCATGCCACTCCCATCCCTGTGTATAGGCTGCCAAAGAGGCGGCATAGGCAAATACGTTGAGGGTGGGCAAGCTGTGCCCTTGGGTCTTGCGAATGGCGGCGCGCAGCTCATCATTGGGCACGGCCATGTAAGTAAAGCATATGCCCGCTATGTTGAAGGTCTTGCTGGGGGCGCTCAGCATTACCGTGCGCTGCTGAATGCGCTCGGGCAGCGTGAGGGCGCACACATGCTTCTTGTCTTCATCCAGCACCAAGTCGCAGTGTATCTCGTCAGAGCAGAGTATCAAATCGTGTTTCTCGCAGAAGTCTGCCACCTTCTCCATTTCCTCGCGGCTCCAGGCACGGCCCAGCGGGTTGTGCGGGTTGCACAGCAAAAATAACTTCGTGTTGGGCGTTACTGTTGCCTCCATGGCTTCCCAGTCAAACTCCCAACGCTCATTGTTGTAGACGTATGGTACCGTCAGCAGACTGCATCGGGCATCTTCGTGGCAGTGCAGCATCGGCGGGTATGTCGGCGAGCACACCAGTACCTCGTGCTCGGGGTTCGGGCATACCGTGCGGGCTACCAGCGTGAAAGCCGGCACGCAGCCCGGTAACTCGTGCAGCCACTCGGGTTTGGCATTCTCTACCCCGTGCTTCCTCTTGAGATAGGCCGTGATGGCCCCTCGTAACTCATCGGTCATGAATGCATAACCATAAAATCTGTGGTTCAGTCGTGCCTGCAAGGCATCCACCACGCAGGGCGGGCTCTCAATATCCATGTCCGCTATGCCGAACGGCAGCGGCCCCTGCAAGTCCCATTTGATATTGCCGGTCTCGCGGCGACAATCTGTTGAGGCAAACCTGATCATAGTTCAAAAAAAAGTTAGACTTGCTCCTATTCTACCACCTCTCCCCCGCAGAGTCAAGGCGCTTAATTCTCTATTTTTAAGTATTTTGTGCTGCTTGAAGTAAAGGAGTGTATAGCTCTTTACTTACTCTTCTTACCTTGTATCTTAGAGATTTTTTCCAGAACTCTGGTGATGATGCGACCTAATTTACCACCGAATTTTTTACCCAGATATTTTTGGAAAAACCAGCGTATTTTCCAATTGCGACGGTTAGCTGCACTGTGCCAAGACATATTGAAATGGTGTATGCAAGCGGTGTTATCTGTTACATTGATTTCTTGCGTTGAGAAATCTTTGGGGCAAAAATAATCCCGCGGATACATTGTAAAGAACCCCTCGATGTCTTGATAGGTGTTATTGAGTTGCAGCCCTTGTTTGACCATGTATTCGGTTATGGTGACAACATTGGTCGTTATGTCTATCGTGCCATCGGGGTTGCGGAAGTGTTTGCCTTCGTAATATTCCAGATTTTCTTTCGCCCAACGCCCTCCTTTTTCGCTGGCCATTATACCGGTCGGAACCTGAGTTTCTGATTCAAAACCGGAGAACGCGTGGTGGTGTAGAAACTCGTCTAATGATTTTAGTACTTCCACATCTGTATCCATGTAAATGCCACCTTCATAATAGAGTGCGTGTAATCGTACAACATCTGTTACAAAGGCATACTTCCCTGCTTCATATGCCTCTTTGGCATACGGATATTGTGAAAGATCAAAATTACTTTCATCCCACAGTTTTAATTCATATTCCGGACAATATTTTCTCCACGAATGAATACAGGTTAATGCTAATTTCGGCATGGGTTTACCCCCAAACCAACAATAGTGAATCGTTTTTGGTATCATATTATCGATTTTTTATTTTAAGATATAATGTATGAAAACCCGGTATCTTCCGTAATATGGCACCCAAGAGCCCGAAACGTCCGTAATGCGGATGCCGATAGGAGCGAATATACATCCGTTTGTAGTCTTTGAGGTGTTTTGAGTAAGCGGCCGCTCCCTCCCGTGCATAATCTGCAAGAAATTGTTCTCGGTTTATCGGCACTTGATGGGCAGTTTGAAGCTGCCCATTTCCATGAACGGCTTCTTCAACATCGCGTTTCTCAATATGACAGCTATTTTGTATCATATTAATCAATCGTTCTCCTTTTTGTGTATTTTGTAGTATGAGAGAAACACCGTAATCTGTTCTTATCGTAGATTTGCTACCTATTCCCCAGTAGTCTGCTACTGTTATGTCGCTGATTCTTGCGGAACCGGCGTATCGGCAAGAATAGCAATTTTCGCGGAACGTAAGCCCATTCATAAAAGCCGTGATATAGTCGTTCTTCAGAAAAACTTGCTTTTTTTCTGATACTTCGGGACAATTGCTTAAGAATACCCCGTACATTCGTATCGGCGGTTCTCCTTTTCGCCTGAAATGAACGTAAGCCTCTGTGCCGGGGCCTACTATGGATTCAACATTTTCTTGAAGCAGATGTTGGGAGGGTATGCCGTGGCACACCAAATCTACAAGGTAAAGATTTTCGTATTCCTTGCGGAGAAAGGCTTTCAGCCCTGCAATTTGACATGGGGTGCCTGTAAAAAGTACAGGTATGCCCTGTTTTAGGTCCGTTTGCACAGCTTTGAAGATGTAACCGATGTCGCTTTGAACATACTTAGAGCCTTTCAATTTGTATAATTCCTCTTTGTTGTCAATTCGTTGGTGTTGAATTGTGCGGTAGTTTTCCTGAACACAACCATACACAACACCTCCTTGGTCTACAATGGCTTCTGCCACTGCTGCAGCAGCCCCACCGCTGGAACTGCTCATCAAATCTTCGTAATTACTTCTGATAGCTGCATAGGCCGCAATAGGTTTTGTTAATTCTTTGGGATGGTTAACCGGGCATGTTTTTTCACAGAGATGACAATCAATACATTTATCCTGCTCAATTATCGGGTGCATGTGTTTGAGGGGGCCCGTTGGCTGCATACTAATGGCACCTACCGGGCACACATTCATGCATGCCGAACAGCCTGTGCATTGCTCTTGTGGGCAGATGTTTTCCATATTTATTATTCGCTGAGTGATTTCTTCAAATATGAAAGAGAATCGTTTCTTAATTTCTCCAACTTAATGTCAATTTCTTTGTAATTCGGTTGGTTAAGAGTTGATAAAGTCCCCAATTCTTCTTCCCCTATGAAATAATCTTTTAAATCAAGTAGAGTGAATAGATTGTATAATCGTAGATTTTGGTCTTTTTCTCCTCCGTCTTTGAATCTTTTGAATGTTACAAACTTTTTGTGAAAGAGAATGCTGAATATGGTAGCGTGAAATGAATCCGTAAAAATTTCATCTGCTGCATTAATCATCGATAGAAACTCTTGCGGACCTGCTGCTACATTTTCTCCAAAATGGCTGTATTCTGAGTGAGTGTCAAATATCTTTATACTTTTGTTTTGTTCCTTTGCATATTCTTTCACATACTCCAGATACCAAGAAGTAGGAGTAAGAAAATAACAGAGAATATACCCCCCTTGACGTTTATCCTTTTCTAAAAGTTGCTGTTTCCATTCTTCTCCACGCAACAACAAGGTCGGGTCTAATACTGTATGGACTTCGAGCCCCAGCTCTTGATTTAACGCTATGGCACTCTCTTTTTCTCTCACGCTGAGTGCCGAAAATTGGCGTAACAAGGGCTTTGTATTGGTGATATATTCTTTCGGCCATGTTGCTGTCCCAATACTGGGGGCGTAGGCTATTTTTTTACCATGATAAAAGTCCAAGTAATAATAGGGGGTAAATTTCAGATATGGAGACCATATTTGGTCACTACCGCAGAGCATTACCTGATATTTCGCGTTAATTTTTTTGAAGTCGATTTCGGTATCGATAATCAGATGCTTTTTCTTGAATTTTTTGTAGAGTCTTTCAGATAAGTCTCTGTTGAGAATTCGGAGTTTGATTTTTCTGAGAAACATTCTCAGAGAAAATCGTCTTTTAGGGGTTACAATACGGCGGTCACAAAGGATTTTATTATTATACCCTAATTTCAAAATGGATTTTTGTAGGGCATATGCCTGCAAAAAAGTACCGAAATTCAGGTACGTAATCCAAGTAACTGTTGCCGAGTTAATTTTAGTGTTCATGCCTGAATCGGTGTATAAAAGAACGAATCGTTTGCTTTAATTTTTCACGTTCAACATGGTTGAGCCCGATAGTCCAAACCGTTGCCATAACGCTGAGTGCGGAGATGCTACATATAATAAAGGATTTACCATAGCAGGCGGGTATGATATAACAAGAGAGAATTGGAATAGAAATTGCGATAATTGTAACGCTTGCGATGGTATAAATGACGTTTTTCAAGAACAAGGTAACAGTCATCTCTGGTATCATGCTTCTGAGCAAATATACCCTGACAACAATGAGAAGAAGAGAAACAAAGCTGTATACAATGAATACCGAATATGCTGGCATACCCATGCTTAAGACAATATAGCTCAGAATAAAGTTCATGGCTAAAACTATTGATACAGTAGCCTGATATTTTCCAATTTTGCCGTAAGCTTTAGCAGCTGAAGCAAGTAAGTTTGTTAGCATGTCTAGCAATACATTGATGAGAACAAGTTGAGAAAAGAGCGTCAAATATTCCGGTACCGTACCCAGCCACAGCTCCAAAAGAAAATGCGGTTCCAGAATAATCGGTAACGCAAAAAATAGAGCGAGATAGTACGAAAAACAGGTGCCCCTGTATACCAGTTTTTTCATATTCTCAATTTCGTCAGCTGCGTATAATTTGACAATTTGAGGCTGCATGGCCGTTTGGTACGATGCAATAAACCTCATGACTACGCTCTGAACTTGGTTGGCAATGCCCCGTACACCGTTAATAGCCGGTCCAAAAAATAGATTGAGCAAAATGGTCACACCTTGGTTGGTGCCGGCCCATGCCAATTCTCCGAATGTGCTCCACCCTGCAAATACGGATAATGATTTAAGTTTATTTTTATCAAAGCTGAAATAAAAGCGGAGGTGGTTGAATTGTATATGGAAATACAATCGATATGCACAAAATATGGTGAGACCTGCTGCAGCCCCAAATATTGAGTATATAATCAGCTTGTCTCCAGGGAGATACAGTAATAAGAAAACCAAGAGTATGCGGATAACGACATCTGCTACGGTAAAATAGGCATAGATGGTCATTTTCTCATATGCCATTACTATAGCGGTATATGGTACTTGAAGAATGCCGAGGAATGACCCTAACAATGCCATTTGATATACCCACATAACAGCCGTTGCTCGTTCTGGTGGGAAATTGATATAGTGAGTCAGGCAATACAATCCCACAGTTTCGCCCAGTAATAGAACAATAACGCCTAATACAAGGTGGATGATAACAGCTGTATTAAATGTGCGGTTTAGTAAAGCTTGATCGCGTTTCCCAATCTCAAAAGAAAGGAAGCGCTGCACTGATAACGACATGCTGGTGTTTACCAATGACAATAGAAAAACAATACCCCCCACAACATTGTTAATGCCGTAATCTACTATTCCCAATGCTTGCAGTACAATGCGGCATGTAAGAAAAGAGACAACCAGCATCACCACCATGCGTATGTAGAGCGCAATGGTGTTTTTTGCAATCTTTTTATTATCGGCGAAACTGGGCATGTTTTTGTTACATCAATGCCTGTAGTATACGCTTACAAGCGGCGCCATCGCCGTATGGGTTGGTGGCTTGGCTCATACGGGTATATACTGCTGTTTCGGTCAAGAGCTGATGGGTGGAATTAACGATTTTATCATAATCTGTACCAACTAAGCGCACGGTACCGGCTGCTACGGCTTCGGGGCGTTCAGTTGTATTCCTCATCACGAGTACAGGTTTGCCTAAGCCGGGGGCTTCTTCCTGAATGCCGCCGCTATCGGTCAAAACAATGGAGGATTTTTCCATCAAGAATACAAAGGGCAGATATTCCAGCGGTTCGATAAAGAAAATGTTATCATGAACGCTCAAATCATCACCGAATACTTGGTGAATGGGTTTGCGTACATTGGGGTTCAGGTGCATGGGGTATACAAAGTCAACATCGGGGTGAGATTGCCCCAGATGTTGAATAGCTTTGCAGATGGAGATAAAACCATCCCCGAAGTTTTCACGTCGGTGTCCTGTTATAAGCACCAATTTGCGACCGTTTGTTAGTCTATTGGTATCGTAGCCGGCTGTTTTAAGTTGCTGTGATACCGTATGAGCCAAAGTATGATCGGCCGAGAGTCGGTTAACTACCATATTCAAGGCATCTATAACAGTGTTGCCCGTGACGTGAATATGTGCATCATCAACTCCTTCTTGCAACAGATTTTGTTTGCTTAACGGGGTAGGGGAGAAATGCCAATTTGCAATTCTACCGGTAATTTGCCGATTCATCTCTTCAGGCCAAGGGCTGAGTATATTGTGGGTTCTGAGGCCCGCTTCTACATGCCCTACGGGGATTTGTTGATAAAAGGCAGCGAGGGCACCGGCTGTACTGGTGGTGGTGTCACCGTGCACCAAGACGATATCGGGCTTTTCTTTTGCGAGCACATCGCGCATGCCAATAAGAACACGAGTTGTGACATCGTATAAGTCTTGACCTGCTTGCATGATATTCAGGTCATAATCGGGCGTTATCTCAAATAATTGCAAAACTTGGTCAAGCATCTGGCGGTGTTGACCTGTGACACATACCACAGTCTTGAAGTTGGTGGTGTCGTCTTGTAACTCTTTTACCAAGGGCGCCATCTTGATAGCTTCAGGTCTGGTTCCGAATATGAGAAGAATTTTTTTCATGATTGCGTAATCTGAATCAAAAGGTGCGTTCAAAGGTTGTTACATTAAGCCGTAATAGAGATAATAAGCTTATGCAAGACATCGCGGTCGTCTAGTTGAGAGGAGACGAGTTGTCGGTCTGCAATGGCGCAGTTGCGGAGGTCGCGGCGTGATTTTTTGAGGGAGAGCTTACCACAGGTACGGGCTGCGTTGAACAGGGCATAGGCATTGGGGGTGCCGTCTTTTTTGAGAGGCAGCATTTTGCGGTCTTGCGGCAGCAGCTTGTTGAGGGAAGATTCAAAGGAGCGATAATTGTCTGCCTTGATGTTGAAAGCGTCCATCAACAAGCGGGCGCAGAACCGGTTGCGCACGGTGGGGACAATGGCGGCGCGCATAATGGAAACCGCTTGTTCGCCGTGCTCCAGTTGTTCATTGATAAGGCGAACGGCCAAGCGGCAGTCGTTTTGCTCGATGGCTCGAGAGATTTCAAAGATGACGCCGTTGCGAGAGACAGCTACCATCAAGTCAATATCTTGCAGGGTGACGCGTCGGCGGTCGGGGCCCAGGTAAACATCTAATTTTGCCAGTTCGTTGGCAATTTGGCGAGAGCTTTCGTTGACGCGCTGCACAAACAAATCGAGCGCATTGTTGTCAAAGGTGAGCTCGTGCGGCTTGGCTAAGCGCAGGGTGAGGGCGGCTACCTCGCTCTCCCAACCGGGTTTGGAGATATCAATCTTGGAGAATTCTTTTACCTCTGCCACTTTGCCGAGTTTTTTGAAGAAGCTGCGGCGTTTGTCCATTTCTGCACTGCTCAGTACAAAGAACGTGTCGGCGGGCAGGTTCTCGAGTGCGTCGGTAAGGGTCTCCATCGCCTCTTGTACGGCCTCGCTGCGGGCGCCGGAGGGGGTGTCGCCCAAAAAGGTGGCACCTTTAAGCCATATCACCTTGCGCCCGCCGAACATGTTGAACATCTGCAAGCCCGAGACCGCGCGCTGAATAATGCTTACGGCTTCATCTGCGGTAGCAGCGGCGCCGTCAATCATTTCGTCGCCCCAGCCATCGCCACCGGCTGTCAGCTCGGTGTAGGTTTTGAGGGCAGCACTGCCTGCGGCACCTTCATCGCTGCCGAAAAAAACATATGCTGTGGCCTCGCTCGCCATGTTGCTATTATACCCGATACTTATTTGCGAGTCAATCTTAAGGCGCGTATGCAGTATTATTTTTTGAATCGCCAAGTGCCGTTGCCACTTCCGGCAAGCGAGCCATCGGGCAGGCGGCATTCGTAGGTATAGTTTCCGCCGTTTTCGTGAGTAAACTGAATATGGTACACCTCAGTTGTGGCGGCTTGTTGTTTAATCAGATAACCGCTGTCGGCATATTCTCGTTGGTATTGAAAGTCGGTCAGGTCGATTTCATATCCGGTATTGGTAACAATGATGAGGGGGCGGGGCGTGTTGTTCGGGGTGGCTCGGGCTTCTTCTTGCGCCGGGGTAAGGGGCGTTTTGATGCAGGCGGGTAATACGGCTGCCAACACCATTGTGCTGTATAGTAAGTGTTTTCTCATTCGTGGGTCAATACTATCACAACGGGGGTATCTGTCAAGTTTATAAGTTACGCAAACCGGGCAGCCTTATTAGATGATAAAAGGGCATAATCTATTTACAATTGAAGATATGTAAAGTTGAAAAAACAGAAACCCGCAGAGTTCGACCTCTCTGCGGGTTTTTGTGAATGTTCGATTTTCGAGACTTCTCGAACCTTTTCTCTGCCGTTGATTAGTGGCGGAGGGAAAGGCGAACAAGCAGGCTCTTGTAGAGCTCGTTGTTCGTGCGCTTGGCATAATCGAGCAACTTGCGGCGACGGGCAACCATCATGAGCAGGCCACGGCGTGAAGAGTGGTCGTGCTTGTTGGTGCTGAGGTGCTGCGTAAGGTGGGCGATGCGCTTGGTAAGCACAGCTACCTGATAACCGGTGGAACCGGTGTCTTGCTCGTTAATCTTGAAGTCGTTGACGTTGATTTCGGCCATTGTCGTATATTTTCTCTTGTTTATGGGTTGATTTTTCGTGGCTGCGGCAAATCGACCTTAAGAGGTGCGGGTATAATACCAGCTTATCAGCAAGATGCAAGACAAATTTCGATGACTTGCATAAAAAAATGCATAAATCGCGCTGTGGCGCACTTTCTGTTTGACCTGTGTCGTGATTATGTGTAGACTGAATGTTATAGAAAACTGAACTTTATGGAAATAATCGCAGATGTATGGTCGTGGATCTTGAATGTGTTGCGGACGGCAGAGCTGTTGCCGCATTTTGATTCGGCCGTGGGTATTTTTTGTGTGATAGCCTGGGCGGCGACTCTTATCTCAATCGTTATGTTCATCGTGTCGGCAGTAGCCGATGTTGCAGATGGCGCAGATGCTGCAGATGCGGCCGGTGCGGTGGACGGTGATGCCGGTATGTTTTCCACGCGTGCCATTATCGCCTTTATTCTCGGTTTCGGGTGGGGTGGGTATCTTACCGTGGTAAATGGAGCATCGGTGGGCAAGGGTATCACCATGGGCTTGCTGTTGGGTGTTTTGATGTTTGTGCTGGTGGCCATGCTTATGCGGTTTATATATAGCCTTAGGTCGGATGGCTCCCTCAAGTATGAAACGCTGGTGGGCCAAACCGGCACCGTTTACGTGACAATACCACCGCACGGCGAGCCGGGAGGGCAGGTGCAGGTGAGCCATCCCGGGCAACTTATTACGATGGCAGCCGTGCAAGAGGGCGACACCCCCCTGCCTGCACAAACACCTATTGTGGTGACCGCAGCGAATCCGTTTCAGCTCACGGTGCGCCCCCTCAATTCTTCCTCAAAATCTTAAATAAAACCATATCATGAATACACCCATACTCCATACGCTGGCCGCAGCCGGCGACTCCGTCGGAGGCATCGTGGCCGTTATTGCCCTCGTTGTCTTTGTTTTAGGTACCATCGCCGTGCTTTTCAGCCGCTATAAGATGTGCCCGTCCGATAAAATTCTCATCGTGTACGGTAAGGTAGGCGCCGGTAAGTCTGCCAAGTGTATACACGGTGGTGCCACTTTTGTGCTGCCTATCGTGCAGAACTACGCCTTCATGGACCTCAACCCCATCAATATTGATGTTCCGCTTAAGGGGGCGCTCTCCAGCCAGAACATTCGTGTGGATGTGCCGTCCTCTTTCATTGTGGGTATCAGCACTCGCCCCGAGATTATGCAGAACGCCGCCAGCCGATTGCTGGGCCGTACTCGCCAGGATATTCGCGACCTTGCTTCTGAAATCATCATGGGTCAAATGCGTGTGGTTATCGCTTCTCTTACCATTGAAGAAATTAATGCCGACCGTGAGAAACTCATTAAGGGCATCACCGGCGGTGTGGATGTAGAGCTGCACAAGGTGGGCCTTTACCTTATCAACGCCAACATTACCGATATTCGAGATGCTTCGGGCTATATTGCTGCCCTTGGTCAAGAGGCTGCCGCCCGCGCCATTAATGATGCCATGATTAAGGTGGCCGAGGAAACCCGCCGTGGTGAAATCGGTAAGGCCGAGGCACTGCGCGACCAGACCGTGCAGGTGGCCATGGCCAACGCTGCTGCCGTAGAGGGTAACAACGAGGCCCAGATGAAGGTGGCAGACTCCAATGCCCGCCTTAAAGTGCGCCAGGCAGAGGCTCATCGTATTGCCGTGGTGGCAGAGAAAGAGCAGGCTGCCAAGGCTGAGGAGGCCGGTTACATTGCTAACCGAGAGGCAGAAATGAAGCGTGCCGAGCTCGAGCGTGCTACCCAAACGGCTAATGAACTTGTGGCTGCCGAGATTCAGAAACGCAAGCAAGAGATTGCTGCAGAAGCCGTTGCCGCCGTGCTCGTCAAAGAGCAAGAGGGTAAAGCCCAAGCCCTCGTTATCGCCAACAAAGCAGAGGGTGATGCCGCTCTCGAACTCGCCAAGGGTGAGGCCGAGGCTCTTCTGCTCAAGAAGAAAGCAGAGGGTGAAGGCCTTGAGCTGGTGGGACGTGGTCAGGCTGCTGCCATTCAGGCTGCTCTTGAGGCTAAGGCAAGCGGTTTCCGCCAAATTGTAGCCGCTGCGGGAGATGCCCGCTCTGCCTCCGGCTTGCTTGTTACCGAGCAGCTGCCGCAGATTGTGGAGACTCAGGCCAGCGCCGTGCGAGGCCTCAGCTTCGACAAGGTGGTGGTCATGGGCGGTGGCAACGACAAGTCCGGCTCTGTGGGCGGATTTGTGCAAAACCTTGTCACCGGCACCCTGCCGTTGCACGAGCTTGCCTCCAGCGTGGGTGTAGAGCTGCCCTCTTACCTCGGCAAGTCTACAGAGGAGTCTTCTACTACCACCCCTCAGGCATAACTGTTGCCTTTTCAATTTAGCCCCTGTTGTAAAAAATGCAGCAGGGGCATTTTTTTGAAAGAATAGCTCGCCAAGAGGCGTACGTATAGCTAGAATACGATAAATGGCATAAGATTAGTGATGCTGTATCTTTCAACATGCGTTTATGTCCATCGTGGGAGATTTTTCATATAAACTAAATAATTTTAAGGAAAATGCTTGCATATCTGCAAAAATCTGTCAGACTGTCTGCGTGAGTACTGTTCCATTTATATTATAATTTTCTAGCGTATATACAATGAATAACAATCGAATAGAATGGATTGACAGCATTCGTGGTATAGCAATCCTTTTGGTGGTAATGGGGCATTTAAGTTATACTCAATACAATGAGAATCTTAAATTTGCTATATATTCGTTTCATATGCCCATGTTTTTCCTCCTTGCCGGGTGTACAGCTGAGCTTTCCATAAGAAGGGCTTCTTCTCTCCTCGGTTTCATAAAAAATAAATTTTGGGTTTTATTCATACCGTATGCAGTTTGGAATTTTTTGCCACTTCCATTTGCCTGTATTGATGATTTTGTAAATTACAGCTTTTGGAAACGATTTGAAATTTTTATATCAGGACGATGCAATAATGGTGGATTGTTCTGGTTCTTATATACCTTATTTGTATTTCAATGCCTTTTTGCATTATACACTTGGGTAGAAAAGAAGACATCCGGGGCGCTCATCCGGTTTGGCTTTGTCATTATGACTTTTGCTATATTATACACAGCAAAGCACCTATGGTCTGATGATGGTAGCGGTTTCGGGCTTGCCTGCCAAACTTATCTGTTTTATCTTCCCTTTGTTTCGGGAATCTGCATGATAAAATACAAAAAGTTTAAGAGCTTTTTGATGAATAAATGGACGATTTCGATATTTATATTATTAACCTTATATCTGCTGAATATTCGATATCATATTCCTCATGTCAGCACGTTAACGCGTATCGCCGGTATTGGGGTAACTGTAATTCTTATTATGCTGATTGAAAAAGGCCAAATCCCTCACTTTGATGCATGGAAAAAATACCTCTGCGCAATAGGGCGGCATTCTATGGCAATTTATATCATCCACTATACTTTTGTATCAACCATTTCTATACAGTTTTCAGATACTTTAACACAGGCTGCTCCCTCTATATTATTCTGTGTTTATCTTCCTCTTTCAGTAGTTATCAGCGTATTCTGCATAATGGTGTCGAAAATAATAGAGACCTCTCCCGTTTTGGCATCTGTCATGCTGGGAAAAGTTAAAAAATCGGCCGATAAAAAATAATGCTGAGAATTAGAACGGGCCGGCTGTGAGAGCTTGATGTATGATTCCATATCGAAGTCCAAGGGTATGCTGCAGCGCAAGCCCGTATACCGGTGCAGCACGGGGCAAGCCCCGATGCGCGTAGTGTGGATGGTGTACCGGCGCTCTTATGAAATACAGAACCGAAAAATGGCGCGTAACAGATTGATAGTCAGTTGTGTTTTTTTGATGGATTTTTGAACGGATTCCCTATCACAAGCGTCTATAAGTTAGTATTATTGTACCACTTATTACCATGAAAATTTTATTGCCTATTTTATTGTCAACGTTGAGCAGCCTTGTGGTTGAGGCTGTGCCCGGTTGTGCGGAGGGCGATGGCACGGAGCCGGCTGAGGCAGGCATGACAGCGCGTGAGCGTTTGGTGGAGATTCTGAAAGCCGACAGCCCCGAAATCCCGGCCGATATTTGGGTGTGCATGCATGCCGTCTGCAAGAAGCCGTTTACCCACACACGAAAGGACAAAAATTCCTTTTTTGAGGGGAGGGTGGAAAACGGCGCTTTACTGCGCGCTGCGGCTCAGTATAATGCGGTCAACACCATCAGCTGGTTACTTAAAGAGCGCAAGGCTGACCCGCACGATATGCTGTGGGATAACTACGGCAGCCCGCTTAGTGATGAAGTATCGCCCTTGCATGTTGCGGCACGATATGGCTCTGTAGAGGCGGCTCGTTTGCTGCTGGAGGCCGGGGTAAATCCCAATGTGGTCGATAAGCAGGGCAATACCCCGTTGATGTTGGCTGCGATGCATGTTGAAGATGAGCAGGTGGCTGAAGCCATGGTGCTATTGCTGCTGCAACATGGTGCCGACCCCGCCCGCCGTAATTATGAGGGCAAAAGCGCTGCAGATTATCGCCCCATGGGTGTGGTTGGTATGCTTTTGGGGTGGAACGGTGTGTTAATGACCCGCGCTGATATGCGTGCCCAATTAATCAATCGTCTGAACCTCCATACCGTGACCTTTGGCGGTGGTGCATGGAATCTGCGCCAAGCCCTGCTGACTGAGGATTTGGAGGGGGTGCAATCGTGGATAGATGCGGGCGTGGATGTCAATGGGGTGGATGAATTCGGCAACGCTCCTTTGTTGTTGGCGGTGCGTACCGGCAATGCGGATATGGTGCGCTTGCTGATGCGTCACGGGGCAGAGTTCCCGGCATACGGCTCCGCCAACTATTTCCCATGGATGTATTCTGTTGTGTTGTGCGGTAACCCCGATATTTTGGATTTAGTGCCCTATTACGAGCCGAAAGAAGACGTGGCTGAAAGCCCGTTTTTGGTAGCCCTGCGTGGCAATTGCGGGGTAGAGATGGCCGCCGCTTTGTTGGAGCGTGGGGCTAATGCCGAGGCTCGCTCTTTGTATTCGGGGCGGGAGTGTACTTGCCACCAAATTGTAAGACTCTACACCAAAGACGCCGAAATCGAGCGTTTATTAAAAACACGCATGCAAGATTGGTCTTTGGCGGATGAGGCCGATGCCTTGCAGGATTATTTGACACTCCCCGGGTTCTTTGCCGTTGATAAACGTGGTAGCTTTGACTGTACTCCCTATGTTCTTTTCAACGAGGAGAAGAATGAGTCCGCTGCCAATGCTTTGTTGGCGGCCGGTGCAGATGCTGCTTCGGTACGTCTCCGTCGCAATCCCGAGACGAAGCAGCTTGAATATGGCCAAGCCCTCGTCGTGCAGGATGACGCCGTGTTTGCCGCACAGACTTTGCAAGCAATGGAGCAGAACGATACCGCCTATTTTATGGCCATGGCAAATGCGGACCTCAACCGCCCGTTCTACCCCGTTACCTGTGCCGCCTGTGAGTTTGACCCGGGCCCGGGTAATGGCCGTTACTATATGGGCGCTGCTTTGCGTTATGCTGCAGCGGCGGGTAAAACTGATATCGTGCGTGTGTTGATTGCACGGCGTGCTGATTTGGAGAAATCAGATGTTTTCGGCAAAACTGCCATGGTTCATGCCGCTGCCAATGGGCATGTGGAATGCGTGCGCCTGTTGCTTAATGCCGGGGCAAAACAACATGGCCTTGCCTTGCAAATGGCGGCTCTTTGCGGGCAGCATACCGTGGTAGATTATCTGCTTAGCCGAGGGGTGCGCGTGGGCTTGGCTCCCGAATACGCATTGATGAGTGAGCACCCGCATGCAGGCTTGCTCTCCCTGCGTAAGCCCGATGCAGATGTGGCTTTGGGCCTTGCCGTGAAGTTGGATTATCCCCAAGCCGTCAAACGCCTTATAGCGGCGGGTGCCAACGTGAATCGACCCAACTTCTTCCCCTTGCACGTGAGCTTTGAGGCCGGGGTGCTCAAGGTGTTGGTAGAAGCCGGGGCCGATGTCAATCGCAAAAATAAGGACGGCCTTACCCCCTTGGAATATCACCGCAAAAACGGTAACACCGCTGCCGTGAAGTATCTGGAATCTGTAACCCGATAATGAAGATGAAAATCTTGTTTCGTTATTTGTTGCCATTCTTGACTACGCCTTTGTTATATGCAGAGGCTTCGGTTGCTCCTCAACATTTGCCCTTGTATAGGGCCCTATGCTCGGGCGATGAAGAAACGGCGACCGCTGCAATGGAGGAGGCGCAGGGAAATGAGCGTTTTAATAACGCCTTTTTTGAGCTGTGTGATACGGCAATCGCACAGGGAGATGTTAACTTATTTGCTAAGTTGCCGGCGAGGTATCTTAATGAAGAATGCGGGTATGTCGATTCTCCCTTTGATGTTCTTGACGGAAAACCCAAGCCTACGTATTATTTTGCCTCTCCCATAGTGCATGCCGCGGCTGCCGGCAAAACGGATATTGTGCGCGTGTTGTTGCAGCGCGGGGCAGATGCCGGTGCAACGGAGGCTTTTTCTCGCACTGCTTTGGTATATGCGGCTGCCAATGGGCATTTGCCTTGCGTGCAATTACTGTATCCTGCCGATGCGGAACACGCCGGGCTTGCCTTGTGGGCTGCCGTGCATTTTAAACGCGAGGCCGTGGCAGATTATTTGCGTGCACAGGGTGCTGCGTTGCCTTCATTGAGCGAGGCTGAGCTTGCTGAGTTAACGCAACGCACCCCCACGGGAGAAACCGAATTAATGCGGGCTGTGGCTGAGGATGATACAGAGCGCGTGGCTTATATTTTGATGTACGCCCCGCAGCTGGTAAACCTGCAAAACTCTTATGGATATACGGCCTTAATGCAAGCAGAATCTGCAGAGATGGTGAATCTGTTGCTGGCATTCGGTGCCGATATCGGTTTGAAAAATGACTTTGCTTGCACGGCGTTGGATGTAGCGTGCCGGGCGTTTCGCCCTGTTGTGGTAGAGGCCTTGGTTGCAGCCAATGCGCCTATCGGCTGCCCAAGTTCGGCCCTGCGATATGCTTGTGCAGGGGGCCACGTTTCGCTTGCCCGCCGTGTTTTGGCTACGGGCGGGGTAGATGTTAATACCCGTGCTGCCGGTGAGGAATCTCTGCTTGCTTTGGCCGTAAAATCTCAATCTGAGGAGATGCTTCAACTGCTGTTGGCGCACGGGGCAAAGCCCGAAGGCTCCGGGGCGTTGCGAGCTGCCGTGCATACTGACCAACCTCATTTGGTTCGCCTGTTCATGGAGTATGAACACCTGTGCCTACCTTCAGAGCGTAGCCCGCGTCAGGGCTTTTCAGCACAAGATAAGCTCAATGCGCTGCTTCATGCAGCTTGCATTTACAATGCCCCGAAAACGGTGGCTATGTTGCTGGAAATGGGGGCAGATGCCAATGATACTCGCATGACATCTTACGGACGCTTTGCAACGGGTAACTCTCCTCTGCATGATGCGGTGCGTGGCTCTGTGGAAATCCTCAAACTGTTGTTGGCAGCGGGGGCAGATATCAATGCTCGCAATAAAAAGGACGATACGCCTTTGATATTGGCGGCAAAGTTCAGATACGCAGAACCCTATACGCCTACTACCGAATGCGCCATGTTGCTGTTGGAGCACGGGGCAGATGCCACTTTGGTGAATAAGGAGGGCAAATCCGTTGCTGACTATGCCCGTGATAATTCGCTTTTGCAAGCTCTGAAACGCATCGGGGTGGAGCCTCGTCAGGCCTCTGCATTTCTGTCGCCCTTGATGCAGGCTTACATGAAAGATGACAAGAAAGAGTTTCAGCGCTTGTTGCAAGCCGGTGCGGATGCGGATGAACTGATTTCCGGTATCACCCTGTTGCAGAATTTGGTGCGTGAGGATGGCGATGCTGAGTACGCCCGTATGTTGATAGCCGCCGGTGCAGATGTGCAACGTTGCCGCGAGGAGTTCGGTGTTGCCATGGGGCGTGCGCATATAGAGATGGCACGTGCTTTGTTGGCGGGCGGGTTTACCGTGCAACCTCGTGGTGAGGAAACGCGCGAGTACCTCAGCCGCGCGCTCAACGGCCACGAGCCGCAGAAGATGCTCCCGCTGTTGGTGCAGGCGGGGGCAGATATTAATGCCGAGGATGCCCGAGGTTTGACCCTGCTGATGGAGATGGCGATGGACGAGAATTTTATTGAGCATCGTTTCAACGTGCTGTTGAGTCTGCAACCGCATTTGGAAATCACCCTGCAAGGCAGTACCGCAGAGTGGAACGGCCTCACCGCCCTGGGGCTGGCAGTTAAAATGCGTAACATGGAGGCGGCTTATCGTCTCCTGCAGGCCGGAGCCAAAGCAACCCCGCAGCAAGTGCAGGCTATCTTCTTTCATGTCTTGCGTGAGCACCCCGAACAAGCCGACGTGCTCCTGTCTCGCTACGGTGCTTCCCCCACCGCGCCCGAGCCCGTTACCGGGCTCTCCCCTATGGACATCGCCACCCGTTCCGGTAATGAGGCGCTCATGTCATTGCTCAAAACGGCATCCGCAGGGTTATTTGAAATCAGCGGTATGCAAGTTTCAGACGTACAAAGAGCTACAGAATTGATTGCAGCCGGCGCGGATGTGAATGCTCGAGATGCTGAGGGGAATACGCCGCTCATGGTAGCCTCTGCCCATGTGGCGAGAAATGGCTATGCGGATGATGTATGGCGCGAGTTGCTGAGGGTATATGTGGCAGCAGGGGTAGATCTGCATGCCCGTAATAATGCGGGGCTGAATGTGGCCGAGCTTTGTGCGTATGCGTGGGGCCCATTTAATGCGGGTGTTGCACAAGAATTGATGGCACACGGTGTTGAGATGCGGCCCGATTATCGCTTGTTATATGCCTGCCGCACGGGAAGTGTTGAGGCTGTCAAGTCTGCACTGGCAGCCGGAGCCAATGCGGATGTTCACCATGCGCTCCCTTTGAAATTAAGTATGGAGCCCGGTACCTTGAGCCGCCCGAACCAAGATGCTGTGGTACTCGCTTTGTTGGAGGGTGGCGCGGACCCGAACGCCGATGCAGCTGCCGTGCTTCATGTTGCCGTGCATTCTCGCCATGTTACAACACTGGAGGCTTTGTTTGCTCATGGACTGGATTTGTCTCTTTGTGCTCCTGCAGATATTGCGGATGCTCTGGGGTATTTGTGGCTACAGGAAGAAGAGTTCCCCAAGCTGTGTTTTGATGTTTTGATTCGCAATGGTGCAGATGTGAATGCGTATCGCCAGCAACCCGGTAAGGTTGTGCGTGAGCCCTTGTTGCATTTGGCTGTACGTTATCAGGGCGCTGCTGAGCTGACTCGCCTGCTGGAGTTGGGGGCAGACCCAACGTTGACTGATGAACAAGGCAGAACTGCGCTCGATTTGGCGCGCGAGCTGAATCGTTGCGACCTTATCCCTTTGCTGGAGGCTGCTGATAACTGATTTTTTCAAAAAATCATCAATTTTTGAAAGATTATCGCGGTGCTTGGCGTATATATTATAGAATAAGAAATTTTCGGCATGAAATACACACCGTTTATCATGATGCTTGCACCTTTGGCTGCCATGACGGCGCCTGCAACGCAGGATGTCAATGCCCGCGATGAGCAGGGGCGTACTCCCCTGATGCTTGCCGTGGAGCAAAGCTGGCATGAATACCCACGCTCTGCGGATAAAGTATGTGCGTTGATTGCTGACGGGGCAGATGTGAATGCTCGCGACAACGAGGGGAATACCGCGCTTATGCTTGCGCCCTCTATTGCCTATTTCAACCACGAGCAGCAAAGCGGCTTGCCCATTATCCAAGCATTGGTAGAGGCCGGGGCAGATGTGTTTGCGCTTAATGCCGATGGTATGAATTTGCTGGAGCTCGCCGTATGCCAAAAGGATATAGCCGATGCTGCCGTGGTGGCATACCTGCGCTCGCAGGGGCTGGAGCTTTCGCTCAACGGTAAGCTGGCAGAGGCTTGTGCCCGCAACGATGTCCCTGCGGTGAAAGAGTGCTTGGCCGCCGGGGCAGACCCGAACTTTGCCCGTGGGTTCCCCTTGGTGATATGCATGAGCGGCGGCACCGATGTTCAACCGCATGATGCAGAGATTATCCGCTTGTTGCTTGCTGCGGGTGCAGACCCGAATTTGCGTGTTGCCGAGGTGATGTTTAACTGTGCCCACGGCGGGCCGAGCCTGCACCTGTTTTTGGATGCCGGTATGGATATCCATTTGGCGGGGGATACCCTGCCGCGTATTTTGTCCCGCTATTGGGCGTGTGAGATGGGTTTCCCGAAAAGAACGTTCAGTCGCTTGCTGCGTCTGGGGGCAGACCCCAATGCACCCAAGGAAAATGCAGCACTCTTGTGCCATTCTGCCGATAAATCATCCCGCCACGGCCCCCGCGAGATTGCTTACTTGCTTTCCATTGGGGTAGACCCCGCTCAGGTTGATGCGCAGGGGCGCACCGCTCCGGATATTGCCCGCGAGCAGGGGCGGCAGGATATTATACCCCTGCTGGAAAATCCCACCGCGCCGCACCCCATCACGACTCACGGGGTGGATGCTCCTGCACCGGGGCAACGCCGCTGCGGCGGCACTCCCTTAACGGAGGCTGCCCGCAAGGGCGACTTGGAAAAAGTTAAAGCACTGCTGGCTGCGGGGGCGGATATCGAGGCTTTGGGCGATGCATACGGCGGCAATACTGCATTGTGGTATGCTTTGTTCAATAAGCATACCAAGGTTGCAGAGCTGTTGGTGAAGCAAGAGGCGCGTACATACAAGATTGGCACCTCTGCCCATGGGGTGACGGCTGCAAGCCACATGTCGGCAGATTTCAATATGTGTTGGGGCTTGCGGGATGCCCTGCATGGTGAATGGGGCCGAACTCCCTTGCATGAGGCGGTTATTGATAATGATGTCAAGCGCTTGGAAAGTTTTGCATACTCGTCCAAAGAACGCAACGCGGTGGATGATGCCGGTAATTCTGCCATGCATTATCTGACATACGGTGGCTCTACCGTTCAATCGGATGATGTGAGAACAGCCCGCATTCTGGTAAAACACGGGGTCAATATCAATGCCCGCAATCACAAGGGTGAAACCCCGCTGCACTGTATTCAGGGCATCGGTTGTGAGTGGATAGAAGTTGAACCTACCGATATGCTGGTACGCTACCTCATTGAGGCCGGTGCAGACGTGCATGCACGCACCCATGCGGGGTTGAATGCGCTGGAGCTGGCTATGTGCCTGCGCAGTAGTTGGCCGCAGGGTAGTCTTAACCCGGTGGCAGATAGCCCCAGCCCCGTTGTGAAGCTGCTGGCGGAGCAGGGGCTTACCGCCTCGCCTAATGCCCTGTTGATTGGCGCGGCTGCCGCCAATGATGTGGAGGCTGTTAAACGCCTGTTGGCCGCAGGTGCCACCCCCAACGCCTACGGACCGGATGCCCCCAATGCGCTGGTGGCATGCCTTGGTACGGTGTTTGAGCAAAGCCCGCACGATAAAGAAATTGTTGCCCTTTTGCTGGCTGCCGGGGCAGACCCCAACTTGGTCGGTATGAGCTTATTGGAGCGCGCGCAGTGGAGCTCGCCCGAGGTTTACGAACTGCTCTTTGCTCATGGTTTGCAGCTCAGCCGTATACCACAGGAGCAATTGAGACAGCTCATGGCATCCCTGAAACACCGCCGTAGCCCGTATTACGATGTCTTGTTGCAACATGGCGCCCCCGCATGGGATGCCGCGCAACTGGCTGCCGAGATGCGTGCTGCCGTGCTGGCGGCGGATGAGCGCGCCATCTACCGCGTGCACAACCAATACTTCCCCATTCAAACACCCCTGCCCGGGGAAATTCCCGCTCCCTTTGCCGATGGTAAAAATACCGGGGGAGACGCCCTCATGCTCGCCTGCGCCTTGGGGAATATGGATGTGGTGCGTATTCTGCTTTGCATGGAGTGCCATGTGGAGGGCACCGATGCCGCGGGCCGCACCCCCTTGGAATACGCCGCCGCGCATGGCTATGACGATGTGGTGTACCTGTTGCTCAATGCCGGGGCCAAGCGTATTCCGCAGGCCCTGCAACTGGCCGAGCAATACGGCCAAAAGCATGTTGCGGGTATTCTACGCCAATTTATTCAGCAATAAGTCTGTTGCTCAACTACCATAACAGAATCCCTCCCCCGTTGTAATGGATGATCCGTTGCAGCGGGGAATTTTTTTTATGCTTAAAATAGCAAAAATGATACAGAACAAGAAAAAGGGATTGACATAATAAAACGAGAGGATTATATTAGTAGCGAAAAGTGGCTTATGAAAACTTACTATTTATACACTGTCCAAGGCGAAACAACAGGGCCGCATACCTCTGATGAGATACGAGCCATGTTAAAAGCCAAAAGATTACCGAAAGAAACGCGAATATGCCGGGTAGGGGATACGTCGTGGCACAAACTGGAGGAAATTTTTCGGCCGGTAAAACCTGCCGCTCCCAAGGCACCGGCACCGGCTCCTCAGCCGACACCGGTAGTTCCGCCGGTTCAGCCGGTATCGGTAGCTCCGTCTGCCCCATCTCCTCAAGTGCCTGACGGTACCCCACAACTCTATGGCGCCCCGCCGCCTTATGGAGCCCCGCCGCCCTATGGAGCCCCGCAACCCTATGGAGCCCCGCCGCCCTATGGAGCCCCGCCGCCCTATGGTGCCCCGCAACCCTACGGTGCACCGCCACCCTATGGTGCCCCGTCGCCTTATGGTGCCCCGCCACCTTATGGCACACCGCAGCCCTATGGTGCACCGTATCCCTATGCGGCTACACCCGAACCTATGCCGAATTTAGATTGGAGCGCCATCTCTAAAAAATATTGGACATTCAAAGGGCGTATAGACGGCAAGACCTTCTTTAAGTCATCGATTATCGGTGTTGCGTTTGTGCTTTTGGGGTGGCTTATGTTCGAATCCTCAGACTTTGGGTGTATTCCCTATATGGATTATGTTCAGTTGCTACATGGCGAATTTGGCTTTTTTGGGACTCCGAACCGTGAATTCGCATATGAGCCGGCCTTTATATACTATGTAGGGTGTTTGTTGATTGCGTTCGGCAATATTATTTGTTATCCGCCGCTTGTTCGTCGCATGAAAGATGTGGGTTTGAACCCGGCATGGGTTATTATCCCGATTTTAGCGAGTGCCATGGCATTCGCTCCGGACTATTACGGGTGGCCGATAGGTTTGTGGATTTGTCTGGGTACTTGGGCCGTGCTGATTTATGTGTTTACGTTCATTCGCGGCAAAAAGATGCCGAGCCGCTATGGCCCCGTTCCGGAGCCGGGGGTTACCCCTTACTTACCCGCTAAAGGGATGCCTTTGCGCATGGGGCTTATAGGCTGTGTCGGTCTTATTATCGCTGCATTTGTGGTTACTTTCGGTATCAATCATGGTACAATGAGGGAGCTGAAAGCTGCTGTCGAGGAGAATGATGCAGCTGCGGTTGAGGCTTCCATTGCGGCAGGTGCAAACCCCGATTTATTATTACCACATGGCTATAGCAATTACGGTCATCCTGAATACTATTCAATGTTAGCTTTGGCTGTTGACTGTAATTGCAGCGAAGCGGTTTTTAGGGCTCTTATTAATGGTGGTGCAGAGCTGTGTAGCGCTGTTGAGAGGAAAGAGGAATACTCCTATCAGACTCATATGAATATGTCAAGATTTAATAATGTAGATCTGCCGATCGAAGAGGGTTATAAAACCTATATGAAGGTATTGGACGAGAAAGAAGGAGGCAAGAAGAAGAAAAAGAAGAAGAAAGATTAACCGGATAAGAATACAAAGAAAGCCCGATTTGTGTGCCGAATCGGGTTTTCTTTGTTTCTGATTGACAGGGTAGCGGAGAAAAGGATATACTGAACACGCTGCATGGATATACAGACGCTTCCGCCGCGTACCGTTATCGGTAATTATAAAATACTCAAAACATTGGGTAGGGGTGGCTTTGGTGTGGCGTATGTAGCGTGGGATTGCCAGTTGGAGCGCAACGTGGTGCTCAAAGAGTGTTTCCCTGCGGCGCTTTGCCGCCGAGATGAAGACGGTACGATACGTCCTTTGCGAGCAGAGCTGGATGCGTATTATCGGCAAGCCATGGTCGATATGCAGCGAGAGTCCCGTACCCTGGCTAAGTTGAACCACGAGCGCATCGTGCGGGTGTACGAGGTTTTTGAGTCGCAAGGGGGCTTGTATTATGTGATGCCGTGGTTAGAGGGCGGCTCGCTGCGCGAGAAGATGGAAGAAGCGGCAGATGCCGGGCTGACTATTGACGCGCAAACGGCCATACGTTGGCTCGATGCCGTGTTGGAGGGCTTGCAATACCTGCATGATAAAGGTATCGTACACCGCGATATTAAGCCGTCCAATATCATGTTCGATGAGCATGACCGCCCCGTTATTATCGACTTCGGCGCCTCGGTGATGCATGCCTCGACCACGGTAACACAGGGGGAGTTCTCGGCAGATTATGCCGCCCCCGAGCAGATTTCCGGCAAGGGGGCCCCCTTTGCCGGTACAGATCTTTTTGCGCTGGCGGCCACAGCCTATGAGCTACTGAGCGGCAGCATGCCCGAGTCAACGCTGCGGCGCATGCTGAAGGATGAGCTGGTGCCTATAGACACATTACCCGGCATGGAATCTTTGCCGCAGCCCTTGGTGCAGTTTGTGATGCAGAACTTGCAGCTGCCCCTCGCAGCGCGAGATAAGAGCGCTGCTTATTGGCGAGAGGTACTGAGTGGCATGACCGTGTGCAAGCCCTTGCCGCAGCCACGCCCTGTGGGACGGTGGGTATGGTATGCCGGGGCAGTGGTTACACTGGTGGCTATTGTCGGTATAGGGGCAAGCTTGTTGCCGAATACGCCCGACCCTCAACCGGTGCAATCGCTGCCCGCTGCAGAGGCGCTTTACCGGGCATATGTAGCGCACAATAAAGCGGGGCTTGATGCCGTGCCTGCTGAATATGCGGCTTATGTGGCACGCGTGGAGACTGTCTCTGCCGAGCTCAATCAAGCCTGCGATACGGTGTTAGAACAGCTGGAGCAAGAGCTTGCTGATGCCACCCTGACAGAGGAACAGAAAAGAGATTTGAAAGATAAGTATACGGATAAGATTTATGACTTGGAGGTAGAATATTCTCGCAAATTGACGGAGTTGCAAAATGAGTTTTATAACCAATTTGTCTCCCCCCTGATTTCATTGCTTACCGAGCCGCATTTGCATTATCCGGCCTGGACGGATGCCGATTTTGCCCACTTACCCGCCCTGCGTGAAAGACTGGAGCGAGCCTATGGGCAATACTACCTGCTGCCGCATCATCCTGAGCAGCCGAATGGCAATAAGCATCGCCAACGTATTGACGCTCTATTGCCCGGTATTTAACCTTGCTATATTGACTTCGTATTTCGTATGTTCCCACGCGTAAAACACATTTTTATCTTCCCCCGGCAGCTTCAATGATACTGGCGCAGGGGTATTGTTGATTAATCTTAGCCGCTTGGTATGGGGTCATACCCTGATATGTTGCATTTACACTGGCACCTGCTTCAATTAATAGTTCTGCGCACTCGCAATTTCCGCTCCAAGCAGCTATCATCAAGGGTGGCATCCCATCACTGCGGAGGTTAACATTAATCTCCGGTGCAGTAAGCAAAAGCTCAATGGCTAATGTGGAAGTGGTCGCTTGGTAGCAATAGTCCTGAACTGCTATCCCGAGGGGCGTATAACCCTCATGATCAGCTTTGTTGACATCTGCATCGGCTGATAATAAGATAGCCATGCATTTTACGTACCCCCTGTTGGTTGCTAATAATAACGGAGTTTTTCCTTTCGAGTCCGCATAATTTACGTCTGCACCGGCTTCAATGAGGAGCTGCAGTAACTCCGTGTCGTTATCGTCAACGGCTTCCAGCAATTTTTTGGCACTGCGTCAAAAAAGTCGCGTGAATGACGGGGATGTTAGCTGCCTGAGTTTGAGCAGGAGATAATCAACGGAGGGTAGGCCTCGTGTTTTGAGTTGGATGCGCGAAATCATGGAATTG
>SUVK01000083.1 GCA_015062055.1 Akkermansiaceae bacterium
TTTCTGAAAGTAATTTCAAAAATAACCTTATTTACTCTTCTTCAGTATGTAAACTATCAAGAAAAGCGTTCGTTGTGCCAACTCCGCTATACTCTATCCGCGTAACCTCTAATTATGCCAACGCGTACTCTGCTTTACTCTTAACGGGATTAAGATATACTTCACCTACATTCACGAATTGCAGTTTAATGCGAACTGCGCATTATATCAATATGCTCACTCACTTTTAGGAGTTTGCCTTTTTGTCGCATTCAAAAAAATCTTTGACCGATATCAAATAAATCCCATAATTTTAAAACTATCCGATAATTACTCGTATGAGGTTTATTTGTTACATCAATATTTTATTTTAGGCCCCCTTACATTGATGGTCTTAACTCCATATGGTTTCATAAACGTGATTATAATAGCACTCATTGTTTGTGTGCTTGCGTATGTGGTGAAAATGTTATCACTTTTAATAAGAAAAGCGCTTATTTTATTTTTTCAAGCTATTAATGTCGGATAAAGATACAATTTTAAAACATGAATGAATTGAATATTTCTAGTTCTCGGGAGGGATTGATAGGAGTTGCTATTATCCTGATTACATTGTTTCATTT
Source organism: Akkermansiaceae bacterium (assembly GCA_015062055.1). GTDB lineage: Bacteria > Verrucomicrobiota > Verrucomicrobiia > Verrucomicrobiales > Akkermansiaceae > Akkermansia. Next base: position 603 of record SUVK01000083.1, read on the forward strand.
TCCGGGGGGAGAGTTCCCCGGTAAAATGTTTCTTTCTTATGCTGTAGATGTATTTCTTTTTTTGTCGGGATTTGGTATTGCATATTCTCTGCGTTCCAAAACCGGACTGACGTATGAGAAAAATATACTTTCATTTTAAAAACGAAGACTGATAAGGATATTCCCGGCTTGCTGTATAGCTGGTATATGTTCTTTGAAAATAGGTATATACGCAAACTCGCCTGACTTTCTGGATTGCATTGGCTTAGGTACGTGGTATATAAGAACTGTCTGTATCCTCTACATCATTTCTCCTTTTATATATTATGTTCTATTCAAGATGCGATGGAAAGGAGTCATTATTCTTGCATTTTTAAATGTGGGGATATTTGTTATATTAAGATTTTGCTTATTTGAATATTATGAAGGTTATGGGGTAATAACAAGTACCTGTTTCTGGACTTTATCTCGGGCAATGTCCTTTATACTGGGAATGTCCATCACTATTCTCAGTGTTTCTAAATGTGTGTCCGGAAATATTTTTCTTTACGTTGTTGCAGGCTGTTTTGTAACACTAGCTTTTGTCTTAAAAATACGTTTTGCGGAATCAAATAATTGGGATTTGCTCTATTTGTCTTGGTTTGTTTTTTCTACCGCAACTTTTCATCTCTGCAAAGCGCTATCGTTTGTTATTTCGCTGCTCCCGAAATATATAAATGCAATTTTAAAGTGGGTTGGTCGATATTCTCTCGAGCTGTATTTAAGTCATTTAACAGTGTATCCTCTTTTATTAATTGTATTAGAGTGCAATTTCGTTATGTTCCCTGTTTATTTTGGAACAGCATTATTTTCTGCCTATTTGTTAAAGATGGCGGCTAATCTTGTTACAAAAGCAGTCGATTTTTGTGCAAAAAATTGAGGTATACGATAATGCAGGAAAAGGAAGTTGAAAAAAGCATCTCATAAGGAGCGGATTGGTAGAACCTATGTTCCTCCCGATGTCGCTCCCTCTACATAATGTATCGCCTGGGTAAGGCGCTCTGCATGAGTTACCCCGTTGATGACATGGAATGAGTACCCGGCTGCGAGATAATATTGTTTAGGGTGTCAGAGACGGATGTTCTCGTGGTGTCTGTATTGTTTTCATCTGAGCGCAAGCCGTCTTGTACGAAGGGACATTAGCGTCCAGGAACAAAACAAGGTCGAAATCATCGCGCGAGGGTCGGGGTAAATCGATTCCGCTCAGCCGAGCACAGCTATGGGTTGTAAGCGCTTCTGTATCAATGTGAAGGCAGCGATTGGACCTGAGTCGGGCTTTCTGCATATTTACGCGATGCACGCTAATGATTTGTAAGCACTCAACCACAACCTAAAGCCTTGTTGACACCCAGCTCAAAGCGTGACATTTCGTCGAGACTGAGCTGGTGGCTCAAGTTTCAGCATTCCGGGAAGCAGGTTCAGATATCCGTCTGAAACCCGGTAGGTCGGCAGCTTTCGCAGTACTTCCGTGAGCCAGAGATAAAAATCTGTTCCTGTGCGTTTGCATTCCTCCACCATGGAATAGATAATAGCCGCTCTCAGGCCGGCTTCCGGGGCGCCAATAAACAAACAGTTCTTTCTCCCTACCGTAACGGGGCGAATGGCTCGTTCAACCTGGTTATTATCGATAGGCAGATATGGATTCTGCAGCCAGCTGCTCAGATGCTGCTGTCTTGTGAGGGCGTAGTCTATCGCATCCTTCAACTTTTCCCTCAGTTATTGCTGCTGCCTGAGGCCAGCTGAACTGCCCCTGTTCAAGACGTTTGCAGAACAGACAAAGCCCTGTTCCATCAAACCAGACAGCTTTAAGCAAAGTATGTGGTTTGTTGATGAATAAAAAGAAGCTGCCTCTGACCATGGGCTGACTGAGTTGTTCTGCAATGACACCCTGCAGCCGGAACATCCCCAGACGCATGTCGATGGCTTCCTTGTATAGATATGCTATGGTATTGTGCGGTAATGTAAACATAGATTCACATTATCGCACAGTCTTATACAAGGCTTTTGGTTGTATGCTTACAAAACACCAAGAAATATAAATTTAAGATTGCGCTTTAAAGTTTTGTCTCGCGGTAATTTCAAATGTCAAGCATGCGGTGCTTCTCCCGCTACGATCCCTTCAACAATTCTACATGTTGACCATATCATTCCATGGTCTCAAGGAGGTGAGACCGTTATCGATAATTTGCAAACACTCTGTTCTGATTGCAATTTAGGAAAAGGCGCCCTACTTCTTTGAATCAGTAGTAATTGGGCTTGCCCCAATCAAAGCGCTGCCGCATCCCTAGTCCTTTGCAGTCCTAGAGCGCGTAGGAAGCGTGGTTTCAGTGCAAAATGGTAGGCTAAAACAGGCGCATACCGATTCTGCATAGGGTTGTTAAGTCGTTGATTGTTACTAAAAAACCTCTAACGCATTGAGCGTTAGAGGGTTGCGAGGTTTATACACGAGAAGAGATTCGAACTCCTGACCAACTGTGTGTAAGACAGCCGCTCTACCACTGAGCTACTCGTGCTTTGCACTGGGTGCACAGCAATAGTAGCAGGTTTTGGGGATGATTGCAAGCTTTATTTTGCAAAAATTGTGATTTTTTTTTGAAAAATGTAATTTTTTAGGGCAAAAGAGAGGCGCAAACGGGCTTTTGAAGGCCGATTTGCGCCTGAAAGGGGGAGATTTTTACCCGGGATTATTTGGTGACGAGACTGTGGCCGGTCATTTCAGCGGGCTGGGCAATGCCGAGCAGGCTGAGCAGGGTGGGGGAGATGTCCGCCAGAATACCGTCGCTCATCTTGACTTGGTCTTGGTCGGGGCCGCAGTAGATGAGGTCTACCAAGTTGGTGGTGTGGGCGGTGTTGGGGGATCCATCGGGGTTGAGCATGTTCTCGCAGTTGCCGTGGTCTGCGCAGATGAGGCAGCAGCCACCGAGCTCAAGAATCTTGGTAACGCTCTTTTCGAGGGCTTTGTCAACGGCCTCGCAGGCGGTGATGCCGGCCTCCAGGAAACCGGTGTGGCCCACCATGTCGGGGTTAGCAAAGTTCATGATGGCGATGTCGTAGTTGGCAATGGCGTCCACAAACTTATCTGCCACTTCGCCTACGCTCATTTGGGGCTTGAGGTCGTAGGTAGCTACCTCTCGGGGGGAGGGTACGAGGATGCGGTCCTCGCCCTCGAACTGGGTTTCTACACCACCGTTGAAGAAGAAGGTGACGTGGGCGTATTTTTCGGTCTCTGCAATGCGCAGCTGCTTAAGGCCGGCGGCGGCAATCACCTCGCCGAGGATGTTGGTGAGCTGTTCTTGCTCGAATACCACGGGGGTGGGGTAGCAGGCCTCGTACTCAGACATGGTGATGTAGTGTACGTGCGGGTGTACGCCGCGGTCGAAGCCGTCGAAGTCGTCGTAGATGAATGCGCGGGAGAGCTCTCGGGCGCGGTCTGCACGGAAGTTGAAGAAGAATACCACATCTTCATCGCGTACGCGCTGGGTGTCTGCCTCGCAGAAGATGCCGGGCTTGAGGAACTCGTCCGTCACGCCGTCTGCATAGCTCTTTTCAGCAAACTCTGCGGGGGTGCAGGAGCAGGCCTCGCCCTTGCCGAGTACGATGGCGTTCCAGCCTACTTGCACGCGGTCCCAGCGTTTGTCGCGGTCCATGGCGTAGAAACGGCCAACCACGGTAGCAATCTTGGCACCGTAGGGGGCAACGGCATCTTGCAGTTGTTTGAGGAAACCGGCGCCGCTCTTGGGGTCGGTATCACGGCCATCGGTAATGGCGTGAATCATGATGTCCTTCACTCCGGCCTCAGCAGCAATTTTCACCACGCCGATGAGGTGGTCTATGTGGGAGTGTACGCCGCCGTCGGATACCAAGCCGAGCAGGTGCAGACGGGTACCCGCAGCTTTGGCGAAAGCCTCTGTGATAACGGGGTTTTTGGCAAGAGAGCCATCGTTGATGGCGTTGGTGATACGGCAGAGGTCTTGGAATACCACGCGGCCTGCACCTAAGTTAAGGTGGCCTACCTCGGAGTTACCCATCTGGCCGTCCGGCAGGCCTACATCTTGGCCGGATGCGCCCAGCATGGAGTGCGGGCAGGTGGCCAACAGCTTGTCGGTGAACGGGGTGTCGGCGAGCACGGTGGCATCGCCGGTCTGCTTGGCAGCCTCAGGCCCCTGAGGGTTGCGGCCCCAACCGTCGCGAATAATCAATACTACGGGTTTGTTTGCCATGGGGGCATTTTAGCACGTTTTTTTCCCTTTGTGAAGCCTGAATTGCGTATTGCCGTGGCGTAAATGACGCTTTTGGGCCGGCTGCCCTCTCTTTGTGGGGCAAGAGTGAGAAAAAAGAGATAGCATGCCGGCTATGTCAGGCAGGGCAAACGCATTTGAGTTGTGTCATACATCCTCGAGATTCAGGTATCCGAAATTTACTCTAAATTTACACTGAAAAGCTTATCGTAAAAATCGAGTTTTCTTGCAGTTATAGCATTATTATGCT
>SUVK01000027.1 GCA_015062055.1 Akkermansiaceae bacterium
GCAGAGGTGCGCCAGCCTTTCATTTCAAGAGCTGGTATAATGTTCATTCCAACCACATATTACCACAACTCTTGATGGTTGGCGCGCCTCAGTCCGTCATTCCGCGACTTTTTTGACGCAGTGCCAATTTTTTTCCATATTGCTTTTTTTTAATTCCTATTTTCTTTAATTTTTTTTGAGCTTTTTTACGGAGTTTGGCTTGTTTCTTTTTCTCTTTTTGCTCAAGTGCTTCTTTTTCATCTATGGGAGCCGCCGTTTCTTTTTGTTGTGGAGAAGCGTTTTTTTTATCATTGTCATCAGAGCATGATACAGCGAAGACTGACGTAACGAGAACGACGAGAAATGTGTTCAAAATAAGCTTTCGAGTGTTCATATGCGTATGAGTTTTTTCTATTTTGAAATAAGGGGGCTCGTTTCAGTAGGGGTGTTTACGATGCTTTGTTCATTTTTTTCATTAATTTTGTAACAGAGTAAATACCGCGGAGCCCAAAGAAACCTAAAGCTGCAAGTTCTTTCTGATTTTTCGCAATAGGTTCATTTCCGAAGAGGTAGATGATAAGTGCTACTAAAGCGAAAATACAAAAACCGTCAAAGAAAGTGAACTTGGCATCTTCCGCTTTTTCGGTGTATGTAGTTATTAACTCTCGCACCTCTTTGGTGTCAGATATAGTTTGGGCTTTTTGGCACCAAGCCAGTGCGGTTTCGGGGTTTGACTTTACGCCTACCCCATTACCATAGCAGTTAGCCAAGGTAATGCAGGCAGCGTAGTGGTTTTGATTGGCTGCTGCCTGTAACCAATGCATGGCGGCGGCTGCATCTTTTGTTGTGTGTTCTCCGTTTAAGTGGCAGCATGCCATGTAATATTGAGACTCCACATTGCCCTGCATGGCTGCCTGATAATGCTCAAAGAGCGGGTGTTGCGGGTTGTTGGGGGCCATGGGCGGTGCTGCCGGTATGTGTATGACTTGCTCCAGTGGCAGCCAGCTACCTTGTCCCTCTGTCCATGCCATACAATCTCGGGGTATTTGGCCTGTCATAACCATGTGTTGCAGGGTCGCTTGGTCATATGGCCCTAGTTGTGTGCCGTTTGGTAAGCTGATGTGGTAATATCTCATGGTGTCGGTGTTTATACGAAAATGGTTTCTATACCCTGCCAATCCATAGCGGTAAATGCTTGAATGCCGGGATCTGTCTCACAAATGAGTACCGCGTTCTTCAGGTTTCGCTCTTCGAGTATCTTTGCCCGCTGCTCGGGGCTGAGTGGTCCCTCTGCGTTTACACCTATTAAAAGGGGCTCCATTTTGCCATCTGCCATACATATCATGCAGCGTTGGGGGGTCTGCATCCCTTCTGCTATCGTCATGCAGCCTGCCGCGTGTACGTCTTCTATCGTTTGCCAATAGAACCCACTCTTGTCCTCGTGGTTTCGTATGTCCGGGTAGCGGCAATCGCGGCACCTGTACCCCAGTACCGGGCCGTTCAGCTCTTCTACCACCCCCATGGGCTTTGCCGTTAATCGGCCATCGCTCGCTGTGGTTACGCTTACCTCTGCACGGTGTATGGCTTGCTTTATTTGTTGCAACCTGTGGCCACGGCAATGGGGACATGTGAATGTGATAAACATAGATATTATTTTGTCTAGCCGGGTTTATTATTATATCAAAAACGGTATTTTGTCAACCTGAAAAATAGCATTTTCAAAAAAATTAAACATATTAGATTTACCGCTTGCAAAATAATGACAAAAATGCTACACTAACGCTAGTGGAAGTATCGGAGCAAGACGAGTTGAAGTTGAATGTAAAGTTGTGGCTTAAAGCTAACAACTACAGCTACGCATGGCTTGCAGAGAAATGTTTTGTAACGGAGTCAACGGTGCGCAACTGGATGGCGCGTAAGTTGATACCTGCTGCCAAAGTGCACATTATACGCGAGTTGATGAAAGATGTGCCCTTGGCGCTGCCTTCTCGCGTGCAGGTGAAAGAGGAGACTCTCATCACCCTGAGTTTGGACCCCGCGACCCGCAAGATGCTTGAGAAAAAGGCATTTTCGCAGGGTAAGACACTCGCTGAGTTTTTGGCAGATGAAGTGCCGCATTTGGGCGAGGAGTAAGGGGCCCGGTATTTAGGGCTTTGCCGGGGGCGTATTACCCGGCCATATTTCTTCGGGGGAATCGGTGATGATGACTTGGCTGCCCACCTCGGTTATATCAAAAAGGGTATCTGCGACAAAACCTGGGGTGCGTATACAGCCGTGGGAGAGCTCTTGCCCGGCGCGAACCTTGCCGGTATGAATGCCCACACCATCGTAGGTGAGGCGCTGCCAGTTGTCCATTTTGGCCCCCAAAAAGGCACCACCCGGTGGTACTTTATCTACGCGAGAATCGGCAGAGGGTATCACACAAATGTCATTTTCATCTACTATGGTGCCCCAAGTTGAAGAAAAATATACCTTCTTTTTTTCTAAGATGGGAAACGTACCGATGGGGGTTTCATGGCCTGCTTTGCCTGTAGAGACCGGCCAATCGGCAGCCACTTGACCGTCCACATAGAGACGCCCGCGCTGTTGCTTCAGGCAAATGAAAACGGGACTTTGAGGGGTGGCCATGTTGACCAGGTCTCTGTTCAGGTATACCTCCATCGTGGTAGGGTAATCATCCCGGTGCTCTTGCATGAAATCGCTGTATGTTTGCGGTGTTGTCAGCTCGCTGCAAGAGCTTAACACCGTTAACACAAGCGGGATGAATAGCTTTTTACCGGGATAGATGCGCATGGCTGAGTAGGTGGGGGGAAAGAAAATCAGCGTATGATGACCGGAGTGCCCACCGGGGTGTTCTCAAAGAAGATTTGCGCCATTTCTCGCGGCAGGCGTATGCAGCCATGGCTCTCGGGGGCGGCGGTTACCAGCCCTTCATGCATCCAGATACCGTCTTTGGTTATTTGCATACCGAAGTTCATGTCTGCCCCTTTATAAATACCGCCGGCGGGTATGGGTTGCCCGGCGGTGTAATCTGCCACCAGTGTATTGCCGTTGGCATCTACAATACTGCCGTAGGTAGAGGATTTGTGGTCTATGTCTTTAGAAAGAATGGTGAAGTTGCCTACGGGCGTAAGGTGGCCCGCCTTGCCCGATGAAATGGTCGATTTGCCCACCAACTGATTGCCCACGTAGTAATTGGCTTGTTGCAATCGGGTATCTATCACAATGCAGTGTTGGCCGGTGACGTGTGCAGGTTTGTCCCAAAAACCGTCGTTGACCACTTGGTTGGGAGATGCCTTGAGGGTTTTCGGCTTGAATGCGTACCCCCCTTGGCCCGATACGTAACCGTGATTTTGTGTGGTGCATGCCGTCATGATTGCTGCAACCGCTGTGATAATGGTCAGTTCTTTCTTCATGCGTTCTACGTGTACTTTGCTGACTTTTGAGAATGTATGCCCGCTTTATGCACTTTATCTTTAGTTTTGTCAAGCTTTTTTAATATTTAACTGAAGTAAAAAGCGACTGCTTCAATAAGGTTATCTGTTACTTGCCATATTCAACTTTTAACTTGCAACTTGCATTAGGGGCGTATATGTGGTATAAGACAAGGCATGTCCGCGCAAGACCGAGAGACCTCGCCGCCCCCGCAACATGCCGCTGCTGTGGCTGTGTTGTTGCGTTTTTTGGATTACATGCGCGCAGAGAAGGGGGCATCGGACCACACGCTGGAGGCCTATATGCGCCAGTGCCGAATGTTTGTGGAGTGGATGGGGCCACGCTTTGAGTCGTGGGAGGCATGCACAACCGACTCATACCGCGCCTGGTTGTACGAGGCCATGCAACAAGAGCTTAAGCCGGCCTCCATACGCCAGCGTTTTGCGGCGTTGCGTTCTTTATATGCGTACCTGATGCTGCGAGAAGGGTATACCGCCAACCCCTTGGCCGATCTTACCCTGCCGCGCGCTCGCACGGGGTTGCCCGTGCATTTGAGCCTTAAGCAGATGGAAGAGCTGTTGTCGTTGCCCTTGCGCACGCCTGTCGATAAAAAAAGCCCGGCTTGGCTGCCTTTTCGAGATGCCGCCATATTGGAGCTTTTTTACTCATGCGGCATCCGATTAAGCGAGCTGGTAAGCCTGAATGCCGATGCTTTTGCGGGTGGGGCAGATTGTGTGCGCGTGGTGGGTAAAGGGCGCAAGGTGCGCTTGGTGCCGGTGGGTGAATATGCCCGCGAAGCTATCGAAAAGTATTTGGAGTATGCCGTGCCCGACCCGCAGGGGCCGCTTTTCATCAGCCGCTTGCGACGCCGTATGACGGGCCGCAGTGTGCAGCTGATGCTGGATAAGTACTTGCGCTGCTCGGGTATACCGTTCCATATTTCCCCGCACAAATTGCGCCACACCTTTGCTACCCATTTGTTGGATGCCGGGGCAGACTTGCGCTCGGTGCAAGAGTTGTTGGGGCACTCGTCTCTTTCTACCACGCAAATCTATACGCACGTTACCAAAACCCGCATGAAACAGGTGTATTTGGAGGCTCATCCGCGTGCTACCGATATTGAGGATTAAGGCTGCTCTTGCTCACAGAACAGGTTCAGAACCCACTCCCACAGGGCTTGCAGCCATTCTAAGAACTGCTCCCACCACGTGGTGGCCGTGTTCGATATTTCCTCCCAGGTTTTTTGCAGGTCTGTGTGGCTGATATTGTCGATCAGTCGGCGGGTTTCTACCATGACCCCGCGCGAGAAGTCTAAATGGCTCATATCGGCAGGTTGCGGGGTGCCCGCGTTTTCAAAGATAAAATGCACAACCCCGCTTTGTTGGGGGGCCGGCCCATGCCAAGCCGTCACGGCTTGCAGCGCGGGGATTTGGTACGAGGCGGCCTGCAAGCGGCGGCGCAGCGAGTCGTCCGACTCATAGTGGGCCATATACACCTCAATGCTGCCATGCCCTTGAGTGATGGCGTTGGCAAGCACTGCCCACAGAGCGGCGTCATCGGTAAAGTAAAGGTTGTTTTTGCGGAAGAAGACTGCATTTTTCGAGGCGGCGGCGGGCAGGTTCCCCATGCTCCAACTATGGCCTTTGCTCAACTGCGCATCATCGAGCATGAAATAGCGGTGCGAGAGCGTGTTGAGGTGCGGGGCGTCTTCGTTCACCGGGTCGTCCCAGGTGGCATCTACATGGTGCCAGCGTTTGCCGATGCGCACCAAATTCCACGCATGTGGCTCTTTTGCGTGGCCGTAAACAATGTGGCAGGGCAGTCCTATCATGCGGCAAAACAACCACAGTGTGCGGCTGTAGGCCTCGCAGGTGCCGCGTCCCTCCAAGAGCAGGTCGCACACATTACCCATGGGCTCTTTGGTGTAGCGGCTGCGGTTGATGATACCATCGTGCAGGGCGCGCAGCTTATCGGTCTCGCTCATGCCGGGGCGAATCCACAGTGCAACCAGTTGTTGAGCGGTTTCCAGGGCCTGTTGTTCTCTGGCAGAAAGCGAGGGGCGCAAAGCCGGGTTAAAGTGGGCAGCCAGCAAGCGGGTGTTATCTTTGTATTGGAAGGTAAACTCGGCAATTTGTTGTGGGTAGATGGTTGCTTTGTAGGCGTTGCCGTAGTCATACCACACGCTGCGCTCTTTGATGGTATGCGCGTTGATGAGGCCCTCGTGCTTGAAAACGCAGAGGGTTTTCTCTTGCATATTGAGGGCTATTTGGTCCAAGTGGCAGTTAAATTGCTCTGCATTGTGAATGATAACTGCCGGTAGCCGAGTGCTGCCCGGGGCATTGCTTTGCCCGGCTGCAGGCTCTGCCCAACAAATCAGCAGGCAGAGCCAAGCGTAAATGATGAACCACCCCCGAAACATAGCCGGTTTATTCGCCGAGCGGCAAGGTCAGTACAAAGGTGCAGCCTTTGTCGCTGCTGGTCTCCAGTACCAGGTCTCCCCCGATAGAGCGCGCCATGTCGCGCGACAAGGCCAAGCCCAGCCCCACCCCGGGTTTGCGCCCGCTCTCGGCTTTGGCTGAGCGAGAGAACGGCCTAAACAGGTCTTTTTGTAGCTCGGGTGCTATCCCCGGCCCATTGTCGCTGAACCGTATGGCCAGCATACGGTGTGTACGTATAACACTGATGTGTACGCTCGGCTTCTTGTTTTCTGCATACTTTACGGCATTATCTGCCAGATTGAGCAGAATCTGCTCGATGGAGAGCAAATCCGTATGCAGAGAGAGCAATTGCAGGCGAGAGTCGAGGGTGTACTGCATCTCAACCCCGTCTTTGTTGAGCCGCTCCTTTATCTTGGCAAAGAGGGCCGGCAGCAGCTTACCACAGGCGCCTATATCTTGTCGCCCTCTTACTTTACCACGCGTCAGCTTGGCATAGGCCAGCACATTTTCTACCAAATGCCCCAAGCGGCGGCTTTCGTTGTATAGGGTCTCGTGGTATTCTTTCTCCTTTTCCGCGGTCAGTTCGCCACTTTTGAGCATCTCGGTGTATAGAACAAAGCTGGTGAGGGGGGTGCGCAGCTCGTGCGTTACCGCAGATACAAAGTCGCTGCGGCGGCGCTCCACCCTGGCGTAAAAGGCCAATAACCCGAAGAGTACAATGACGGTGAGTATCGAGATCATCCATGCCGAGGCTATCGTGCCGCGCAGGGCCGCCTTGCGCTCTTCCACATTCGGTAAATCTACCTCTTGCCCTGGTTTTACCACCAAGGGCAGGGGGGCCAGATTGCCCTTGGCTGCATCTATCGTCAGCTCAATCTGCGGGGCTTGCAAGCCGTTTTTCTGCAATATCGGTATCAGGTGGGCGGCCAGTTTGGCCGGGTCTATCAAAAAGCCGTCGGCAGCGGTGCCGGCATTGGTGCGTATGGGGCGCATGTAGACTAGTTGACCCTTGTAGGTCCACGCAAAAAAGGGCTCCATATCACCCGTGGCTCGCAGTTCTTCGCCCTCGGGGAGGGTAGGCTCGGCAATGCTTACTTTCATGGTGGTTACACCGGCCATCTCGGTTTTTCTGGCCTCGGGGTCGTCTATCGAGGTGTGCGGGTTGCGTGCCTGATGGGGTATATTGCGCCAAATAACCGAGGGCACGCTTTCGCGCAGTCCCGCGTCTTCGGCAGGAAATTGCAACTTGCCCTCTGCATATAAGAAATATCCGCGGTTGAAGTCGGCTTTGCCGCCGGCCGGTTGGGGAATGTTGGCGGTATTGAATGGCAGGTGGCGCCCCATCTTATCGCTTTCTGCCTGTAACAAGTTGTTGAGTTCGGCCTGTACCTCGGGCAGAGATAGAGCCAGCAAACGCTCGGTTTGGGTGCGGCGGTCTATCTCCAGCAAAGTGTCTTCCAGCGTGGCGGCTTCTTTGGCTTGCCATACTGCGGCTATGATAACCAAGATGGCCGTTATGATGAGTACCGGGGTCAGTTTTTTCTTCATGCGTTTTCTTTCCAGATATAGCCCCGCCCGCGTACATTGGCAAAGCATGCGGCAGCCGTGGGGCCAATTTTTTCTTTCAATCGAGTTAAGGTAACCGGCACAATGCGGGTTTGTGTGGCCCCGGTGTTGTGTCCCCATATGCGCAGCAAAAGCTCCTCTTGTGAGATAACGCGCCCCGCATGGGTCAAAAAGTAGCGAAACAGGTCAAACTCTTTATCGCTCAGGGCTACTTCTTTGCCCGCTGTCGATACCACCTTGCGGGTATCGGGCTCCAGTCTCCCGCCGGGAAAACTCAGCGCCCCGTCTTCCCCCCGCTTTTTGGTGCGGGCCGGGCTGCGCCGTAATACCGCAGCAATGCGTGCCAGCAATTCGGCTATGCTGAAGGGTTTCACCACATAATCATCTGCCCCCAAGGTGAGCCCTTTAACGCGGTCTTGTTCTTCGCCGTGGGCCGTAAGAATGATACTGGGCACGCCGGGGCACTCACCCGCCATGACTTTAAGCAGTTTGAACCCGCTGATATGGGGCATGTTGACATCCAGCAATGCCAAGTCTATGTCTTTTGTCAGCAAAATCTCCAGTGCTTCCCTGCCGTCTGCCGCCGGCAATACACTGTAGCCCGCCCCCTTCAGCGTGTCGCACAGGGCACGCCGAATCGGCTCGTCATCTTCTGCCACCAGTATGCAGCGTTCTCTCATTACCTGCATCATACCACAGCCACGCCCCTCTCTGCAAGTAAAATGCCTGCATGTAACACATTTGTGATTCTTTCTCGTTATTGTTCTTGCGGTATATACGCCGCCGTGTTTTAATAGCCGCGTGCCTTTGCTTACTTTTCATATGCCGCCACAGCTCTCTGCACCGTCCGCACCCCCGGCCGTGCAGGCCTATGCTTTTGCCTGCATACAGGCGGCGGGGTTAGCCGGTTGGGCATTCGGGTGGGACCGCGCCATACGTCGTCTGGGGTGCTGCCGTTATCGAGTGCGCACCATTACCTTATCCCGGCATTTTGTGGCTCGATTTTGTGAGGAGTCGCCGCAACTTATCTGCCGCACCGTGCTGCACGAGATTGCCCATGCTCTTGCCTATACTCATCATCAAGAAACCGGCCATGGCCCGCACTGGCGCAACTATTGCACCTGCCTGGGCATAGCGGGCGAAAATGCGCGCTGCAACTGCCCCGACTTTGCCCCGCAAAACCGCAAGGCCCCTACCTATCGCTATGCCCTTTGCCACTGCGAGACGGGAGAGGTGTTTCACCGCTACCAACGCCGCCCGCGCCTTTCTGCCCGTAAATTGAAACAAACCTATATCATCGGCCGCAAAGCCGAAACCTTAGGCATGCTGCGCGTGGTTGCTCTGGCACCCGAGGCTACCTAGATATTTGCTTGCTACGCCGGCCCACCTGTGGTACAATAGCCGCCGTAACAATACCTCCTTTTCTGCTATTATGAATTGTCGCTCAATCATATCATCGGCTCTTTGCTCCCTTTTCTTGGTGACGGCCTGCACCTCGGTCGAAGAACAGCAGGCGCGGCTGGAGCAAGCCCGCGCCGCTTACCGTGAGCAGCAACTCGCTGCCCGTACGGCAGAAGCTCAACAAAAGCTTGCGGCTTGGCAAACGGCCCTCGATGCGACGGCTTATGCAGAGTTTCATCGCACCGAGGAAACTCTGGGGGATGTTGTGCCGCCCGTAAAAGCCGTCAAGGTAACCGGCAAAGAGCTTAAAGAGTTGTTGGACATCATGCGCCGTGGGCACCCGGTGCCGCTTCCCGATGCCGATATTCTCACCTGCCCCGGTAGTGAACCGCTGCAACTTAACGAGGATGGAGAGGTTGAATATATACCCTCAGACATTGTTGATATGATGCCGCCAAAAAATTTCTTTGCTATCGATATGCTATGCTTCTACGATGAGAAGGGAAATGTTATCAAACCCGGCATTACTCCTTTCGGCGATATTGTGTCGAGCTCGGAGGCTGCTCAGGAGCGCAATTCTTGGACCACCGATGACTCCCGCCCCTTCATCATGCTGCAAGATGCCGATTTTCAACGCTACCGCAGCCTTCCCTCCTACCGCCTCTTTGTGCAACGCATGAAAAAAGCTCACGCCACCGGCGAGTGGGATTTAACCCCCGACTTTTCTAAGCTCTGATTGGCTCTTCCTCCCCCCTATTTAAGCCACGCATTATGTCACCCCTCAACCGGGGTTCCTGTTTGTTTCGTTCGGTGCAAAATGTGTTAGCATGTGCAAGATGAAAGCGCCCATTCGCCGTATCCTCACCACCACCGCCCTGTGCCTAGCATCGGGGGCTTGCTTGAGCTGTACACAGTTTGGCTTCCGTTTCATTGATATGGGGCAAGTACGTTCCGGTATTGAAATTACGGAACCTAAAGAGGTGTACCGTGTGGGGAGTCGCCTATATATAAGAGGCGAAAAAGCCGAATTTAAGTATAGACACGACTGGCTTTGGAAAGAGCTCAAAACAAATGGCGGTGAATACACGCGGATTCCGGGTTCAGAAACCGGTAGTCTGTACCACGAGATATCGCCGGCCGAATACGGGGAGGAACGCTATTACCTGAAACGCGATGCAGAATGGCTTGCCGAATTGCCGGGAACTCCATCCGGAAAAATCATAACGTTCAGCGACAAGATGCCCCACGGTGTTTCCAAACAGAAAACCCGCACCACCGCGCATGCCTTGTATGCATACCCACTTGCGGCTGCTGCTTTTGTCACGGTGGATGTGCCGGCTGCTCTCATTTGTTCGGCGGTCAACATTCTCATGATTCCTTATATATTGATGGAACATTAACACCATTAAATGATTATGATTGCTTTTCGCAAAATCCTCGCCACCATTGCCCTGTGTCTTGTAACGATGGGGCTGGGGGCGTGCCTCACGCTCAATACTCATAGTGGTATAGCAGAATACGCCCGGTGTTTCCCGGCTCACGCGCTCGACTCTGTGAGCGAGATGCAGCAGCGAAACGGGCGTTATTATGTTAAGGCTGAAATCGTCAACGCCATGATTTGGCGCAACAAGATTGACGGTATGATAGATTTAGGGCCTTTTGCGGCCCCGGGGCGACGAAAACGCATTCAAAGCCGAACCGGTTCATACACCTGGTTGCCCGTATCTTCCTCAATGGCTGCTCGCCTCATGTCGCAGGGGCAAACGGTTACAGCGGGCGAATTGGTGGATGATGTTACAAAACAGCTTCGCTACCGCAGTGCAACGCATCAAGCAGACGGAACCGTTACCCCTATTGCTGCGTCGATTGAAGTTTATCACGAAGAAGCGGCATTGCTTATCTCTCCCGAGTGGCAGGAAAAACACCGTCAGGCGAACTATTCTGATTATTACTCGCCCTTTGGGGCAACCGCCCCCTTGCAGGCCAGTGGCAATTTTTGGGCAAGGCCGGCGGCCTGCTTGTCTGCAGTGGTTATTGACTTGCCCGGCAGTATCGTGTTGTCTGCCTCAGCTCCGTTTATTGTCTCTGTCGGTCTCATGTGCGGGCAAGGCCCCCCTTGAGCCATTTCCTCTTTCTGCTGCAGCAAACGCGCAACAAAATGCCATTCACGCGTGAACAGAGGGGCGGTAATTGATACAATGCCGCGCAACAGATAGCGGCTTCGCCATGTATTCGCCCCCCGTTCCATAAAATCCCGGTTTCCGGAGCCCTGTGGCTTGAGACGGGTGTGCATAGACAAACAATCAATAAGTAAAAGAGATAAAACCCGCAACCAGAAGACACTCTCCCCCTTAGCGGGAGAGAGTGAGGTAGCCACCACTGAGGTGACAGGCCCGGTAATTCATGTTATTTAAGAGCGATGTGGCGGTGTGGCCGCGTACGCCGCTTTGGCAGAACACAAGTATCTTTTGCTCATGGGGGAGTTCCTGCACGCGTGCTCGCAACTGAGAAAGCGGTATATTAACCGCTCCGGGGTAGGGGGCTTGCAAGACTTCAGCCGGTTCCCGCACATCGAGCAGAAAACTATCGGCGTTTATATCATCCTTATGCGCAATGGGGTGCAGCCCCTCCAGGTTATTTACCGCTGCCAAGGCAAGCTGGTTGACAGCATCCTTGGGCGAGCCTTCTTGTGGGGAGTAGCTCAACTCTGCGGCGGCAAGGTCGTGCACCGTAGCGTTGCACGCCAGGAGCGCAGCCACCACATCCGTTCGGCGCGCAGCACCTGACTTGCCTATGGCAGTGTAGCCCAGCAACTTACCGTTGCTACGGCGGTATACCAACCGAGCATGAATGGGACTTGCCCCGGGGTAGTAGCCAACGTGCTGAGTGTGGTGCCCGTCCACATATTCGTAGTCAGAGTCTCCGCTGCGGGTGAGTGTTTCAATATTGAGCCCGGTCATGGAGATAGTGGTACCGAAAAGCCTCAACACGGCAGTTCCCACCACACCCGTAAACACAGTCGGACGCCCGGCAATATCATCTGCCGCAACTCGTGCCTGCTTTTGCGCCACGCCAGCCATGGCTAAGCGTGTGGGCAGCCCGGTGATTCGGTTTGTGGTTTGGACGGCATCTCCCACGGCCCAAACGCCCGGGGCACTGGTGCGCATGTGCTCGTCCACCCAAATGGCACCCGTTTCACCTATGCGCAGCCCGGCGTTTTGCGCCAGGCTTATCTCGGGGCGCACGCCAACGGAGAGCAATATCAAATCTGCCTCGGCACTGTTCCATGTGTCGTTATAGGCTTGCAGGCGGCCGCTTTCGCAGCGGCGTATTCCCTTGGCGATTTTACCGACTTCGACCCCGACTCCATGTGCTGCCAGCAACTCCTCCACGTAGGTGGACATGTGGGCGTCCAGCGGTGGCAGAACATGACTACCGCCCTCCACTAGGCTGACCTCTATGCCGGCAAGTTGCAGATTTTCCGCTACTTCCAGCCCAATAAACCCGGCACCGATAACCAAGGCACGGCGGACCTTGTGCTCTGCAATGTAGCGGCGAATGGCATTGGCATCGGGCACGGTGCGCAGCGTCATCACCCCGGGCAGATCTACGCCCGGCATGGGCGGGCGCAGCGGTGCCGCACCGGGAGAGAGTACCAGTTCATCGTACGGCATCTGCATTTTCTCCCCCGTTACCAAATTGGTTACTCCTACGGTTCGCTGCTGCGGGTCTATGCTGTACACCTCGTGCCGTAACAGTACGTCTATGCCGTAGCGCGTGCGAAATAGCTCGGGCGTGGCCAATAGTAGCGAGCTTTCTTTCTCAATGACACCGCCGATATAATAAGGCAGCCCACAGTTGGCGAACGAGACGTGCTCGCCGCGCTCGATGATGATGATTTCTCGCTCTGTGCCCAAGCGGCTCAGGCGCGCCGCAACCGTGGCACCTCCGGCCACTCCGCCTACGATGATGGTTCTCTTCTTGCTCATGGTTGTTTATGGGGTTATGGTTGAAAAATCTTTTTTTTTACCTGTTCCGGGGCATGCGGGCCAGCAAAAGAGCCAGTCCGCATGTTCCCGTGATTCCGGCTACCAACAGACCTAAGCTTGTGAATAACGGTATTGCCAGCCACCAAGGGCTATGGACTATCCCCAATCCCAGGCTCAACAGGTTCATGCTGCCTATTATCAGTTGAACCTGCCGCATCAGTGAGATGCCGTGCCGCCCCTCTTCCTGCTCTTGCGGCAAACCGGCTGCTACCCACGCATTCATCCCTCCCTCCAGTACCTCCGCCTCTATTCCGCGTGCCTTTAGTAAAAGTTGTGCCTTCGCAGCGCGTACCCCACTTTGGCATACCAGAACCGGCACGCCGCCCGTGGCTGTATTGCCGGGTATTTGACCGCCCTCAATTTCAGCCAATGGCAGATGCTCGGCCCCGGCTATATGCCCCGCCCGCCACTCGTTCCCGCTGCGTACATCAATTACCTGCACGCGCCCTGCTGTATGCTCTTGTTGTAATATTGTTGCTTTCATGTCTATATGCGTATATTGCGATATAGACAAAATACGCTTGACTTTTCCTCTTGTCAATACTAAAATGTGCGTGTGACGAAAAAATTGACATCTATCAAGTTCAGCCCGCAAATGACGGAAGAGGTGGCTGGGTATTTCAAAATGCTTTCCGAACCGGTTCGGCTGCACATGTTGGGGTCGATATGCAGCGAGGGCGCAGCCACCATAGGCGAGCTGACCGAGCGATTGGGGCTGTGCCAAAGTGTTGTATCTCGCCACATGAAATTGATGACTGAGCACGGTGTTGTCTGTAAAAAGACGGAAAATGGGCGCACTTTGTACTATTTTGCGGACGACTGCCTGTGCAGTATATGCGCTCCGGTTGTGGAAAAAATACGAGCACGCGCGGCAGAGCAGAGCCGTTTGCTGTGAGCCCCGCGCATTTTCAGTGCTGACTCCCTATCGCTATGGTGTATGAACAAGCAAAGTATTAGAAAATCTGCACTTTCTGCAATTTTTTGTTGCGGATTCGGTGCAGGGGAAGTATCATCTTAAGCAAAAGAGATGGAGAATAATGAAGACAATTTTCCACAAAATCCTTGCCACCACAGCCCTGTGCCTTGCGGCCGTGGGGCTGAGCTCGTGCTTGTGGACGCGAGTTAGCACCCACACCATAGCGGATTCTGTAGGTAAGGAGGAATATGTTGCTCTTGATTTCCGGCAGAAGGCAGAAATATATCGCAGAAACGGAGTTTACTATTTGAAACACTCTTTTTACAAAGCACCGGCTCGAGGGGAACTATACAGTCATTTGATTTTGGCAAAAGATGCGCATGTTGAGCATGTGTATGTGAGTGACAGAATTGAATACCAAGAGGGAATGCCGAAGGTGTATTTATATTCTGCTATGAGCCAACAGACTTTGGAAAAGATTCTTCCCGCCGCGAGATATAAAGAACATGCAAAGGGAGAATGGATATTACCTCAATCTTATTTTGATGGAGCAACTCCGGCAGCGGTAATTATTGACCGAAAGAAGTTGTGTTACCTGTATGGTCTGGACGGCTCCTATCTTCCCTCAGAACGAAGTGCGGCTAACTATGCCATGATGCCCGTGACCGGTGCTCTGTATATTGCCGATATCCCTATGACAATCGGGGTAACAGCTGCAGGCTGGGTGGGGGTTAATGTTCCGTTGGCTATCTACGCGTTGTTTGATATAGCAGTCGAATCTA
Source organism: Akkermansiaceae bacterium (assembly GCA_015062055.1). GTDB lineage: Bacteria > Verrucomicrobiota > Verrucomicrobiia > Verrucomicrobiales > Akkermansiaceae > Akkermansia. The sequence goes on from SUVK01000027.1 coordinate 14,567, forward strand.
TTAAGTAAACAATCACCTTATGAATAAAAATACTAGTTCCGGTCTTTCCCGGCTGTTTACAGTCCTGCGTACTTTGGGGCTGAATAGCTGTACAGTTCAGGCTACGCCGGATAATGCCACGCGCGGAGCAGGGGTTCCATAGCCCGGGTATTTATTGTTTGATGTATGCCGTGGCGCGAGCTGCTCCTATTTTTTTGATTTCTCCGGCTTCCAGCATCTGCTTCAGGGTTCGTTCGATGAAAGAGAGACTGATATCCGGGCAGTAACGCACAATATCTGCCTTGCAGATTTTGCCCGTTTTCTGTTCAAACACATGCCGAATGCGCTCTGCCTTGCTCATCTTTGTGGTGACGATGTGCTCCACTCGGGATTCGAACTCCCGGTAGGATTTCAGGATGATGCCCAGCAGATACTGCAAAAAGGGAAGATAGTTATTATTCCCCGCCTCCCAACCGGTGCTGCTTTCCTGCAAGGTTTCGTAGTAGCCTTGCTTGTTTTCCTCAATCAATTTTTCCAGGCTGATATATTTGCCCACGATATAGCCATGCTGATAGAGCAGCATGAGCGTGAGCAGGCGGCTCATGCGGCCATTGCCGTCATTAAAGGGATGTATGCAAAGGAAATCGAAAATGAACAGCACCAGCAGTATCAGGGGGTCATAGTGCTCCTGCGCTACGGCTCCGTTGTATGCCTCACAAAGTGCGCGCATGGCTTCCGGTGTTTCAAACGCCGGGGTAGGTGTGAAGCGTGTGCGCTTATTGCCGGCCGCATCCGTTTCGGCTATCAGATTATCGGCTCTTTTCCATTGCCCGCCCATGCCGGATGGATGGTAGGAATATAAATCCCGGTGCAGCTGCAGAATGGTGTTCGGCGTTACGGGAATATACTCATAATTTTCATGAATAGTCCGCAGCACATCCCTATAGCCGGCTATCTCCCTCTCGTTGCGGTTGCCGGGCTCCACCTTTTGCATGACCAGCTCTCGCAATCGCGCATCAGACGTGTAGATCCCCTCAATCCTGTTGGAGGCATCTGTGCTCTGTATCACTGCTACTTCCAGCAAGCTTTGGAGAATGTCTTTCTTAGCTTGAATATACAGCGCTTGCGTGCCGCGATACTCGTGTATGGCAGAAAGTAAATTGCATATTTCGGGGGTGAGCAGCGCCCTCGGAAAATCCGTGTATTGAAAGTTTCTCATGCGTACGGTTACCGGATGGAAAACAATTTATCTGCCCTCAATATACCACGTATCTGCACACTTGTAAACATAAAATGAGCAGATACACCGCAAAAGTGGGCAGATTCGTGATGGCATCACATTCCCGAGACAAGGATATCAGCATGACCGGGGCGTACCCCATGAGCGAGTTCCTCAAGATTCCGGCCGAACTGTAAACAACGCACAAAACACCACTCAAGCTTCGATAAATCTTCCGTCTTCGCCAAGGCTTCGCCGAGACGAGACGCCCGGACAAGCCGCAACCACATGACCTGCACCCGGCAGACCAAGGGCTCCGCTTCGAGCAAATCCTCGGCTTTTGACCCTGTTTTTGCGCCATCGGCAACAAAAATGCAGAAAACGCGCAACCAAATGCCTGCGGCGTGTGTCTCTATGGTAGAAAAATCCCACTTCCTGCCATTTTTTTGTTGCGGATTCGGTGCCGGGAGGTATTATACCATGAGAAGAGATGCATTTATGAAGTCAATAAACAGGTATTTTAACAAGGCTCTTGCCGTGCCGGCATTGGTCTCATCGCTTGTTTTCGCTGAGCCTACACAGCAAGGTCAGGGGGCAGCCCCGGTAAATCAATGGGTAAAAGTCACGCAAGAGACAGCCCTGAACTTTGTGGAAACATTACCCAACGGACAGTTGAAGTGGGGTGAGTTTTTTGAATTCCCGCATGGTTGGGGGCAGGATGTAAGCATAGACAAGGTAACAGGTCGTGTTTATTTTTCTACCGATTTCGTTTGTAACGAGGAGGGGAAGAAGGTGTTAAAAAGAGTGTATTTTGATATTACTGATGTCATGCCGTTTTACCGCGAGGCTCTGTCCCCCGTTTGTTGCCAAGTTGGCCCCCGTTTGAAACAATTACGACAGTTGCTCACCAACGTCCGGGACAAGGACTCTGCAGAGCGTCTGGCCTCCGATATAGAACCGCTTTTGTCATTGGTCAGACGCTATAGTGATGGAATCCCTGCCGAAATTCCTTATGGCATTAGTTCGCATATCATGGAAGAGCAGGGAATCATAAGTGACATCAAGGCAATTTATGAAGAAGCTATGCGGCTGATTACAGAACGCTATTATGGCTCTGAAAATCTGGATAAAGTTATGCGCAATTTAGGAAGATAATTCCACCTTGCCGTTGCGAAACAAACGGCAAAAAGCCACCCACGCTTGAACAGAGGGGCAGGTAATGACCCGTAACAAATATACGCTTAGTTATGCCCACCATCCATAAAATCCTCGCCACCACAGCCCTGTGCCTTGCAGCGGTGGGGCTGAGTAGCTGCGTAAGTCAGAATTGTCGGAGTATCTGGCGCGGGGCTTATGAAGTAGACAAGGTCTGGTGGATAGAAGGGGTGAGAGATAATACTACCCCTATTTATCGCTACAATGGAGACTATTTTGTTCCGGGTAAAATGGGACCGGCAAAAGGCACGCTGAAGTCTCCCGGTTCAGTCTTCGAACATAACTATTATCCGATATTGGAGAAAGCGGAACCGGCCTACCTGCGTTTAGATGAGGAATCTGCCCGGCTGGTTAAAGCCGCTATACAGCGAAAAACTCAGGAGCCACTGACGGTAACCTTCCGCAGAAACCCGGCGCAACATCTCACGTCCCTGCCACCGGGAGCGCAACTCCTGCCTGTTGCGGCATACGTTGTACCGGAACAGAGGAAAATATACTCAGAAACAGAAAAGCCGGAGGATTCTGCCCATTCTACTTCCGAAAAATACTGGCGCTACCCCCTAAGCATACTCACAGCCGTTGCGGTTGATGCGCCTTTGACTCTCTTGGGCAATACAGCGCTGGGGGTAGGTCTTGTGGTGACAGCCCCGGTAACGCTTCCCATTTATTTTATTGCGGGGGATGAGCTAGAATAGTCAGCAGCGAGCGCAAAACACCACTCAGGCTCCTCGTTGATACGCCCGGACAAGCCGCAACCAAATGCCTGCGGCGTGTGTCTCTATTGCACCTTCAGCTCAGCTGCCCGGCGTGCTGTATAATCACAGCAATGCTGCAGCAGCGCCCATTCCAGCAATGGTTCCCCACCGAAAAAGGAGATATCCAATCCGCGTTTTGTCCGTATCGCTTCAGCCAACCCTGTTTCCATGCCTTGCTCTGCGGTTTCTTGTGTCATGGCATGCGCGTACTTGCACCCTGCGTAGCAGTAGCGGCAGCGCAGGGTGCAGTCATGCGTCAGGCAAAGCGAGAGCGCCGGAGTCCCGTTCATTTATTTTTCATCGGGGGAAGAAGCATCACCCATGTCCGGTGTATAAGGCACATCTCCACCAAGTAGCTGCGGAATTTCTTCCGGTTCATGTGACGGGGTGGTGGAAACCGGTTCCGGACCGGTAAGGTGCTGCTCAGTAGGCTCGCCGGGCACCACCTGATGCGGAACATCGACGGGGATGCTCTGCCGATCGCAGCCGGTAAGCAAGGTGCCTATCACTGCCATCACAGCCGGGGTTATGGGGAGTGATTGGTCTTTTACCGGACGAATTTTCATCGTTGTATCATGAGGGTTGGTGGATTATTTGATGGAGAAGAGCATGCCGCGCTGCTTATAATCATTTCCTTCTCCGTAGCCTTCCTTGGTGGCAGTACCGGAAGTCGGGGTCTCGAATTTCAGGTAACATGTGTGCGTACTCTCGGCCGATTCGTAGTAAATCTCAGCACTGTCCGGGCCCGTCTTCTTATACGTCTGGCAGGTGGTTTCAGAGGGATTCAGAGCCGTGCGATACTGGTTGTTTGCATCGAAAGGAAAATCAAACACACAGCCGTATTTGAAATCAGTCCATGCAGACCACTGCCCCCCTTCAATCGGGCGTTCGCAAATCTGCGTGAACCGGTCATCTAGGCAGATGATTCTGCCCGCCACACTTTCCGGTGCCAGCTCAGGCATCGTCACTGTGCTGCAACCGGTCAGCAGCAGCCCGGACAATAAGCAGATACTTATCTTGGTTCGAGTCATGATGATGATTTGTGCCGGCTTCCGTTAAGTGGCGGTTTCTTACAGGGGGGAGGCGCTGGTGCGAATCACCCCATACGGCTGAGCGGCGCTTGTACCCCAGCTGGGCACATAGCAGCCCGAGTAAAGGAGGTTCGACTGGTAGATGAGCGAGCCCTGCTTGGTATAGCCATACACCGGGCGGCCATCAGCATAGCCGAAAATCGGAAACCCGTAGGAGTCATAGCGAGCGGGTTGCCATTGGATACCGTTAGTATAGCTGGTCTGCGGAGCGTTGGTTCCGGTCTGTACGTTGGTTGTAGGCGTATAGAAGCCGTCTGCCATCAAGTCTTCCAACAGGATTTCGCAGGAACTGAGCGAAAATACCAGTCCTGCACTTATCATGATGTTTGTCAGTTTGTGTTTCATATCTGTTTTATTTTGTATGCGTTAATCGACTTTGCGGGAAGGATGGCTCCGAGGTACGAACTGCTCTGCCTTTTTTCGAAGGTCATTCAGCTGTGATTTAGCCGTATTCACCATTATAGTGGAAAAATCGCGAAGGGAACGCCCCTTCCGAGCCTCCATGTTCTTGATGAATGACGTTTCTTCCTTCAGGTAATCCTCAAACGTGTACAACTCATTTCCCAGATTGAAGAGTTGCCGTTTGGCACGTTCATTGTACGCTGCAAAAGTTACAGCAAAGAGGTCACCCGGGGTCTTTTCGGCCGCACGTGCGTATTGCTGGTATAGTTCTGAGTCTTCCAGGCTCAACTTTATGCCAAACTTGCCAAGCTCCACTACAGCCTTGATGGTATCTTTGGTCCAGTATTCTAAGCGAATTTCATAGTTGGCCAGCCGGGCGCCTTTGGCTGTGGGTGCCCAACTCAACTGTTCATTTTGGAAGCGCAGGTAGTTGTAGATGGGGTCGCTTGTGCCGCCCAGCATTACCTCATTGCACCATGCGTCTTGTTCTGTTCGGCTTATGCGGTTGTGAAAACGCTCGAAGAAGCGAATGGCCTCATCTTCGTTGTTCATGCGGCTGACAACAGTCACCGCCCTCTCAAGCGGGGAGTAGCCGTTGACAAATTTCAGCAGAATGCCGTAATCTGCATCCATTTCCCTGAACTCAGCTGATTCTGTCAATTCTTTGAATCGGGCTATCTGTTGCAGTTCCTTAAAGTAATCTTCATTGTAGAACGAGCAAATTTTTCCGAATTCCCCATAGAACCACCTGAACATCACCTCGAGGTCATCAATCTGGCGTTCAATGGCAGCATAGGCTTTCGGGTTGAGCCTCGGTTTTGCTTTCTGCAAATTTTCCCGGCACAACACACCCTCCATAATTTGCCCGGTAGAGGGGTCTACACCATATTTGCTCGCCAGAGTTGCAGCCGCTTGCTCAAAGATTGCGCGTGGCGTCGGAGCATCTGCGCACTCTACATAGTCAACCTCTCTGCCAATGACTCGGTATGCATTGCCCACAATGAGCAGAATATCCGAGTAGGCACGCTGAGTCGCTGTGAAATACGCCTGACCATCAGAAAGCAAAGCCTGCAGTTGGCGCTGTTCTTCTGCTTCGGCCGCAGCTACCTCTTCTTCGGTGAACACAAAGCCTTCCGTCTCCTCAGCCACCGCGGTTATAATGCTTGATAAGCTGATACTAAATATCGGCAATGTCCGTAATAATGTTTTAATGATTGCTTTCATGTGCTATGTTCATTTAGTGTTTGCCAGCCACTTCCTCGCAGCATCATCAAGCCAGCGAAGCGTATCCGCCGATGTTGGAATCATGCTTTGAATTCTCTCACTCAATGTAGAACTTCCGGCTGCCTCAAGGTTCTTCAAATAATTGGTCTCTTTATTTCTCATTTTCACATCAGTGTTGTTTTTAATTTATTGACAATATATTGCATTAGAAACGCACTTCATAATCATCGATGTACCAGCGGCCGCCGCCCTTGCGGATGAGTCTGTGGGTATTTTTTTCGCCTACCTGCTTGCCATTGGCATCGTAGGCTCGGCTCTTCACTGTGGCGTGTTCCACCTTCTCGCCCTGCATCCTGATGAGCTGGTCGCGCTGGGCGTCGTCCAGGAAGAAGTTCTCGAGGTCATTCTTATCATCATGGCCCTTGTGGACTACAATCTTGGTATCGCTGAACTCAGCGTGTACATACTCTCCATGCAAGCGCTGCTGGTGCAAATCCCAGTGATAGCGCAGCAGGGATTCTGCTGTTTCGGTTGCCTGTCGCTCAGGGTTGATGCACTGGAGGTACAGGTCGTAGTTCTTCTCCTTGATGGCGGTGAGGAAGATTTCCATCACACGCTCGGGCGTGGCATCCTGCGGCACGGCCTTCTCGGTGTACCAGCCTTCCTTGATGCCTGCAACCTTGTCTTCCTCCACGTAAGAACCGCTCTTATCGTGGTTTGCGTCGAAGGTGGCGACGATGTGGCCATCGATGTAGAGAGCCTCGGGCTCCACCACCCAGCCCCAGGCCAAATTGCTGCGGCGGTTGCCGGGGATTTCCATGGCCGGACCGGTAATCTTGCCCAGCACGGTGAAGTTCAGGCTGTCGCCCAACGACCCATCCACCTCGCGGCGGAAACGCTTGATAGCCTCATACGGCCCGAGCCACTCGCGGCCGCCGATATTCACGAAATAGAAACCGGTGGAGGGTTTGCCCACCACAATGTACTCTCCGGAGCCGCCCACGAACTGATTGTCGGGGTACTTCACATCCGGCAGCACAATGGTCTTATTGACCGGATTGGTTTCTTCGGTGTTCTTGAGCGGGTCCACCGTGGGGAACACCTTGGTAAGAATATCGCGCCCCTGCTGCAGCTCATTCCACTTGGCCTTACTGAGGGCAGCGTACCTCTCGCGCAGTTCTCTCTCATTGTTGAGGTAGGCCACCATGGCCGGGGTAATCTGCTTGAAGTCGCCCTTACTCATCATGAGCGCGGCGCGGGTGCGCTCATAGAGTGCTTGCACCGCCGGATCCTCCGGGTAGGCCTTCACGAGAGCCTGCACGCGGCTGAGAGCCTCATTCTTGTAGCGGAAAAGTGTGTTGGCATTGCCACCGGCGCGCTTGACCTCGGCCTCAAATTCCTTGAGGTAGTATTCAGCATAACCCAGGTCTCGCTTGGGTGCCATGGCAGGAGCTGCGATAGCATTAAAACAGAGTGCCAGCAGCGTCATTAGGGAAAGTGTGGTTTTTCTTATCATGATAATGAGGATGTATAAATGGAAAAAGTATATTAATGTTTATCGCGAGTGCCGGGGCGGGTTGCCGTGCTCGGGCGCGTGCCGGTACTTGGGCGAGCCGACGGGGACGGGCGTGTGCCGGTACTCGGGCGGGTTGCCGTGCTCGGGGGCGTGCCGGTACTTGGGCGAGCCGATGGGGACGGGCGTGTGCCGGTACTCGGGCGGGTTGCCGTGGAGGGACGGGGCTTGATGCTGGTGCTGGTTGCCGTGCTCGGGCGCGTGCTGGTACTCGGGCGAGCCGACGGGGACGGGCGTGTGCCGGTACTCGGGCGGGTTGCCGTGCTCGGGCGCGGAGTGGTACTCGGGCGGGTTGCCGTGCTCGGGCGCGGAGTGGTACTCGGGCGGGTTGCCGTGGAGGGGCGGGACTCCGGCTTCGCAGTGTGATGTGCAGGTTTGGGCTTGGGGCTACCCATCACGCTTGCAGGGTCCTTGTGAATGGGTGCATGCGACGGCGGGCGCACATCGGGCTTGTGGTCATGGTGATACTTCGGGGGCTTGGGTGCATGGTGTACACCTTGGGGATAGTGGTGGTGATGGTGGCTATGGCACCACGAGGCCGGGCCCCAGTTGGGCACATAGCAACCGGCATAAAGCAGGTTAATGGAGAAGATAGGGCTGCCGGAGGTCGTGTAGCCATACACCGGGCGACCATAGGAATAACCGTATATCGGGAAGCCGTTGGCATCGTAACTGGCGGCTGTCCATGCCACCGAGCAGGAATAGCTGGGCGCATAATAGCCGGAGGAAGAGTAGGAGCCGTAACCATCAATGTACAGCGTCTCGCAGGAGCTGTACAGTAAGGCCTGCCCGACGAGCAGAAGCAGGTGTGCAAGTTTAAGCTTCATAATGTTGTATGTGTGTTGTCATAAAATATTTATTTACGGGAAGCTCGTTCCTGGCGCAGAATAGTGCGGATTTTCTTTGCGTTGGCGCCGCCCACGCAGTCATCCACGCTGGCCCCCTTGGCGGTTTTCGCGTTCAAATCGGCACCATGCTCAACCAGCCAGCGTACAATCTCCACATGGCTCAGGCCGCAGGCATTGTGCAGGGCGGTGGTTCCATTGGCATGGGGAATGATAGTGTCGATAGGAGCTCCCTCCATAATCTGGGGAAGTACGGTGAGCAGGCGCTTCTGGTACAGCCGCTCCACAGCAGTCTTGTACTTGCGGTTCTCCAGCTCACGCACCAGCTCGCCCAAGCCATCGTCCACACTCTGTATGGCACCATCGCTTTCTTCCGCCTGAGGCATGGTGACAAGCCCGGCGGTAGAAGTGGAGGGGCTCACTGCAAAATCTGCATGGCGGATGTACCGGGAGCCGCCCTCATCATGCCACTCGATGCAGGCCGTGCCTTCTGTGGCAGTCCGGAAACTGAGCACAACCCGCACGTGCATATCATTGCCGGTGATGTGGATGCAGCCCTCGGAGGGGTCGTATGTCACCTTGACCGGCGGCCAGGGAGAGTCGGGAGTTGACTCATAGAGTTGGTAGCTATACGTATTGTTGCCCTGGACGGGGAACTGCAAGACCATAGGAGAGGCCGCGAGCTTGTTCCAAGCTTCCGGCTGCTCACCCCTTTCTGCTCTGGCTTCTTCTGCAGAGTAGAAGTTCAGCACCACCAGTTTGCCGTCCAGAGAAATGGGTGTTGCGTGAGAAATCTTTTGCATCGTCTGGGAGCAAAGAGCAACCGGAGCCGTTGCAATAAACAGGAATACAGATAAGTAGTTTTTCATAACAGAATGGAGCGTTTATTCGTACCCGAGAGTGCGTATGAGGGAATTAAATGCCTCCTGAACCATATCGCCGAACCAGGCACCGATGTCATCCGAATAGAGGTACAGGATGCAGCCAAAGGCGATAAGTGCCAGCGCACCGGCTATCTCTTTGATGTAGTGGGTGAATACCTGCCAGCCGGTCATTTCCTCTTTCTGGGGGGTGGATTTCTTTTTCTTAGGCATAGAGATTATTTGAGTGTAAAGGTTCCGTGATGCATCATGGGGGGACCGGTCTTGCTGGTATCGGAGTAGGTGGCCGTGCCACTATCAGGGGTGTTGAATTGCAAGGTAAAGACTTTCTCCGACCAGCCGGAGGCATAGTGGCCGCCGGGTGACCACTGGGCGCGGCGAATCACGGTGGCTGTCGCATTGCCGGTGCGGGTATAGCGCAGCTCAATGATGCTCCAGTCCTCATCCTCTGCCACGGCACCCTCTTTTTCCACATTAGCTTTCTTCCATTTCACCGAATAGGCCCCCTCCAGCGAGGGAGCGGTAAAGGTGAGGGTCTTGCCGACTACGGAAGCGGGAGCACAACCAACGGTACTCGCCCGGCTGATGATTTCTTTGATAGCAGCAGCATGCGGCGCATCGGCGGGCAGCTCGCATGACTCGCCCCGTTCATTGGTGATACGGCGGTTGGGGCTATGTTTCAGCAGCCACTTCACCAACTCAGCGTTGCCCTCCTCCGCCGCGCGGTACAGGGGCGACTTGCCATCGTAGGGCATTCCTTCCTCCTCGCGATGGAGAATCATGTGGGGCAGCGCAGCCAGAGCCAGCCCATCCTTGCGGCGCACCACCTGCTGATACATACGGCGCTGCTCCAGTTCGCGGAGAATCCACTCCACGAACATTTCTTCGCTAACCTTGGCGTTCATCACACGGGTAAGCAGTATCGCGGGTGTCTCCGTCATGTTCATAGCGAGAGCATACGGCCCGGTGCCGGATTTCACGCAACGGTACAGCATCCGGGCACATTCCCTCGCCCTTTCATCCTTTGCCGGGATGCAAAAATCAGGGGATTCCATCTCATAGCCACTGAAGGCCAAATCGAGATAAGCTGCGGCCTCGCGCGCTTCTGCTACATTAATGGCGGGCCCCTCATAAGGTTTGTCTCGCCACGCGCGAGCCTCGCTCAGAATCGTTCTGATGGCCGCCGCATTTTTGCCGCCCACGCAGGCATCGATGCTGGCACCTTTTTCGGTGTACGCCTGTAGGTCAGCCCCATGTTCCACCAACCAGCTCACCAGCTCCACATGGCTCAGACCGCAGGCATAATGCAAGGCGGTATTGCCCTTGTAATCCGGATTGGTATAGGATGCGTCCTGAGACATCATCACGTGGGGAAGGAGCGTGGTCAGACGGGCCTTATACAACTTCTCCGTGGCATTGCGGGGAACCATCTTTTCAATATCCCACAGGATTTCCTGCAGTCCGTCATCCAGTATTTCCGGGTCGCGGGCAATCTGCTCCATGGGTAGCTCCAGATGGGCTATGTCGTCCGCCTCGTTCTGCACGGTAAAAGTAGCACCGCGGAAGTAGCGGGTATTGCCGGCCTCGTGCCAGACTATCTCGGCACATCCTGAGTCTTTTCCTGTGAAGCTGAGGAGAATATCCACGCTGAAATCCTCGCTCTGCAGCTTTACCTTGCCTTGCTCTGCATCGTAGGTAACAGTGACGTTGGCCTGGAGATTCGGGCAGTAATCGGTCACGGCGGTAAAGGTATCCGCTGTGGGGAAATCCAGTATAAATTCAGTAAGGTCGGAGAGTCTGTACCAAGGTCCCTTGGCGGGTTGGTTCAGCCCAACACGTGCCACGCTGGCATCAGCCATGGCAATGCGGATACACCGGCCTGACATGGTGGACTCCGGCTGTTCTGCCCATAGCAGATGGGGAGCAAGCAGTAGGGCCGGAAGCAGGGTTCTGTATATCATGGCTGATTTTTTTGTATTCACTTATTCCTTGATCGTTTCAACACGGGAAATATCGGCGTAGTCAATTTCCGACATGGCTTCAAAAGCTCGTATCATGCTGGTTGCGCCATCAATCTTGGCCGAAACACCGGGGTCTGCGGGCATTGCCTCGGTGGTAGCGCAGAGATAGGAATTGATGGCCAGCGTGTAGCGGGCTTCCGGGTTAATGGGTGTGCCGTCCGGCAGACAAGCGGAAATCACCCGCATTCTGTCGGCTCCTACGGGCCATACGGCCTTATAGCTCATGCCTGACACGCAGGGCGCGCCATGGTCATCGTTCCGGGTGATGTTTTCCAGCACGCGGATAAGCTCGGCGCCGGTAACAGTCATGCAAATGATATCATTACCGAAGGGGTCCAGGCTGTATACATCAGCCACGGTGAGGGGGCCGGCGGGGAAAGAATCCAGACGCACATTCCCCATGTTGACGATAGCGATTTCTGTACCGACGCAACTGCGGATGGCATCTGCCATCATGCAACCCAGACTCTCGCGGCGGGGAATATCACGTTTTACGGTGGTGAGCACACGCTTGAAGAAGGGCCGGGCTTTGATTTGCTCCACCATGGCAGTAGTCTCGGTATCTGCTTCGTAGGCACCCAGCGGAAGTAATTCAGCTTTCTTGCTCAACACTTTGCCGTTCTCTACCTCTAGGGTGAGGCGGGTCAGGTATTTGAACTTATTTTCGGCCTGGGTGATGAGCACACCATTCTCGGTGTGGCCGTTTTCCACTTTGGTGTGGCTGTGGCCGCCGATGATGGCATCTGCCTCCGGGAACCGGCGGGCAAGCTCAATGTCGGTCTCGAAGCCCAGGTGGGTGAGCAGGATGAGCACATCGCACTGGCTGCGGAGATACTTATAGTGCTCGGCCACCTTGAGCGGATCCATGAAACCGATGCCCTTGCACATGTCCGGGTGGGCATCCGGGCGACCGTTGGCATCTATCTGCAGCAAGCCCAGCACACCGATGCGCACACCATTGCGTTCAAAAATCATGTATGGTTTCAGGTCAATACCATGCTTGTCAGAGGGGAAGACATTGGCGCTCACAAAGTCGAAATCGGCGGCGTTGATGCAGTAGGCCAAGGCGGTGGGGCCGCTGTCAAACTCATGATTCCCCAGAGCCGAGAGGTCGAAGCCAATGTGGTTCATGAGCTGAATCATGGAGGCACCGGGGTGGTCGCCACAGTCCACGTAGGGGCAGCCGGTGCGGTTATCGCCGGCAGAGAGCAGGAGCAGCTGCGGGTCTTTTTCACGCTCTTGCTTCACGCAGGTGGTCAGACGCGCCGCACCATCTATATTGGCGTGCATGTCGTTGATGCCGAGAATGGTAATCTGCTCGGCAAAAGCTGTGCCGAGCAATCCGAGGAGAGTAAAGAAACAGGTTTTCTTCATAAGTTTGTGGAGGAGGGGGAGAATGAATGAAATCAGCGAGGTGAGGTGGTAAAAATGTGGCGACCATCTGCCATGGGACTATCAGTCGCAATCTGGTTGCCCCAAGCATCATAGAACGGCCCCTCGCAGAGCGGGAGCTCCGCATCAGTGCAGTAGCGGCGCACGGCATCTAGCGCGGTGGCCCCGGTGAAAATGCGGACGGTGGTATTGTTGACGTAGACAATCATGGTGCGGGTACGATGTTGATGGTCGCAGTATGGGGGGTAGCTTCAAACTTTGCATCGCCTTCGAAGCCAAGCATTTCGCCGTTAAGTTTGAATACATAACTGTTGCCGGAGCAGGAAATAAGCTCCATATGACCATTGAAGTGAACGGCCTTGCTGTCGCCCACGCCATCAAAGGATATCTCGGCTTGCTTGCCCATGGCTTTGTAGGCAAAAATCTTGAGCTTGGGCATGGGTGCATTTTCTCCCATTGTATACGTCACGGGGCTTGCTTGCCCGCTTTTTGTACCTGTCAGGCTGATCGTGCAATAATCCAGCGCGGCAGGTGCTACCAATGACTGCTTTTCTGTTACCACAGAGGAACACGAGGTGCAAACAATGCCGGCACCGGCAACAAGCAGGAAAGAATACGCATGAAAAGGAGTCATGGAAGAACAATAATTTTTGGATTCAAAAGTGCGGGGTGCCGGAGCACCCCGCAGAATATGGTTGATTTTTTTTCGTACTGTTTACTCAGCGGATTCGCTTGGAGTTGGTTCCACAGCAGGAGCCGGCTCATCCTTGGCCGCCTTGGCAGCTTTGGCCGCTGCGCGCTTCTTGTTGAGCAGATAGAGCAAGCCACCGGCCAATGCCAGCAGAATGATGCCGAGAACCGGGCGGTAGAACAGCCAAGCAATAGCGATTGTGATGAGTGCTACAGGCGTGGCGATAAGGAAGGCAATGATGCCGATACCGATGCCGATGATGTCACCCAGAATGGGCAGCACATCTCCCAGAACCTCAAGCGGCTTCAACACCATCTTAAGCCCCATGAACATCATCAGCCAGCCCACGAAGCGGAGAAACCAGGTCATCATGGTGTTGGCGTTCTCTGCATTCTGGAACATTTCTTCCTTGGTCTTGGTGCCGGTTTCGAGCAGGTCTACGGTGTAGCCGTCGGCGGCAGAATCCTTGGCCACATAGGGGGCGAAGGTGGTGCCGGTCTGCACAGCCACGATGCTCACGGGCATTTCGGCGGGAACCATGGTCCAGGAGATACGCACATCACCCACCTGCGGATTGGAGGGGTTGGCTGTACCCTGAACCGTGCCGCTTGCAACAGTGGTGGCGGGCTGCACCATACCGGGCTGCACCATACCGGGCTGCACCATACCGGGCTGCACCATACCGGGCTGCACCATACCGGGCTGCACCATGCCGGGCTGAGCCACGGCGGGTTGCACGGCGGGAGCCGTGTTGTAGGCCGGAGCGGGCGAGGTTGCAGTGGTGCTTACGGTCACGGCGATGGGGGTGCCATTCACCATAATATGGCCGGCGGTAGCGGTCTGGCGGATGTAGGGAGCCAGAGCACCTGTTGCCAGGCGCACATAGCTCTTGTTCTCAATGGTGAACAGAGGCAGAGAGCCATAACCGGGGATGTCAGCATATTGCACCACGGGAGGAGCGGGCCACACAAAACCATTACCGGGGACAGCGGCGGTAATGGCATGCATGTTGCCGGCGTAATATATGCCGTTGGGCATCACCGGGGTGGGCGTACCATCGGGCGTAATAACAAAAGGCACACCGTCCACATTCGTCACAGACATGCGGTTGGGCTGGATGGAGGGCACCGTCACGAAACCACCCATGGTGGTCTGCGGCACAGCACCGATGTTCTCAGCAGGAACCGGCTGCGTGGCTACAGTCTGAACCACCCCGGGCTGCATACCGGGAGCCGGAGTCATATTATTCATCATACCGGGCTGCATCATGCTCCCTACAGGGTAGCCCACGTAAGCATAGTTGCCGGAGATGGTAACGCGCCCCTTGAGACCATCAGGAATATACTCGGGCTTCAGCTCCACCGCCTTGTCACCAACAATGCGGTTAATCTGGTTCTTGGTCAGCTCGAATGCGCCAAAACGGGCGTTCTCGGCAACAAGAGTTCTGGACGTGGCATCAGGCATGAATACCGGATTGTCGTGGCCGGCCTCGCGGAAGGAAGAAGAATCCACGGGCTTGCTCACCCACTTTTTGGAGTAGGTGTAGGTGGTGACAGTGGTCTCAGAACCACCCAGGTTCTTTTTCTTTTCTTTCCGCTCATTCTCAACCCACTGGTAGAACTCTACCTTGCGGGTCAGACGTATGGCCTTGGGGGCCAGAGCCGGGAAAAGGTCATCGGTAAGCACATCATCAGTAACGGCCGTGCCGGTGACATGCACCAGTTTGCCGTCCATGGTGGCGTCTATCGTGTCGGCGTTGGGGAGCTGCACGCATACAGATGCGCCCTCTTCCAATGCCTTGGCGGTCTTTACCGCGCGTCCTTCATTCCAGAAAAGCAGAGGGATGCCCGCAATGAAGAGAGCACCACCGATAGCA
>SUVK01000028.1 GCA_015062055.1 Akkermansiaceae bacterium
GTAAAGAAACTCGTAATTTTTTCGTAAAAAAGAACCAGTTTGTTTCGCAGGGATTTTACCAAAGAAACGCCGCGAAATCAAGCATTTCCGCTGGTTTCGCGGCGTTTCTAAACGCGGAGAGAGAGGGATTCGAACCCTCGGTGACATCTCTGCCACGTTCGATTTCGAGTCGAGTGCCTTAGACCAACTCAGCCATCTCTCCATACACCGATGTTACGGAGCGGGGGTATTATGAAAGCAAGAGGGGCACTTGTCAAGAGATTTTGCACGAACAGACACATTTAGCTTGAGAGGGCGGGTGCTATTGTGCTATAATGAGCAAGCGAAAATTTTAACCCACATAACAAAAATGAAGACAATAAAAAGAATGGCAGGCCTGTTCAGTTTGGTAGCTGCCGTATTTTGCGGTAATGCCCAGGCTTTGCAGCTTAAAGATTTACATTTACCGATGACAAGAGAAGAGGCAGACAGCAGCCTCAGCAAAGATTACGAGTACACCATACTGTCTGATAGCTCCGTACGCCGCACATGGAAACTGGACAAGCGTACGGTACACGTTGATTTTAAGCTCAACGCACAAGGAAAGGCTCTGTGCATTGCGGTAATATACGACAAACCGGCCCCCAGAAAAGTTGTAGATAAGGATATAAAGGCCCTTACGGGTGGCAAATGCAGCTATACCAAGTTGGGTAAACCCAAAAAGAACACAAACACATATGGCATGGAGCACGCCTTGGGTGCCAAGGTGAAAGATGACTCCGGCAAGGGCGATGGGTGGATCTTTGTCGAGCACAGCAGTGCCTCTCGCAAAAAATGTACCCGTTTCGTATACTATGCAGCAAAACCGTCTCGAGACCGTCTGAGCATCGGCGAAGCCCGAGAAGATGCCGGCTACACGGCCATGGGTAGCTCCGGCAGCAATATAGACCTCTCTGCCCTGCGCGAGGACGAAGAAGACCGCCGCAATACCAAACCTAACACCAAACCGACCGGCAAGCGTATAACCTTGGCAGATACCCCCGACGAGCCCGTAGCAAGCACCACGAGTTCTGATGACGATTTCAGCGCCCCGGATAAAGACATTAACCTGGATGACAGCGAAGAGCCGGTTGCACAGACAAAAGCAGCCGTAGCCGATGCGGGCAAAGGGTTCTTGCCGGAGAGCATCTCTGCCCCGGTGCAAAAGATACTGGGTCTCTCTGCGATGGTAACGGACATTCTCATTGTAGTGGTACCGCTGCTGTTGCTTATCATCATCTGGCGAGTAATAGTTAACAAGAGCCGCGCCAAGGCACGCAAGAAAGCAGCGGAAAGTATTATGAACAAGAAGCCGGAGCAACAGCAGAATAATGCAGAGTAATCACCTCGCAGTCAAACTATCTGCTTGACTGCCGATTACAAAAAGAGTAGAACACAGCACCCCAATGTTCAGAAAAATCATACTCAGCACCGCCGCATGTCTCACGCTGGTGCAGTGCAACACACTCAAGTCTGACTGTGAAGCACTCGCCGAGCGAGAGGCCCAGATTGCCCGAGAGGAAGCAGGTGACTATTATATAGGCCGCCGCTACTACATACCTTACACTCGATTTTGGGGGTATTTGAGAAAACCGGGGCAAAGCTGGCGCACGGCAAAGCTGGTCATCATGGATGAGCACCTCTGCCACCAGCCCGACCGCGGTTTAGAGCCACCGCTCGAAAACCCCGTTTTCGGCAGCGACCAGAATGTTGAGTACATTATACACGGTCATTATACGGGTACACAGGCATACGAGCCCAACACAGACCAATCTTTGCCCGTGTTTCGGCTTACGGGGTACGAGGTTCGCAACAAGGAGGCAGGGTTCCTCTTTGTCCCCTCCGAGCAATACTCCGTACAAAACGTAACTTTGCAACCACACCTGATGCCCACGGCAGAACAATGTGCCACATGTCGATAATATGACGCGCATTTACCGCGCACACCGCCCGAAAACCTGCTATACTGTACAGGCAATCGGGTGGCGCGGCATGGCCGGTTGCACCGCATATACAAGTACATCTCGTCTCTAAATCATTATGGCTCAAACAAAGATTATCGTTGGTCTTGAAATGGGAACCACCAAAACCTGCATGGTGGTGGGGGAGGTTCGTCCGGACTCTTCGGCAGCCATTATCGGCGTGGGAGAAGTACCCAGCGCCGGCATACGCATGGGCGAGATATCTGACATGAGCATGGCGCGCCAATGCCTGTTCGACGCATGGCAACATGCGCAAGACCATGCCGATGTAGAAATACTCAACGTCATTCTCTCTGTCACGGGTGAGCACATATACGGTGAAAACGGGCAAGGCTCTTACCGCCTGCCCGATGACGAGGACATTATTGAATACGAGCACATCAACCTCGCACGCGAGAAGGCAGAGAAAATTGAGATAGCGGCAGACCGCTTTGTCATTAACCGCGAGATGGGCAACTTCAGCATCGATAATCGCGAGACCTCTCACCACCCGGTAGGGCTCACCGGGCGCACGCTCGATGTCAAGTGCCATGTGATGCACGGTATTCTCACGCGTATTCAGAATTATTTGATGTGTGCGCGCCAAGTACCGTTAGAGGTAGAAGACATTGTGTTTGCGCCCTTGGCAACGGCCCAAGTGGTATTATCTCGGCAGCAGAAAGAAGCCGGGGCCCTGCTCATCGACATCGGTGGCGGCACGTCCGACTTCATATGCTACAGCAATGGCGACATAGTAGCCAGCGGCTGCATACCCGTGGGCGGCAACGCCATCAACAAAGACATCATCGAGCAAAGCAGCCAGCAAATGAGCAACAAAGCTGCAGAGGTGCTCAAATGCACGGAGGGCAACGCCTTCGGGGATGTAAAAGACACATCCCCCGCCTACTACCGCAGCGATTTGGGGCACGAGGTTTCCATACAGCGCGGCTTGCTCAATAAAATAATACGAGACCGCTTGGCCTCGATTCTTTTGCAGGTAAGAGACAACATACCGGCACACATCATGAGCCAAAGCGGCATGACCGTGTACCTCTCGGGCGGTACCAGCTTGATGCGAGGGTTGGATAACCTGGCACAATTCATCTTCAAAGTGCCGGTGCGTCAACCCATGCCCCCCGGTACCGGTGACGACTACACCTACTTATCGGACCCCCGCTATTGTACCGCCATAGGCTTGATTCGTTTTGCACAAAAGAGCGATGCAGCCCTGCGCCGCAAGCAACGCGGGTGGTGGCACCGAGTTATCAATTTCTTCAGGGGGCGTCGCTGATAATCCACTACACGCCCCTGCTCCCCCCCTATACAGCCGTGAAGAACGAATCAAAAATCATTGTAGCACTCGAAATAGGCACCACCAAAACCTGCATGGTGGTAGGAGAAATTTTCAAAGATGGTCCCTCCACCATTCTCGGTTTGGGAGAAGTACCCAGCACCGGCATGAGAGATGGTCTCATCATAGACGAAAACGAAATCATCAACAACGTAAGCGATGCATGGCAAATTGCCCAAGACCATGCGAATGTAGATATACAGAGTGTCTATGTTTCCATCACCGGTGACCACATCAAAGGGCAGCCCGCCGAGGGGTTCTACTATTTATCGCCGGAGAACAACATCATTACTCAAGAGAACGTCGACTTGGTAAACAGAGAGGCTGCAACTTGCGAGCTACCGCCGGACCGCACTTTTATCAGCGGCGAGCTCGGCAGTTACTATGTTGATGACAAAAAAGTCAAAACCTCCCCCGTTGGGCTCCAAGCCGGTAAATTATCCGTACAAAGCCATATTATACACGGCAACACAGATATTCTCAAGATTGTCCAGAGGTGCATTCGTAACGTACCTCTCGAGGTAGAAGCCTTTGTATTTGCGCCGGTAGCAACGGCTCATTTCATGACCAACAGTAAGGCGCGCGAGGCCGGAGCATTAATCATCGACATAGGCAGTGGCACTACAGACTACGCCTGCTATTGCGATAACAACCTCGTAGCCTGTGGTTGTATACCGCAAGGCAGCAATGCCATCAACTTCGATATTATAGAATTATCGGGCTCGCCCATGAGCCTCGAAGCAGCAGAGAGCCTCAAGCGTAACCAAGGAGACGCATTCGGTCGCAGCGATGATTACAAACCCGCCACGTTCAAAGACGCCAATAATTATACCTACAGCATGACGCGCGGAAAACTCAATGACATTATACGCGACCGCATGGCCGATATTTTGCAAAGCGTCAAAGCCGAAATCCCGGCCTATGTGTGGGAGCGCCCCAATCTGGCCATTTACCTCAGCGGAGGAGGCAGTCTCATGCTCGGGCTCAATCGCTTAGCAGAGTTCATCTTCAAAAAGCGTGTATACCAACCATTTGACCCCGCCAGTAAAGAAGACTATGCCTACATGAGCGATGCGCGCTACTGCACCACCATCGGGCTCATATACTACGCCATGAAGCGAGAATCCGAAACTGAGGAACCGGAAAAAACAAGCTGGTTCAAACGCCTGTTGGGCATTTTCCGTAAAAAACAATAACCCCCATTCTGCACAGATTATGCTTCCCTATCAAACCATATCCCGCAAAGAGCACGGCATCTCCATTGTCGGCATCGGCGGCGCAGGAGCCGGCATTTTGCAATGTTTTGCCGGGTCGAGCGCCGATAACGTCAAGCTCTACACCACCTCACTCGATGAGCGCGTGGGCCGCAGCTTGGGCGACAACGTACAATTCATCCAATTAGGGGGCGGGCTTAACCATGGGCTGGGCTCCGGCGGCGACCCCGAGGTAGGACGCCGAGCTGCCGAAGAAAGCAGAGCCGAGCTTGAGGCAATGTTCGAGAACACGCAACTGCTGGTCATGGTGGCGGGATTAGGAGGCGGCACCGGCTCGGGTGCAGCACCGGTACTGGCGCGCATGGCTCAAGAGAAAGGTGTATTTTTGGTAACGGTACTACTCATGCCTTTCAGCTTTGAGGGCAAACGCCGCCGCGCCCAAGCAGAAAAAGCCCTGGCCGAAATCTCTTGCCTTACAGATATACTCTTCTGCTTTGAGAACGACTACATGGAGAACCTCTTTACCACCAACCGGGGGGCCCGAGCCGTTTTTGAAGAGGTGGACCGCCTGTTAGCCAAAGCAACGGCAGCCGTACCCATGCTGGCATCTTCCCCGGGTTTAATTAACTTAGGGCTCGATGAACTGGCAACAGCCTTGGAAAACAACGACAGTCGTTGCCTGTTCGGCTCCGGCAAAGGCTACGGGGCACAGCGCGCCGAGCAAGCAGCCCGCAATGCGTTGGAGTCTCCCTTGGTGGCATACCGTGGCTCCCTCGGCTATGCCCGCACCGTCATTGTGCATGTAGCCGGTGGCGAAAACATGTCTCTGCACGAGATCCGTATCGCTGTAGAAACCGTCAAAAACGCCTTGGCCGATGAAGATGTAGACGTATTCTTCGGCACCACGGTAAAGCCGCATCTGGGCGATGAGATTCGCGTTACTCTTATCGCCTCGGTCAACTCGGCAGAGTTTAATGCCGGTATCGCCAAGCAAATAGAAGAAGAAAAACTTGCAGCCGAAGCGGCCAAGCTTCAGCCTGAGCCCCTCCCTGAAGAGGCACCGGTAGCCCCCCCGGCCCCTGCCGAGGAAAAGCCCGAGGAAACATCAGCCCCCGAGGCAGATGACGATATCTATGCCGAAGAACCGCAAGAAGATGAAGAAAAAGAGGCGCTCGATGAAGAGTCGGTAGAAGAAACCGCCCCCGCCCGCGAGCAAGAGATGCACCAAGGCGAGCTCATGCCCATGCCTCCGCCCCCTGCCGCCAAGCTCTCGGCAGATGACCAGATGGAGCGCGCACGCCGTCTCTTTGCAGAGGTAGATGGCGAAAACGCCTACCCCTCCTCCCCTCGCCATCAGGCAGAGAGCGATGCCGATGCATCCACCTTGCGCCACCACGATTTACGCAGCATCTTCCCCGATTAATCCTTCCATATATATTGAAACTAAAATTAATACTCACAGCTGTATTCAGCACACGGAGTATCGGCATATACCCTCTTACTCAAAAATAACGGCAAACCGACCACTCGCAAGGGTGGTCGGTTCATTTGATAAAGCCTAAGGTATAGCAGCCAAAAGATTTTGCGTATAGGAGTGAGAGGGGTGATTAAACACGACCTCTGCACTGCCGTATTCTACAATTTTGCCGCGCTGCATCACGGCAATGTGATCTGCAATATAATGCACGACACTGAGGTCGTGAGAGATAAAAATCATGCTGATATTCATCTGCCGAGTCAGGTCAGTGAGCAGATTGAGTATTTGACTTTGAATCGAAACATCGAGAGCCGAAACCGGCTCATCTGCCAGCAACAAAGCCGGGCGGGGGGCAATGGCGCGCGCTATGGCTATACGCTGGCGTTGGCCACCACTGAACTCGTGCGGGTATTTGAACATGTGCTCGGGGCTCAATCCCACACGCTGCATGAGCTCGGCCACGGCATCTTGTCGCGCCGTCTTTTTCAGCTTTTCTCGTCGGCTCAACGCCTCTACCAAAGTAGAAAAAATGCTCATACGCGGATTGAGGGAGGCGTAGG
The DNA here is from genome assembly GCA_015062055.1 of Akkermansiaceae bacterium. Classification (GTDB taxonomy): domain Bacteria; phylum Verrucomicrobiota; class Verrucomicrobiia; order Verrucomicrobiales; family Akkermansiaceae; genus Akkermansia. The sequence goes on from SUVK01000028.1 coordinate 6,582, forward strand.
GGTCTTGAAACACCATCTGAAAATCCGTACGGCGCCGTTTTACCTCTCTCGCGGGTAGCTCGCTCAGGTTGATACCATCGAGCACAATGTTGCCGGCGGTGAGCGGTTGCAGCTGCATAATGGCGCGAGAAAGAGATGATTTACCGCAGCCGGACTCCCCAACCAATCCCAAGATAGAGCCTTGCTCCAGGCTCAGGCTTACATTGTCTACAGCGCGTATTACCTCGCCCGTTGTCCCCCAAGTGTTGCGCACAGGGTAATACACACAGGCGTTGTTAATCTCCAAATAAGCCATGAGCGGGATTCTAGCAAAATCGCTTGATATGGTCAAACAAAAACACGCCCGAACAATATCGGGCGTGCCAAAAGTGTCTTGTAGGTAAGCTCACGGCTTACCATGTATCACTTACTTCTTGCTAACCTCAACAGTGGGGGTGTCAACAGTGGTGTTAACTTCGGTACCCTGGTTCTGCTGCTGGCAGGAAACGAGAGCAGCGGCGGCAAGAGCGAGAACAGCGATGGTCTTCATAATGATCTTTACTAGTTTTGATTGTTTGAAGGTGTCCCTAGTCCAAGAGTAGGAAAAGGGCGCGGACGCAGTTTACATTATTTTTTGCGACTTGGCAAGCCTAAAATTTGCATTTAATTCAAATTTATTATTGCTTTTGAATTATTAATCCGACATAACACATTTATTATAAAGATATAAAAACAAGTTAAAAAATTAAAATTTTAGAGAAAAAAGAATATAAAACATTCAAAAAGAAAGATAAAACGCACAAAGGAGTTGCAAAAATCGGGGGAATATGAGAGGATAAAGAGGACATGCAAAGCACCGATACGATAGCCGCCATCGCCACGCCCCCGGGAAGTGGGGCCATAGCCGTTGTACGCATGAGCGGGCCACAAGCAACAACCGTACTGCAAGCCTGCACGGGCAAAGTGACAGAGGCTCGGCGTGCAACGCTTGCGCATGTGCGCGATGCGCAGGGGCGCGTAGTGGATGAAGTGGTCGTCACATATTACGCAGGGCCGGCCAGCTACACGGGGGAAGATGTGGTAGAGATATCGTGCCACGGTGGCATGTTGGTAACACGGCGCGTGTTGGAGCGCCTGTTGCAATGCGGGGCACGCCCGGCAGAGCCCGGCGAATTCACGCGCCGAGCATTTGAAAATGGGCGTATGGACCTCACCCGGGCCGAAGCCGTGATGGATGTCATCAACGCCGGCAGCGACCTCGCCCTGCGAGCCGCCCAAAACCAACTGCACGGTGCCATCTTTCGCAAGGTAGAAACAGCCGTAGACCGGCTTATCTCTGTTGCAGCCCATGTAGAAGCCTACATCGATTTTCCCGAAGAAGACATAGCCCCCGACACCACGCAAGAGCTGGTAGCCGCCGTAGATGAGGTATGTGGAGAGCTGCGGGTATTGCTGGACACGGCAGACGAAGGACGCCTGCTGCGAGAGGGTATACGCACCGCTATTATCGGGGCACCCAATGTAGGCAAATCGAGCCTGTTAAACATGCTGTTGGGTTACGAGCGAGCTATTGTGAGCGACACAGCGGGCACCACGCGAGACACCATAGAAGAGAGTGTAAGCTTGGGTGGTATGCGCCTGCGTTTGGTAGATACCGCAGGCCTGCACGAGAGCACCGATGCCATCGAGCGTGCCGGCATGGAGCGCAGTCGCCGCGCCGGGGCCGAGGCCGACCTCATACTTGAGGTAGCAGATGCCACCCTGCCCCCCGCCCGTGCCGAAATACCCGCAACCACGGCACAGCACATCTTATTGCTCAACAAGTGCGACCTGCCCGAGCACCCCGACTGGCAAAACGTGCCGGCCCTACGCATCTCTTGCCACACCGGCCGGGGGCACGAGACACTCGCCACAACCATTACCGAGCGGTTCTTACACAGCAGCGGCGAGCCGGACACACTGGCAGCCATCAATACCCGCCACCGCTATGCCTTGCAACAAGCGCTGGATTATCTGGCCGCCGCACGCACCGGATTGCTCAGCGGAATCTCGCCCGAGCTTATGGATATTGACCTGCGCGCCGCGCTCGATGCCCTCGGCTCTATCTCCGGCCGAGTGGATACAGAAGATATCCTCACCCGAGTATTTGCCACCTTCTGCTTGGGGAAATAAAGCTCAGCAGTTGACAAGGAATACATAGACCTGCTCGAGCATCTTTATATACCCCTCGTGGTAATCCAAGGTCCCCAAATAGTAGACACCCCCCAATAGAACAGCAGAATAAACGAGTTTCGCCATCAAAACATCTAACCCGCAGGCATGTTCTTTGAGATGAGAAAATACACCCTCGCCCTTATCTTCACGGCACATTTTGTCGAATGTTGCCAGCACCATAAGATAAGCCACGGCGACAGCTGTTAAAAAATACGTATCAAGCATAACCACCGACATCAAGAATGCCAGCTTTGCCACGGTCTGCAAAATATCTACCCCACAGTAGACAATGTGGCGCACCGCCAACCACGTGGGCAATAACAGCCTGCACACAGAAACAACCCGGCGGCCCGTGCGCTCCACCATCGGGCTATAGGTAGTGCTGTATTCTATACCGGTGGCATCATCGGCATTATAACTCCCTTTTACCCTGAACACGGCCAAAAGCATCAGCAAAGCAGAGCAAACAAGCACCACATTGATACTCACCCCCTGCAACCCACATGAGTCGTGCTCCATCCAATATATAACCACCCCTGCTACAGCAGCACCGAAAAACAGGAATTGCAAAAACGCATGCAAGCACACCTGCAAAACAATAAGAAACTTGAGTATTACCAAAAAAATCTTGTACGACACACCGGGTAGCGAGGCATCAAATGCCTTCTTTTCTGCAAGAAACAACTCATGTTTCTGTCTTTGCAGCTCGGATTCTTCCCTTTGCCTAAGCTCTTCTTCATCTTTATACCGGGCAATGATTTCGCCCAGGTTTTGAGTATTGAAAATTTCTCGCAACTTATTCTCCTTATCTGCCGAATACTCCATGCCCGACTCCTTTTCAAAAGCCTGCAAATCCGTCTCAGCCAAATGGATGAGACGTTGTATTTTAAGCGCGTAATCGTAGCGTTCTTTAGAAATCATAACTGCTGGACTGCACAAGAATTACTCAGCGCATCGACCGCAACTGTGGCAGAATATGCTTGCGCTGCACTTAACATCAACGCAAAACAAGATTTCGTAGTTATCATATATCGTGAGCCGATTCAATCTCGGTGTAGCAAATTATAACAAGAGCCCTTATTGCGTCAAGAGAAAAAGCATTTTTTTGAACGAAAACGCGTATTTACCACAATATGATTGACAATAGGGCAATAAGGGGGTATACTGGCGCGCGTATGAGCACACCCACCAAGAGCTATAAAGACACCATCTTCCTGCCGGACACCACGTTCCCCATGCGCGGTGACCTTACCACCAAGGAGCCGGCTCGTCTTGAAAAATGGGAAAACGAGAAGCTTTACGAGCGAATTACCGGCCGCCGCAAAGCTCAGGGTGCGCCCACCTTCATCCTGCACGATGGTCCCCCCTTTGCCAATGGCGACGTACACATGGGTACGGGGCTTAACAAAGTGCTTAAAGATTTCATTGTCAAGAGCAAGACGATGAGCGGGTACTATGCACCGTTCATCCCCGGTTGGGACTGCCACGGTCTGCCCATCGAAGCCAAGGTTGTAAAAGAGCACCAGGGGCTCGAGCCCGCCGAAATTCGCCGCCGTTGCACCGAGTTCGCTCTGGGGTATCTCGACCAGCAGCGCCAATCCTTCCGCCGCCTCGGCGTATTCGGCGACTGGTTCAACCCCTACGTGACCATGTATCCCAAGTACGAGGCAGGCATTCTGCGCGTATTTGCCAAGTTGGTCGAGAGCGGGGCCGTTTACCAATCCATGAAACCCGTGCAGTGGAGCTATGCCCACCACACCGCCTTAGCCGAGGCCGAGGTTGAGTACATGGAGGACACCTCGACCGCCATTTACGTAGGCTTCAAGCTGGATGGCGCCGTCAACGGCATCGAAGATTGCGAAATGGTCATCTGGACCACCACGCCGTGGACCCTGCCCAGCAACTTGGCCATTGCCCTTAACCCCGATTTCACCTACGTGGTGGGCCGCTACGCCAAAGATGGAGCCGAGCGCAAGTTTATTGTAGTACGCGAGCTTATCGAAACCTTTACCGCCAAGACCGGCTGGGCTTTGCAAGAAGAGCTCACCACCTTTGTCGGCAGCGAGCTGGAGAAACGCACGGCCCGCCACCCCTTCTTGGACCGCGAGTCCCTTATCATCAATGCCGCCTATGTAACGACAGATGCCGGTACCGGCGCTGTACACATTGCCCCCGGGCACGGTGCAGACGACTACATAGCCGGTATGGCCTATGGCTTACCCGTGCTCTCCCCCGTAGACGATGACGGTAACTATACCGCCGAATGCGGGCTGCCGCACTTGGTAGGCAAGCACGTATTCAAGTGCAACGAAGACATCATCACCCTGCTGGTAGAAGGCGACCGCCTGCTGGGACGCGAAGAGTTTACCCACCAGTACCCGCACTGCTGGCGTTCCAAAACCCCCATCATCTTCCGCGCCGTTAAACAGTTCTTCATCAGCATGGAGAAACTGCGCGGCCAAGCGCTGGAGCAGATTGACAAAACCGAGTGGCTGCCCGCTTGGGGCCGCAACCGCATCTACAGCACCGTAGAGGCTCGCCCCGACTGGTGTATCTCTCGCCAACGCACATGGGGTGTACCCCTGCCCGTCTTCTTCGACGAAAACGACAAACCCGTGCTCTCTGCCGAAATCGTCAACAAAGTGGCCGACCTTGTGGCCGAGCACGGCACCAACATTTGGTTCGAGCTGAGTGATGCCGAGCTCTGTGAGAAACTGGGCCTGCCCACCAACCTCAAGAAAGGTAAAGACACGCTCGACGTGTGGATTGACTCCGGCTGCTCGCACGTATCCGTGCTCGAGGAGCACCCCGAGCTGCACGCCCCATGCGATGTATACTTGGAGGCTACAGACCAGCACCGCGGCTGGTTCCAAAGCTCGCTGATGCTCTCTTGCGCGTGGCGCGGCGTGGCCCCGTATAAAAAGGTGCTCACCCATGCCTTCGTGGTAAACCAAGACCGCTCCAAACTCTCCAAGAGCGCCCAAGGCACCTACACCAAACCCACCAATGCCAAGTACTTCTATGAGAAATACGGTGCAGATATCGTGCGCCTGTGGGTAAGCTCGGTAGACTGGCAAAACGAGGTACCCTTCGGCGAAGATCTCTTTAAACAGATTACCGACCCCTACCGCCGCCTGCGCAACACCCTGCGTATCTTGTTAGCCAACCTCAAAGGCTACAACGGCGAGAAACCCGAGGTTCTCGACGCACTTGATGCCTGGATTCTCGAGCGCAGCAACGCCCTCATCAACGAGGTGCGTGCCGCATACGATGCTTACGAGTTCCGCAAGGTATTCATGGCTATCAACCAGTTCTGCACCAACGACCTCTCGGCCCTCTACATCGACATCACCAAAGACAGCCTCTACTGCGACGCCGCCGGCAGCCCCCGCCGCCTGAGCCGCCAGTATGCCATCAACCGCGTGTTTGATGTACTGGTACGTTTGCTCGCCCCCATTCTCGCCTATACGGCAGAAGAGGCTTGGGAGCACGCCGGCCACACAGACTCCGTGCACGAGCAAGACTTCCCCACCGCCGATGCCGCCTTCGATAAAGGCTACACTGCCACCTTTACCCGCTTGCAGCAGATTAAGGGAGTCATCCAAATTGCCATCGAGGCACAAATTAAGGCCAAGGCTTTCAACAAAAACAACGAAGCCGTAGTAACCCTCACCCTGCCGCAAGAAGAATCTGCCGATGTGGTAGCATTGCTGGAGGATGCCGAGTTTGCCAAGACCTTCTTCATTATCTCGGGTCTCAACGTTGTACGTGGCACAGAGCTTGCCGCCACGGCCGAGAAGACCACGCACGCCATGTGCCCGCGCTGCCGCCGCTACGAGCCCGCCGTAAACGACGAATGCCTGTGCGAGCGCTGCGCAGAGATATGCCGCTGATGCACCACCCTTCTTCACCCCGCCTGATGGCAACACAGGCGGGGTGCTTTTCCCTCTTCATTTTACCATGACCAAAAATCGCACCACCCTCATCCTGATTCTGATAGTCGCTCTTCTGTATGTAGCGGACCAAGTAACCAAATGGTCTATCGTACTAAACTTTGAAGAACCTGCCCGCTTTTTCATGGACTCCGTTGCCGTAGTGAAAGAGTCATCCCTGTTACGCTTAAATATTGTAAGAGCCCACAATCAGGGCGTAGCCTTCGGTATGGGGCATGGCACTGCATGGGCTCCGTTCGTATTCTTGGGCATACAAATTGTGGCTTTGACCGCCTTGATTATCTTCTACCGCAAGGGGGTATTCAACACCCGCTTGCTCAAAACCGCTTGGGTTTGCATCATGGCCGGCGTGCTCGGCAATATGACAGACCGCCTCTTGCAGGGCTTTTGGCTCAAAGGGGCAGAGTCTCTCAGCTTCTTCCAAAACTTTGCCAACGGCTACGTGGTAGATTTTCTTGACTTCGCCTTCCCATGGATTTCGTCCTCCACCTCCTACGATGGCATGTACCACTACGCTGTCTTTAACTTGGCAGACTCCTTTGTGTGCATCGCAGCCGGGCTCTTCCTGATTGCCTCATTCATCACCCCCGAGAAAAAGGACGACACCCCTACAACAGAAAAAAATGCATGATTATATGAAACGCAGCCTCAGTTTCTTGCTCGCCTTCGCCGCCGCCTGCCCCGCGTTGGCCGGCTTCGCCACACCTACCAAAAAAATCGCGCTTGATTACGGACAAAAACAAACAACCGTTGTCTTTGAGGCAGATTGCACCATCACTGCAGCCAAGCCGCATTGCGACTGCACCACAGTTACGGTAAACGGCAACAAACTCACCGCCGTGGTTGACACCTCCACCTTCGATGCATCGGTAGATAAAACCATTGCTGCCACCACGGCAGATGGCATGCAAACTACCCTTACCATGAAGTTCGACGTGCCACAGGCCGTTGTATTCTCCCCCGCCATACTCGTTTGGAAAATAGGCGAGGCCCCTACCCCCAAAGTACTCCATATCACCGTGCCTAAGGGCTCCCCCGTCAAATCGCTCAAAGAGGCAGGCCTCGAGGGCGATGACTTTATCTACAAGGCTGCCAAGGGCAAACGCAAGGGCGAATACACCGTCACCGTTACCCCAAAATCTACCGCCAAACGCTTGCGCAATCGCCTTGTCATTAAAATGGAATCCGACAACCCGCTCTTTGCCCAACGTATCATCTTTCTGCGCGTCAATAAATAAAATTGACCCAAAGGCACCGTTTTGACTCATCACAAAAAACGCGATGATATCATTTTAACCGGCTCGATAAACTGTGCCGGTTAATTTTTTGCAAAAAAATTAAGCTATCATTATTTTGTTGATAGATTACGCACGCCACGATACTCATTATAGAAAATACAGGCTACCGGCTGTATTTTTTGTGGCACATCACCCCAACCACCCTCCCCGAAAAAAGCACTGCACAAACTCAAGCAAAATAGCCACCCATTCGGGTGGCTATTTTTGATAAACTTAGATTTTGAATAAGAGAAAAATTACAGCTCGAGGTCCAACTCTTCGTCGTCAGCGGGCTCTTCTTCTTCCTCTGTAAGCTCTTCTCCCTCTACGAGTTCTTCCTCATCAGCTTCGGGTTCCTCCTCCTCAACGGCGGGTTCTTCTTCCTCCACTGCAGGCTCCTCCTCCTCAACGGCGGGTTCTTCTTCCTCCACTGCAGGCTCCTCCTCCTCAACGGCGGGGGTCTCTTCCTCTACTGCGGGCTCCTCCTCCTCAACGGCGGGGGTCTCTTCCTCTACTGCGGGCTCCTCCTCCTCAACGGCGGGGGTCTCTTCCTCCACAGCGGGCTCCTCCGCCTCAACGGCAGGGGTCTCTTCCTCTACTGCGGGCTCCTCCTCCTCAACGGCGGGGGTCTCTTCCTCTACTGCGGCAGTTTCTTGAGAAGCAGCCGTAGTCTCCGTTGCAGCGGGCTTTTCAGCTTTTTGCTCAGCGGGTTTCTCGGCATTATCACCGCAGGAGCTAAGTGCAAGCATACCGGCGGACAACAAGGCGATGTATAAGTTCTTTTTCATGTTCGTATGAGCTTATTACGGCTACTGCTGCATGCAGTGACCTCCCTCGTGATAACACAGTTATGACTTATAGTAAAGAAAAAATTCGATTTTCCACCCATAAATGTGTTATTTTCTTAACTTTTACATAAAAAATCTATGAGACAGCGTCCATTTTGAGCAAAAAAACGCCCCCGACCGCGAAGAACGGAGGGGGCATTTTGGAAACTGCGGTAAGTTTTTAATTACAGCAGAGAGAAAGCGATGTTGAGACCGGCTGTCACGATGGACACCATGCTCATAAGCTTAATGAGAATGTTAAGGGAGGGACCGGAGGTATCTTTGAAGGGGTCGCCCACGGTATCACCCACAACGGAGGCGTCATGGATGGGGGTGTGCTTGCCGCAGAACTCGGCATCGCCCGTTTCAATGTACTTCTTGGCGTTATCCCAAGCACCACCGGAGTTGGCCATGAACACAGCCAGCACGAAGCCACCGGCCAAACCACCGGCCAGCAAACCGAATACACCGGCTACACCCATCAAAAGCCCGGTAGCTACGGGTACAACCACAGCGATGAGAGAGGGTACAACCATCTCACGCTGGGCACCTTGGGTGGAGATACCCACGCAGCGTGCGTAGTCGGCCTTCTTGCGGCCCTCGAATACGTCCTTATCGCTCAGCTGGCGACGCACCTCTTCCACCATGCTCTTGGCAGCACGGCCCACGGCGTTCATGGTAAGACCGCAGAAGAGGAAAGAAAGCATAGCACCAATGAAGATACCAAGCAGAACCTTGGGGTTCATGAGGGTTACCTCGAACTTGGACATGAAGGTGGCGATATTCCAAGAAGCAACCTCATTACCGGTGCCAACGGGAGCCCCCCACTTGCTGATGGTGATGATTTGATCACCCAAGCGACCGGCAGCAATCTTGAGCTCTTCAATGTAGGAGGCAAGAAGAGCAAGAGCCGTAAGAGCAGCAGAACCGATGGCGAAACCCTTACCGGTAGCAGCAGTAGTGTTACCCAGAGCATCCAGAGCATCCGTACGGCTACGCACATCGTCACCCAGAGCGCTCATCTCGGCGTTACCACCTGCGTTGTCAGAGATGGGACCGTAAGCGTCCGTTGCCAAGGTGAGGCCGAGGGTGGAAAGCATACCCACGGCGGCGATACCGATACCATACAGACCGGCGGCCATGTTATCAGCGGTGAAGGACCACTCGCCGGCACCGGCGGCGGACAGGTACGCACCGATGGTGCCAAGCACAATGAAAATTACCGGCCAGCAGGTGGAAATCATACCCACACCGATACCGGAGATGATAACCGTAGCAGGGCCGGTGGTGGCGTTCTCGGCAATGAACTTAACGGGTTTGAACTCGAAAGAGGTGTAGTACTCTGTCACCTTACCGATAGCGATACCCACCACGAGACCAATCATGATAGCGCCCCAAATGCCCAGCCAGTTCTCGATATTAAGAGCCCAGAGCACAAGAGCAGAGAATACAGCGATGAGCACACCGGAGAAGTTAATACCCTTGTTAAGGGCAGCCATAAGCTGGGTCTGGGTTGCACCGGGTTTGGTGCGTACCATGAATACACCCAAAATGGAGAGAATTGCACCTACGGCACCGATAATCATGGGAGCCATCACAAGCTTGAGGCCCATGTCATAGTTGCCGACGGCAGCGGCTACGGCAGCACCCAAGGCGGCCGTGGCAAGAATGGAACCGGCGTAAGACTCATACAAGTCTGCACCCATGCCGGCTACGTCACCCACGTTATCACCCACGTTGTCAGCAATCGTAGCGGGGTTGCGAGGATCGTCCTCATTGAAGTGATACTCGGTCTTACCCACAAGGTCAGCACCTACGTCGGCAGCCTTGGTGTAAATACCACCCCCCACACGGGCAAAGAGAGCCTGCAAGGAAGCACCCATACCGAAGGTAAGCATCACGGTGGTGATGTGCACCAACTTGGTAATACCACTGCAATCACCCAGCAGCGGAGTATACTCCAAAATCAAGTACCAACCGGAAATATCAAGCAGACCGAAGCCCACCACCGTCAGGCCCAATACAGCGCCGGAGCGGAAAGCAAGCTGAAGGCCCTTGTTCAGCCCGTCCTCTTTATCGCGGCAAGCCTGAGCCACACGGCCGGAGGCATAGGTAGCCGTCTTCATGCCGATGAAACCGGCAAGACCGGAGAAAATACCACCGGTAAGGAAGGCTACGGGCACAATGTTGTTTTGCAGGCCGTAGTATGCCATAATTGCAAATGCAATAGCGATGATTACGAAGAAGATGGCAACAACTTTGTACTGCTGCTTAAGGTAGGCCATGGCGCCTTCGCGCACGTAGCCCGCAATCTCCTTCATGCGGTCGTTACCTTCGTCGGCCTTCTTCATATCGAAGAAGAACTTGGCAGCAAATGCCAGCACAAGTACGGAGGCAACAGGAACGATCCAGAATAATGTATTGGGGTCCATCTGTCTGTTAATATGTTGTTTGTTGAATTACTTTTGCTGAAAAAGCGCGCTATTCTACACCCAAAAACCTGTTTTGGCAACCCCGAATTTATTAAATTTGCATAAATTTTGCATTTTCTGCATGCTTTATAGTTGACTCACCCGCCTATAACATGTTAGAGTGTCAGCTACGCGCATAGCCTCATAATAGTGCAGCTCTACTATTTTGAATCTTTTCAAGCAACTATAGACAAAACACCCCGACTCAGGCAATATGAGTCGGGGTGTTGAATTAAAAAAATCTTGTTTCAGCTTACTTTTGCTCCAGCTTGGGGGCATTGATAAGCTTCATCACATCCTCACCGGGTTGCTCGGGTTTGGGTTGTTTATCAAGCTTCTTGACCTCCCAGGGTTGGAAATCGGCCTCGGGCTTAATATCGCCACCGGTTGCAAGGGAGTAGTAACCAAGCTGAGGGTTGATGCGGCAGTTAATCTCCATGTTGGGGTTGCCGTCTTTGGTGAAGCGGAACTCCGTGGCGGCAGACCACTGCTTGCCATCCCAACGCCAAGCGGGGCCAAACGTAGCGCGGCGCTCGTATTTTTTGGACTCTACATTGCGGCAGAAATCCTCCACAAAGCCACAGCCACCACCCAAGCCACGGCTCAGAGCCTGAATACGCCAGCAGCTCAGCAGCTCCCACTGCTTGGTCTCGGGGTCCCAAATGTAACCGGCAATCTGGCGGAAGTCTTCACCATCCGGGCGCTCGATAACGAGGGTGCGTATCACATCGCCCTCTTTCCAATCAAACACGCGCATGGAGTTACCGCCCGTGCCCTCGCCACCAAAACGGCGGGTAGTCACCAAACGGCCTTTCTGCACCAACTTGGCGCGCTCCTCTTCGGGGGCAGCATGGGGGTTATCGCCACTATCCTTGGCATCCCAAATCGAGAAAATCGCCTTACGCACATAACGGGTACCATCCTCTGTCTTTTCGCAGAGCTCTTGCACACCGATGTAACCGCAACCGAAATTGTTGGCGGCAAAGTATGTACCGGGGGCACTCTTCTCTACCACAATCTCTTGATAAGCTGCTGTGTGAGAAGGGATTGAAGGCAAATAGCCCAAATGCACGGATGTACACTGGCGCTTGGCCATGTTCTCCGGTGCCCAGTAGTCAGAATTGCGGTCCGCCTGTGCCTGCGGTGCAACCGCAGCCACCATGGCTACCACCCCGGCCAATATGCTTGTTATGGCTTTCATACGCGAGCTATTTTACCACGTTTCAGCACATTATCAAGCCTTTTCGCATTTAACACAAATTCACAGCTCCTACAGTTGCTCGTATTTTACCATGGCGGGCAAGAATTTGAAGCGGGTTAAATCTGCCGCCGGCAGCATGTAGGCGGGGCGGGAAAAGCGGTAATCGCGGGTGTATTCTTCTGCTTTTTCACAGGTGCCGATTTGCATGACCTCGAGTGCAAGTTCCGCTATTGTTTCGCCCTGGTCATTCAAGAACTCCAAGAAGCCGAAGCCGCGGTAAGATACCAACATAGGGTACTGTCGTTGCTGCTTTTCCCATGCCTCGCGGCAAAGGGCGGGTGTTTCTTTCATTCTCGGCATCATCTCTCGAATAGCGGCCAACTCCTCTGCCCCAAGGGCGATAAGGGTGTCTTCTTTATCGGTATCCCATACCACGCGAATCTGAGCCCGCGCGGCTGTAGCTGCTGCCTTTTTTAAAGAAGTCAGTTCCGAGTCTTCGGTTTGGCACCGTTCAACATAGGCGTTGTACTTGGCATCCATCTCACGTGCCTCCTGCCATTGCTGCACGCATGTGCAGGCCTGTAGCAGCATCCCCCCTGCAATAATCGAAAAAAGAGTGGTTACTTTCATATACTTAAATTCTTGAGGTAAGAAAGTTACGACGGCATTTCATCATTCATAGCAGTGGTATATGACTGCCCTGAGCTGTGTTTACTTTCTTCTGTGAAACGTAATTTATTATGCCGCACTAATGGTGCTACAAAATCACGACGAAGAGGTTCCGCTTCACGATTTAATAAAATGCTCAGCTGCAACATCGTCACCTGTCGTTGTGTACATATACGTATAATTAATGAATCAGTATGTTGCCGAGGATTTTTGCGGTTTTGTCTATACAACTCTATTTCGGCCATCAGCTCAGCTGGTAGCCCTAAATCTTTTGAAACCTGCGCGTACGCCTCCGGTCGTACATTACTTCCTACGTTACTTCCTACGTTACTTCCTACGTTACTTCCTACGTCAAAAGTGGAATTGGAGACTTTATCCAAGAGTTTAATTCTCTCTGCCAGTTTGTCAGAAAGGCGGTACTTTGTAGCATTGCTGTTTCCCCTACTCTGTAGATAACCTTCATCACGCAGATGAGATAATATTTTACCAAGATCCACCGCATGCATACTTGACAAGTAAACTCGCAATTCCTGATTACTTACAAACTTATCATGCGGAATCATTAACAAGAGAATCTTTTCTAGTGTGGATAAGCGTCCATATTTTTCATACCCAAGAAATTCCTGCTGCGTCAGCAACACATTTTTTTGAAGCATAGCAAGATATGGTAATGACCAGCTTACTTTATAAGCTACCAAATCCTCACTTACACAAGGCAAACATAGGAAGTTTTCAGACCAGCCCTTCATCAGCACATCCACACCGGAACCGGCTTCTTCTACAATACCCACAAGCTTAAACATAGTTTGTAAGTTTTTGTTACGGCATAGACTATTTCCTCCGGCATACACCTCTTCCTTGCTCATCAGCAGAGTACCGGAATTTTCTAATATCAAGCCACTAGGCATTTTGGTTATTTTTACTCCTCCGGGAGATCGGTAGTCTGCGTGAATAATGGCATTAGCCAAAGCTTCGCGAATTGCTTCATAGGCCGTAGAATCATCTTTGCGCTTCAAATCCACTCCTAATCGGAATGGGCGCTTTAAATCATCGGTCAAACGTTGTAATACTTTGTGAAAAAATTGATATAGGTTGGCTTCCCAAGTTCCGTCATTTGTAATACGATCAACCCAGCGCTTTCGTGAACTTGCTTTTTCGTTGCCTTCTTGCTCGAAATAATCTATGGAAAAAATAGGGTGAAGCTCTTTTATGGTTTCAGATCTTCCAAACATTAGCAAACCGGCAAGTGTTAAGCCCGATTCTCCCGTTTTACGGTCTTTTCGATAAGCTCCTAATTTGGTGAGTAAAGCCTCATCATCTAAGGACGCCCACGGATGCTGTCTACGATTACTTTTGAGGTCATCTCGATATTGTTGGAGTGTTATTGCGTCTAAATCCTGCAAACCGCTATCAGATATGATAATAGAATCTCCCGAATATTGACAGGTAACTACATCTTTATCCCTCAGCATTCGACTTATTTCTTCAACCGAACAGCGTCGGTCTCCTTCTCCAACGCGGACATAACACTTCGTAGGATTGCCTTCCAAGCATACGGGTTTTTGAGCCACGGTGGCAGCTTTTACTCGTATTGCCAATACTTCCCTACCTGATAATTCTACTATGGCGATATCCTCTTCATTGCATAAGATATTATTGCACTTGGTACCGGAGCTGAGTATATTAGAGAAGTCTTCTCGATATTTTTCCGCAGTCTTGATGTCCTCTAATGCTCCGGTATTGTCTACCCCTACAATAATAATACCACCACTTGTATTTGCAAAGGCACTATATGTTTCCCACAATGTTTTGGGAAATCCATTTTTACCACTTTTGAACTCCAACGCCCATGTTGCTTCTGTCCACTTATTACGGTCTCGATACCATGACTTTACAATATCAGAAACAGACTTTTTGCTACCTTTACTCATGAGCTCATTTTAGCATGCTTGAAATTATCAATCAACAACAATCTAATAATACAACTATAATGACATACCAAAAAGCTGAAGGAGTGAACAACGTTATTATTACCCAAAACCGCCTCCCCGGCAGCAAGGCTGCAGGGGAGTCGGGATGAGTTTTATTTGAGAGCAACTACGCTATCAGTTCTCGGAGAGTGCGGCCTGGGCGGCGGCAAGGCGTGCAGTGGGCACGCGGTAGGGAGAGCAAGATACGTAGTTGAGGCCAATCTTGTGGCAGAAGCGAACGGAGGCGGGGTCGCCGCCGTGCTCGCCGCAAATACCCATCTTCATACCGGGGCGAGAGGAGCGGCCGTAGTCGATAGCCATCTTCATGAGGCGGCCTACGCCTGTTTGATCGATGGAGGCAAATACGTTGGCGGTCACAATCTCCAAGTCGCGGTAGTGGTTGAGGAAGGAGCCGGAGTCGTCGCGGCTCATGCCGAGGCCGGTTTGCGTAAGGTCGTTGGTACCGAAGGAGAAGAACTCGGCGGTCTGAGCAATCTCGTCGGCGGTGACGCAGGCGCGGGGAATCTCAATCATGGTACCTACCTTGTAGGACACGCGCTTGCCTTTCTCGGCAAATACCTGCTCGGCCACGCGGTCGATAACTTCCTTTTGCAGGTCGAGCTCGCGCTTGAAGGAGACGAGGGGCACCATAATTTCGGGTTTCACCTCGAAGCCCTCTTCTTCTTGCACCTCGATGGCGGCCTCGATGATGGCGCGGGCCTGCATCTCGGTGATTTCGGGGTAAGAGATACCGAGGCGGCAGCCACGGTGGCCCAGCATGGGGTTGAACTCGTGGAGCTCTTGCACGCGGCGCATGATGAGCTCTACGGGCAAGTTGAATTTCTTGGCGATATCAAGCTGCTGCTCCTTGGTGTGGGGCAAGAACTCGTGCAGGGGGGGGTCCAGCAGGCGGATGGTGGCGGGGCGCCCTGCCAATGCCTTGAAGATACCCTTGAAGTCACCCTTCTGGAAGGGCAGCAAGCGCTCTACGGCCTCTTTGCGCTCCATAAGGCGCTCGGAGAGAATCATGCGGCGCATGTAGTCAATGCGGTTACCACCGAAGAACATGTGCTCTGTACGGCACAGGCCGATGCCGGAGGCGCCGAAGGCGATGGCGGCTTCTGCCTGCTCGGGGGAGTCGGCATTGGTGCGTACCTGCAGGCGGGTGGCATGCTTGCACCAGTCCATCACGCGGGCAAAGTCGCGGTAGTTCTGGCTTTGCTCGGGCGTCATGGTCTTCTTGATAAGCACTTGGATAATCTCGGAGGGGGCGGTGGCAATCTTGCCGGCATAGACAAGACCTGCGGTGCCGTCCAAGGAGAGGTAGTCGCCCTCTTGGTAGGTAACACCGGCGATGGTGACGGTGCGCTTCTGGTAGTCAATCTCCAGCTCGCTTACGCCGCATACGCAAACCTTGCCCATTTGGCGGGCTACAAGAGCAGCGTGGCTGGAGAGGCCACCGCGGGCGGTCAGAATACCCTCTGCGGCAATCATACCGCGAAGGTCCTCGGGGGAGGTCTCCAAGCGAACCAGCAGCACGTGCTCACCCTTCTTGGTGGCCTCGATGCAGCGGTTGGCATTCAGGTAAATACGGCCGGAGGCAGCGCCGGGGCCGGCGTTGAGGCCCTTAGCAATGGGGCGTACTTTCTTGATGGCGGATGCGTCGAACACGGGGGCCAGCACTTGGTCCACCTGGTCAGCAGGGATGCGCTTAACAGCTGTCTGCCAGTCGATGAGTCCCTCGCGTTCCATATCGCAAGCAATGCGAAAAGCGGCAATACCGGTGCGCTTGCCGTTGCGGGTTTGCAGCATGTATACCTTGCGGTCCTGAATGGTGAACTCGAAATCCTGCATGTCGCGGAAGTGGTTCTCGAGCTTCTTGCGAATATCGCACAGCTCTTGGAAGGCGCTGGGCATTACCTCTGCCAACTTAGCCACGGGGTCGGGGGTGCGCACACCGGCCACAACGTCCTCACCCTGGGCATTCATGAGGAACTCGCCGTAGAACTCGTTAACACCGATGGCGGGGTTGCGGGTAAAGGCCACACCGGAGCCGGACTCGTCGGATGTGTTGCCGAACACCATGCTCTGCACGTTCACGGCAGTACCCCACTCGCTGGGGATGCCGTACTTCTGGCGGTAGGTGATGGCGCGGTCGTTGTTCCAGCTGCCGAACACGGCTCCGATAGCGCCCTTGAGCTGCTCCCAGGGGTCGGAGGGGAAGCTCTGGCCGCTGCGGGCAAGTACGAGAGTCTTGAAACGCTTCACCAGCTCGCGGCTATCGTCGGCGGTCAACTCGGAGTCGGAGATATCTTTGCTGTAGCGCTCATGCTTGAGGGTGTGAATGACGCTTTCGAAGGGCTCCAAGTCCTCGCCCTCATCCTTCTGCACGCCCATGACAACGTCGCCGTACATCTGTACAAAACGGCGGTAGCAGTCCCAAGCAAAGCGGGGGTTACCGGTGGCGGAGGCCATGGCCTCTACGGTCTCATCGTTAAGGCCGAGGTTGAGGATGGTGTCCATCATACCGGGCATAGACTCACGGGCACCGGAGCGTACGGAAACCAGCAGGGGCATGGCGGTGGTGTCACCGAACTTGCGGCCCACGTGCCCCTCCATCTTGGCAATACCCTCGTGCACCAAGGCATCAAGCTCTGCGGGGTAGGTCAAGCCGTTCTCGTAGTAGTAGGTGCAAACTTCTGTGGTAATGGTGAATCCCGGAGGCACGGGCAAACCAATGCGTGCCATCTCTGCCAAATTGGCACCCTTGCCACCCAGCAGCGCTTTCATGCTGCCATCGCCATCGGCGGTACCTCCACCGAAATGATAAACTATTTTGTCCATAATGTGCTAAAGTAAACTTGAAAAACGTAATGTTTGTGTGACAGGTTAACATATTACACCCCCCTGCCGTCAAGTTCAAACTCAGTACGCAACCCCGTTATGCCACGAGTTTATGACATAATGCACTAAGTATCACTTTTATGTTGACAACTATTCGCGCTATTTATATACTATAGTTGTGGTAGGAGGCAATTTTTTGAAGAACGAAGTACAAGATGCGAAGTGCGAATTTGTCAGGCGTCACAGGTTTTCTAGGCTCCATCTCTTTTTTGTCTTTAACAGAGCGAAAACCAATACCGGCCTTATTCTTTTTCGCCGAGCACGGTTTTGAGCGGGACAATGATGAAGCCTATGCCGTGCATATCGTTGGTCTCGCTAACGTGGGTAGACTCGTAGATAATGCCCACGTGCTCATCGTCTACCATGGCAATGCAAGAGTAGCCCCAGCTCTCTCGAGAGTCGTACACGTAGCCGGGGGACCAGGTTTTGCCCTCATCGCGAGAGGCGCGCAGGGTCATGGTATTGCGGAAACGCACGGGGGAATTGGGGTGAGAGTAGAGCAACAGGCGGCCATACTTAGGAGAATCTACCGCCACGAGCGAGGCTTGGCAGGTGCAATCTTGCAAGGCTGCAAGGTGGGTGGGGTGCGCTTGCCAGGTTTTGCCGAGGTCTTTTGTGGTGAAAATGGCGCGTTTGCCAGTGCGCTGCTCATTGCGGCAGGTAAGCATGAGCGAGCCGTCTGCCAGCTCTACCACTTGGCACTCGGAGGAGCGGTAGGGCACGCCCTCGCCGTAATGCCAGGTTTTGCCGTTGTCCTCAGAGTAGCAAATGGTGCTTTGGCTGGGTTCTTTCTTCTTGGTATCCCAAATCTGGGCGGGGAATACCAGCACGCCTTGGCTTGTGCAGATGCCGCAGCCCGGGCCGGCGAGGATGAGAGTCCATTCATCCTTTTTGATTTGCGTGGTCACGTTCACATTACTGCTCCACGTCTTGCCGTCGTCATCGCTGTACACCATCTCCCACTGGCCGGTTTTGGCGGGGTCTGTGCCGGTGGCAGAGCCGCGGATGCTGGGCCCGCGGTTGAAATGGCAGGCCAGTGCTTGCATCCAAATGCGGCCGGTGGCGGTATCTTGCAGAATGCAGGGGTCGCCGCAGCCGTTGTCGGCACCGGGGCCGGCATCCATGTTGACGGTAGGCAGGCTCTAGGTTTGGCCGCCGTCTTCAGAGCGCACCATGGCCACATCGATATCCTCGCACAGGTCATTTTTGTTGCGGTAGCGGGCATCGAAACAGCCAATGAGGGTACCCTCTTGCGTGCGGATGAGGCCGGGTATACGGAAACTGACGCACGGGCGAGCCTCTCCCCCACGCGCGGGGTTGAGCACCTCTTCACCGGGCACGGCAAGGTAGTAGCCTATGCGCTGCTTCACGCGGGGTGTTTTCTCTGCACGGCGCTTACCTGCAATACTGATACCCAAGTTGGCAAAAGTAACTTCTGTGCCTACCTTGGCGATGGCAGAGGGGGTAGCATCTACCCACAAGATATTTTCGCCGGTCTGCAGAGCGCCTTCGCATTCAAAACGAACGGTGCCGTCTGCATCGGGTTTTCCTTTGCCCAATACCACACTGTTGCGGAAGGAGGTGCCATCTGTATTGCCGGTGCGCAGGGTAACCTCCTCAATGGCATCTGCCGGGCTCACACGCAAATGCACCTTCTGCACCTGTACGGGGTTGAGCGCACCCTTGGTAGTCACCTTGTAACGCATCACGGGGTTGATGGGTGCGCGCTTCAGCATGGGATAGGCACCGGGGTTTTCCAGCTTAACCTCCTGCACCACCATGGGCTCAGAATCCAGCTGCAAGTCATCCACCAACACACCGCCTTTGGGTGCCGTGGTGCTGAGGAGCCGCACCGCCGTGGTACCGGCAGGCAATGCCACCTGCACCTGCTTGGTGTACCCCTTAACGGCCATATTTTGAAGATGCAAGAGCTGCACCTCGCCCTGCGGGGTGTCTGCCACCAAGCGAAAATCGAAGGGGTTCGCCTTTGTCCAGCGCTCCATCCAGAAGCTGAGGGAGGCTTCTTTTTCAAGGGGCTGCTCAAAGCCCAGCTGCACCACGCGATTTTTACCACCCATAATATGCAGGGCCTTTTTACCCGTGCGGGCCAGCTTGCCCAACACCTCCGCATGGCCGGGCTCTGCCGTAAGGGCGCCGTACTCCGTCTGCAGCTTGCTCACCGCACCGGTGGCGCAGCTCTCAAAACTCTCCGCTGCGCAGGCAAGGCCACACGTCAACAAGGCTATCAAGGCTCGGTACATCATACCACCATGCTACCATATTCTCTTTTGCTTAGGCAAGAAAAAAGAATAGACACATAGGATGGCATTCTCATACAATTCATATTTAATGTAGAAAAATGGATAATACATGTCGCAACGTATGAGCAAATGGTTGTCCGTACGCTGTTCTTTCAGTACAATAATCTTGAAGTAATCGTTGTTTTACAGGCCATTCAACGGATTCGGCAACTAAAATTTTCTTCATATTTTCTATAATATGAAGACGGCGCAAACATAATTCCGAAAGATTGAGATTAAGCAGAGAGATACACTCCAGCACCTTTTGTTTGTCATCATTGCTAACACCAAATGCAGGTATAAGCCTCCCGGATTCCATATCTAGGTCAAAGAGATGGAGGTGCTTTTCCGTTGGGAGAATGGGGAGCAATCGTTCCGCTTTTTTTGCACCACATGTAGAGGTTCCTCGTTTACCCTCGCAGGTACAACTGAGTGCAAGATTTGTGTACTCTAACGTTAAATGGGGATGCGTACTTTTAGCAAGCAAATGCTCGACATGACGATTTAATTCATCTTCACGACATTCACTTTTTGTTACATATATCTTGCGTTCGCAATATACACAAAGACCTTCTTGAAGCGCATGCAACGTGCGAACAAGAGGTTTATTGCCGGAGTTTTTGCTTTCATACTCTTTATACTTGCTCCACAAATCGGCAGAAAAGGTACCACTATATTGAGCCTTGAAAAGGCGCAATATTTCCGGTTCCATTCCATGTAATAACTCCAGCATAATTAGTTATTTGTTGGCCATAATCTTCCACAAATCAATATCTGCACTGTTAAACTCAACACCTCGAGCTAACAGATTTTGCCTCAATGCTTCTGCTTGTTCAAATTGTCCATTGCGGTATAGCTGTTGAACTTTTATTATATCAATCTTCTCCGGCACAACCGGAACAGGGTTAACTCCGAAAATATCAGCTAAGGCATTAATGGATGATTTTGCATATGGACTATATTCCGGCTGAGAAGCAAAATAAGAACCTCCATCATTACCAATGATACGTATTTGCTCTTTTTTCAGAGTACTGAGCACCTGAGGAGAATGAGTAGAGACAATAAATTGAACGCAAGGAAAAATTTCTCTAAAAACCCCAATAATATGCTGCTGCCATTGAGGATGCAAATACATATCTATTTCATCAATCATGACAAGGCCTTTAATATTCAACAATAAATCAGGTGCAGCCAAGGGATTGATTCGAACGGCTCGATGCACTATGTCTGCTACCAGATTAAGGACATTTCGAATACCATCACTCAGTTGACTAAAGCACAAAGTTCCATAATCGGCATGTTCCATTGATAAGTCATTACGTATAAAATCCCATTTCAGATTGTGCCATCCGACATGAGACAAAGCCGCAGACACCGCATGGTTAACTATGGATAGTTGATTTTTTAAAATACTGTGTCTGTAACTTCCGGGGGTCTCCTGTAAAAATTGAGCAGAAAGAGCCTTGTACCAATCTTTAAATATGCGTATATAAGACCCCGAAGTGAGACAATCACCATATCCTTCAAATCGGTCGGCGCGCTGAGGTTTTCTTTTTTCCGTTAATCTTTGTTTGTTTGATAATCTTTGAGTATCATAAAAGACTATAAGAGGAGCTACCGGATAATCATCTTGGGGCTCAATATCGGCATGAGCAGAGAGTTTTAAAAAATCTTGTGCAGCTTTTTGCAAACATTGCGCATTCGCAATTCTTGTTTTTGCGTTATCTTTATTTGTTCGTTCGCGACTCCACTCCATTTCTTTATTGCCAACACGCCCCTTACATACTATCCTCATATCATCAATAGCCGGAGTCATCCCTTCCCCCCGCTGATTAATTAAACGGTGGTCATCGACAGAGAATCCCGTTATACCCGAAGAAATATTGAGACTATTGACATAATGAGAACACCCCACCGCTAATGCATCTAATATGGCAGATTTACCGCCACCATTAGGGGCTGTCAATGCGGTTACCTGATCATTAAATGTCACATGTAAATAATCAAACTTTCGAAAATTGTAAAGCTCAATCTCTTTAACAAAAAAATCGTGATATTTAAATGCCATAATCTTGAGCGTATTATATAACATTTGGTCGTATTGTCAAGATTTCTGAATATGCAGAGTATTATTTGCAAGTTGTAAAATCAAATGCGACACCGAAAGCCCTCCCAAAAAGTCTCCAAAGGAGCCCAAACTGCCCTAGCAGGATGGGGGATAGGGGGAAGGACGGCAATGAGTCCTTCCCCCTTGTGGAC